>NZ_JBDFVF010000008.1:0-169127 GCF_040913205.1 Bacteroides sp. MSSM.1001136sp1_RTP21357st2_D2_RTP21359_211015 | reverse complement strand
ATCTTGCTCAAGACAGTTAAAGGGTTCTGCTGCCTTATGCAAGAAATAAAAAATGGAATTGATAGAACCCACCTTAAATTATTTTCTTATTCAGGAAATAACTCTATTCCAGAGAAACAACTTTCATCTCCAATTTGCCTTTTTCTTCATTAAGGGTTACTTGAATAGTATCTCCCTCTTTTAAAGACGAGGAAATGATGAGCTCGGATAAACCATCCTCCAGATAGGTTTGAATTGCGCGCTTCAAAGGACGGGCGCCATATTGTACGTCATATCCCTTGCTAGCGATGAATTCTTTCGCCTTATCTTCAATAACAAGCTTGTAACCAATAGATTCTATTCTATCGTACAATCCTTTTAGCTCTATGTCTATAATCTTTGTTATCGCTTCCAGAGAAAGTTGATCAAACGTGATAATCTCATCTACACGATTGATGAATTCAGGCGCGAATGATTTATTTAGAGCTTTTTGTATAACACTTCGCGAGAATTCTTTATCATCCAGGCGGCTTTGTGTCGCAAAACCAACACCACGTCCAAATTCTTTCAGCTGGCGGGTTCCGATATTGGAAGTCATGATAATAACGGTATTTTTGAAATCTACCATTCTGCCATAACTGTCAGTCAGACGACCCTCATCCATTACCTGAAGCAGGATATTGAATACATCCGGATGTGCTTTTTCTATTTCATCAAGCAATACAATAGAGTATGGTTTACGGCGCACTTTTTCTGTCAGCTGGCCACCTTCTTCATATCCTACGTATCCCGGAGGTGCCCCAACCAAGCGTGAAACAGTGAACTTTTCCATATATTCACTCATATCGATACGAATCAGTGCATCGGCAGAACCGAACATATACTTGGCCAACTCTTTTGCTAGGTGAGTTTTACCAACTCCTGTCGGACCTAAGAACATAAACGTGCCAATGGGCTTATTAGGATCTTTGAGTCCTACACGGCTTCGCAAAATGGCTTTGACCAGCTTTTCTATCGCTGTGTCTTGTGCGATGACTTTAGCTTGCAAATCTTCTTTCATACCTGCTAGCTTGATGCCTTCGGCCTGTGCCATTCGTTGTACTGGAATGCCTGACATCATTGAGATAACATTGGCAATTTCTTCTGCATCAACAGTTTGCCTGTTTTCTTTTAGATTGGCTTCCCATTCTTTTTTCATCTCATCCAATTGGATAGAAAGTTCTTTCTCCTTATCACGGAAGCTGGCTGCAAGTTCAAAATTCTGCGATTTTACGGCTTCATTTTTCTTGTTTTTAGCTTCTTCGATCAGCTTTTCCTGTTCTTCTATCTCTTTGGGTACATTGACATTAGTAAGATGTACACGTGAGCCGGCTTCATCTAAAGCATCAATGGCTTTATCAGGGAAATTACGATCTGTGATATAGCGGTCTGTCAGCTTGACACATGCTTCCAATGCTTCATCTGTATAATACACATTGTGATGATCTTCATACTTATCCTTGATATTACGCAAAATCTGCAGAGTTTCGGCAGCAGTAGTCGGTTCTACGATTACTTTTTGGAAACGACGTTCCAATGCGCCATCTTTCTCAATATTCTTACGATATTCATCAAGAGTGGTGGCACCGATACATTGTATTTCTCCTCTTGCCAATGCTGGCTTTAGCATATTGGCGGCATCCATAGAGCCTGCTGCAGAGCCTGCACCTACAATCGTATGAATTTCATCAATGAATAATATAACATTCGGATTCTTTTGCAATTCATTGAGAATGGAACGGATACGTTCTTCGAATTGTCCACGATACTTTGTTCCTGCCACAACAGCAGTCATGTCAAGAGCAACGACTCGTTTATCAAACAGGATACGCGAAACCTTTTTCTGAATGATTCTCAATGCAAGACCTTCAACAATCGCTGATTTTCCTACACCGGGTTCACCAATCAGAATTGGGTTATTCTTTTTGCGTCGACTTAATATCTGCGCTAAACGTTCGATTTCTCTTTCTCTGCCCACAACAGGATCCAACCGTCCTTCTTCTGCCGCTTTTGTCATGTCAGTACCGAAATTGTCAAGTACTGGCGTATCATTAGACGGCTTCTTGGAAGCGGTTTGTGCCTGTTGGCGTTCATCCGAGCCACCTCTGCCGGAACGAGGAGAAGACATTTCTTCGTCATCCTCATCGTCTTCCGAAAAGCCCATGCCGGAATTGATATCCGGCTGCAATGTAGCTTGCTCCAGTACTTTCACGTAGTTTATATCGTTTGCTTCAAGTACGGAAGCCGCCATATTGTTTTTTTCTCTTAAAATAGCCAATAATACATGTTCTGTATCAGCGATGTTACTTTTCATTCCACGAGCTTCTAAAATACACATTTTTAATATCTTTGCCGCATCATTAGATAACGGCACCTCTGCATCAGGCAATAACATTTCATCAGCTTCTGCCTTCAGCTGAGCTTCAATCTGTTGCTTTATAGCAGCCAGATTGGTGTTGAGTTTAGACAATATCTCGATAGCTTTTCCTTCACCGTCACGGAGTATTCCCAGAAGCAGGTGTTCGGGACCTATATACCTACTTCTCAACCGATTCGCTTCTTCCTTACTATAGACGATAATGTCGGAAACTCTTTGTGAGAATTGATTATTCATACTTTTTTCCTTTTCTTCTAAGGGTTATTCACTGGCAAATATACGCATTTAATCAAGTTTGTATTGCAATATTTGCTTTATTTCTTATATCTACAAATGGCGTGCCATAAAAACAGTGTATTTGTATTATATATATAAGGTATAACAAATAATAGGCTCTTTTTTACCGATGTTATTTATCTTTCCATATTATATTTATCGTTTTTATCTTTTTATTTTTGTATTTTAAAGTTTGGCGGGTTATCGTCCCGGTCATGATAAAACTTTCTTTCTAAAAACTTTCGTATATCGGGGAAAAGTAGTACTTTAGCGTGGTTTTTCACAAACCGTAGAATGTATAATTAATAATCATTTTAAATGCTTGAACAAGACAGAATTATAAAGATTAACATCGAGGAGGAAATGAAGTCATCGTACATTGACTACTCCATGTCGGTCATCGTTTCGCGTGCCCTTCCGGATGTTAGAGATGGATTTAAGCCTGTTCACCGTAGAATTTTATACGGAATGATGGAATTAGGCAATACTTCAGACAAACCTTATAAAAAGTCAGCGAGAATCGTGGGTGAGGTACTTGGTAAGTATCATCCTCATGGGGATTCTTCTGTTTATTTTGCAATGGTACGTATGGCGCAGGAATGGGCAATGCGTTATCCTTTGGTAGATGGACAGGGAAACTTTGGTTCTGTGGATGGTGATAGCCCTGCTGCTATGCGTTATACAGAAGCTCGTCTCAATAAGTTGGGTGAAGCAATGATGGATGACCTGTATAAGGAAACCGTTGATTTTGAGCCAAACTTTGATAATACGCTGGTGGAACCTAAGGTGATGCCGACGCGTATCCCGAACCTTCTGGTGAACGGAGCATCCGGTATTGCTGTTGGTATGGCTACCAATATGCCTCCTCATAATCTTTCGGAAGTGATTGAAGCATGTGATGCATATATTGATAATCCGGAAATTACGGTAGAGGAACTGATGGAATTTGTTAAAGCACCGGATTTCCCTACTGGCGGATATATATATGGTGTGAGTGGTGTACGCGAAGCATATTTGACAGGTCGCGGACGTGTAATTATGCGTGCGAAAGCTGAAATTGAAAGCGGACAAACACATGACAAGATCGTAATAACAGAGATTCCTTATAATGTAAATAAGGCCGAACTGATTAAATATATTGCTGATCTTGTAAATGATAAGAAGATAGAAGGTATCTCAAATGCCAACGATGAGTCTGACCGTGATGGTATGCGTATTGTTATTGACATAAAACGTGATGCAAATGCAAGTGTAGTGTTGAATAAACTCTATAAAATGACAGCTTTGCAGACCTCTTTTGGTGTTAACAATGTGGCTTTGGTTCATGGACGTCCAAAAACGTTGAATCTAAGAGATTTAATTAAATATTTCATAGAGCATAGACACGAAGTTGTTATTCGTCGTACTCAGTTCGATCTTCGTAAGGCGAAAGAGCGTGCGCACATTCTTGAAGGTTTGATTATTGCTTCAGATAATATTGATGAAGTAATTCGTATCATTCGTGCTGCAAAAACTCCGAATGACGCAATAACAGGCTTGATTGAGCGATTTAACCTGACAGAAATTCAGGCTCGTGCAATTGTAGAAATGCGTTTGCGTCAGTTAACTGGTCTGATGCAGGATCAGCTTCATGCGGAATACGAAGAAATAATGAAGCAGATAGCTTATTTGGAAAGTATTCTGGCTGATGATGAAGTATGTCGTCGGGTAATGAAAGAGGAATTGTTAGAAGTCAAAGCGAAATATGGAGATGTACGTCGCTCTGAAATTGTTTATTCTTCAGAAGAATTTAATCCGGAAGACTTCTATGCAGATGATCAGATGATTATTACAATTTCTCATATGGGTTATATTAAACGTACACCGTTGACCGAATTCCGTGCCCAAAATCGTGGTGGAGTAGGTTCGAAAGGTACGGAAACCCGTGATGAAGACTTTGTAGAGCATATTTATCCTGCTACCATGCACAATACCATGATGTTCTTTACACAAAAGGGTAAGTGTTATTGGCTGAAAGTATATGAAATACCTGAAGGAACGAAGAATTCTAAGGGCCGTGCTATTCAGAACTTGTTGAATATTGATTCGGATGATAATGTAACTGCATACTTGCGTGTGAAGAGTTTAGAGGATTCCGAGTTTATCAATAGCCACTATGTATTATTCTGTACTAAGAAAGGTGTAATAAAGAAGACATTGCTTGAACAGTATTCTCGTCCTCGTCAGAATGGTGTAAATGCTATAACTATCCGCGAAGATGATAGCGTAATTGAAGTTCGTATGACGAATGGAAATAATGAAATCATCATTGCAAACCGCAATGGTCGTGCAATTCGTTTCCATGAGGCAGCAGTTCGTGTAATGGGACGTACAGCAACAGGTGTACGTGGTATTACGTTGGATAATGATGGTCAGGATGAAGTAGTAGGAATGATTTGTATCAAAGATTTGGAGACAGAATCTGTAATGGTAGTTTCCGAACAAGGATATGGTAAACGTTCTGAAATTGAAGACTATCGTAAAACGAACCGTGGAGGTAAGGGTGTGAAGACCATGAATATTACCGAAAAGACAGGTAAGTTGGTAACAATCAAGTCGGTAACCGATGAAAATGACTTGATGATTATCAATAAGTCTGGTATCACTATTCGTTTGAAGGTAGCGGATGTTCGTATAATGGGCCGTGCTACTCAAGGCGTTCGTCTGATAAATCTTGAAAAACGTAACGACCAGATTGGTTCGGTATGTAAGGTTATGACAGAAAGTCTTGAAGATGAAATTCCGGCAGAAGAGGCAGAGGGTACAATCGTGAGTGATCCGAATGCTGATGTTCCTGATATTGATGATGCAGCGGACGTAAATGAAAACGAAAGCAATAACGAAATTGAGGAATAGACATAATATTAATAATTAATCAAACAACAATCATGAAAAGAGTATTATTTTCTATGGTTTTATTGATGGCTGTTAGCTTCTCATTCGCTCAGATGAAGAATGTGAAAGAAGCAAAGAGTATGGCTAATGACGTAAAACCTAATTTTAAGCAGGCTGAACAGCTTATTAAGGAGGCTATGAAGAATCCTGAAACGAAGGATCTTGCTGACACATGGGACGTTGCTGGATTTATTCAGAGACGTATCAACGAGGAGCAAATGAAAAATGCTTTTTTGAAGAAACCGTATGATACATTGAAAGTATACAATAGTATTCTGAAAATGTATGAGTACTATAATAAGTGTGATGAATTAGCGGAAATACCTAATGAAAAGGGAAAAGTTAAAAACAAATATCGGAAGGCTAATGCTTCCAGTATGTTGGCTGAACGTCCTAATTTGATTAATGGTGGTATTCAGTATTTCAACCTGGACAAGAATAAAGAGGCTTTGAAGTTCTTTGCAACCTATGTAGAGTCAGCTTCTTATCCGATGTTAGCTGATAAAGAATTGGCTAAAAACGATACTCTTCTTCCGCAAATTGCTTATTATGCAACATTAGCTGCTGATAGAGTAGGCGATAAAGATGCGATCATTAAATATGCTCCTATGGCTTTATCCGATAAAGATGGAGGTAAATTTGCAATGCAATTGATGGCTGATGCTTATAAAGCTAAAGGTGATACTGCTGCATGGATTAAGTCTTTGGAAGAGGGTATCCTTAAGTTCCCTGGAAATGATTATTTCTTCGCTAATTTGGTTGATTATTATAATAGCTCTAATCAAGCTTCTAAAGCTATGGAGTTTGCTGATAGAATGTTAGCTAATGATCCGAATAACAAGTTGTATTTGTATGTAAAAGCATATCTTTATCATAATATGAAAGAATATGATAATGCAATCGAATACTACAAAAAAGCTATTGCTGCTGATCCGGAATATGCAGAAGCATACTCTAATGTAGGTTTGGTATATTTGATGAAAGCACAGGATTATGCTGATAAAGCAACAACAGATATCAATGATCCTAAGTACGCTGAAGCACAAGCTGTGGTTAAGAAATTCTACGAAGAAGCTAAACCATTCTATGAAAAAGCCAGAGCTTTAAAACCCGATCAACAAGATTTATGGTTGCAAGGTCTTTACAGAGTTTACTATAACTTGAATATGGGACCTGAATTCGAAGAAATCGATAAGATGATGAAGTAAGATCGTTTTCTGAAAAAATATAAGAAGGCTATTAGAAATAGTAGTCTTCTTTTTTTTATTCAATAGTTTAAAGTAGTAATTGAAAAATCTTATATTTGATATGGACTTGAGTGGAACAGGTAAATTTCTTCATTTAAATAAAAATAGAAAAAGGAGTAAGGTCATTATATTACTCCTTTTTCTATTAAACATAATATTAATTATTCCCTAATCTTGGATGCTCATTTTTTGCCTGATTTGATCAGCTGTTAATAACAAGCAATGGTGTATCTGAATGGAAAATCATTTTTCTGGCAATACTTGGATTAAATAATCGAGCAAATATATTCCTTTTGTAAGAAGTCAAAGTGATTATATCTATATGATTATCTTTGATATACTGATCAAGTCCTTTTAATAAATTATCATTCATCACTACGTCATAATGAATTTCAAGCCCCGGATATTGCTTGTGAAAATATTCTTTTATACCTGCTAGTTTTATTTCATTCCAGGTATCTTTAGAATCTGTAAGGTGTATCAAAGATACAGAAAAATGGAATGATTTCCAAGTATTAAAGAATGCCTCGAAAGCAATTAGATCTCTTTGATCAAAATTGGTAATAAAGGCAATCCGTTTTGCTTCACTAAACTGTTTAAATGGTGTATTTTCCGGAATAGCCAATACAGCCGTGCGACTCCTGTCAATAACTTCAGCGGTTACACTGCCAATTAAATCAATGTCTTTCTGATTTTTGCCTCGGGTACCCATAATGATGACCATAGGACGCTGTTCTTTAGCATATCTTAAGATTTCCTCCTCTGGAATACCTTCACGTAAGATGCAGCTATATTTAACGTTGGGAAATTCGCCTGATGTAACTTTTTCTTTTATCTTCTCTGATAAAGCATTGAGATCAGAATGGACTTTTTGGATAATCGTTTTTACAGATTCTTCATCTCCAATCTGGTAATTGAAAACATCCCCATAAGGCAACGACGATGCATAAATAGGCGTGAAATAGACATGCAACAGGATGACTTCTGCATTTTCTGTTTTTGCCAGGTTGAATGCAAATTCACATGCTTTCATCGAATAATTAGAGAAGTCGACGGGAATTAAAATCTTATTTGATTTATCTTTTACTTTGGGCTCCTTCTCTCCCACTATACTTTCAGACAGCCATGTAGAACTTTCTGTTATTTTCAAAGCACGTGGCAGATCGCTTTCTTTAATTCGTAAACGCACTCCCGATGAAACAACCGGTTGTATTTGATTAACGTTATGAATGTAGGTTTCTATACCTTCATTTTCCAAGACATTCTTTAAGATCTGCGCTTTGGTGTATGTCAGAATGGCCAGGGTTACTAATTTGTCTTCCATAAATGTACATTTTATAAGGTGAAAACAAATAAGAAATCCCAATTGTTTGATTCAATTGGGATTCAGTTTGTTATATTTTAAACTTGCACAGATTCGGTAGCCTGTTCTTTTTGCATACTCATATTCAATTCATCTAGGATTTTTAAAGCCCGATCAAGAACGGTCGTGTCATCCAACATTACAAGCCCACCATCTGGACCGGGCTCGAGATGTATTCCGACGCTTTTTCCCTCCTTGAAATTGTGTCCTCCGAAGAAGTTTCGCACTGTATCTACGTGCAAACCAAGTTCGTCTGCTATTCTATGCATGCTACCGCTAGGCAATGAATCTTTAATTTTACGAAGTTCATTAAACGTTATTGTTCTCATGTCTCATAAATTTAATGGTTAATACTATGTGATTTTTTTATCACGCTATAAACTTAAGCAAAAAAAAAGATAAAACAAATTATTTGCTTATCTTTTTTTCTTGAATATATAAAATCTATTAATGACCTTTATATCACCTCGATAGCAGAAGCAGGTACCCACCCGACTTTTCCATCTTCCAGTCGAATTTCTTTCCATTCTTTCATAGAGTTGTCTTTGACACTTACCTTTCTCCCTTCATGGAGAATAAACAAGCTAGTCCCACTCTCACTTGGAGTACTTCGTACTGTTACACTCGGATTCATTACTATCGCCTCACTTCGATTAACCAAATGCTCTTTTTGTTGCGAAGCAAAAAGATTAGAGCAAACAGTGACAATCAGCAAAATGATTCCTGATATGAATCCTATTTTCTTTAACATAATCTGTTTGGAGAATATAAAGAAATAGAAAGCGATAATCAATAGAATAAAGGAGACAATACCCCATGTGGCCCATGCATCTACACTCATACTATTTGTCAGAGATTTGATCCATGAAACAAAGAATACTTCAGGAACAGGTTCAACCTTGTCTATTGTTTTTGCACGTGCCACTTCAAGATTAGCACGGATGTCACCATTTCCTGGTTGTAATAGCAGAGCACGCTCATAATTTAAAACAGCTTTCGCTATCTCCCCTATTTTATAATAACTATTTCCCAGATTGTAATAGACGTCGGCAGCTTCTCCATTTTTCAGTAATGCTTCATATATCTGAATAGCTGCTGCATAATCTTCTTTTATATATGCGGAATCTCCTTCAGCTTTTGTTGCATCTTCCAGTGTATTACTGGAAAATGTGGTATGCGAAGCGTGGATAGAATCAACTCCATTCGTTTGTCTAGTATCAATGCTTAACGAATCTTGTCCGAAACAAGTAAGCGACATTGATAATAATATAAAAAATAATATCTTTTTCATGACATAATCTCTTCTGGGTTAATGTTTTATTGAATTCTCCATTTTGCTTATTACTTCTATTGAAGAAGAATAAACTTTATCCATAGCTTGATTCTCATCACCTGGAGCAAACCGTGCAAATTCACAATCATTCAATGCATTCAGGAATTCTTTGATTAGTTCCTCATTTACTCCGTGATTTCTTAGTTTCTCTTCAATATTATCTTTAGATAAACGAGATACCGGAATATTCAGTTTGTCACTTATATATCCCCACAATGCCTTTAATACCTCATCGTAGAAAGCATCTTTTTTATTTTCGGAGAGTAATTTTCCTGCAAGCTTCATACGCTTCGTTGCCACTTTATTTGCTTTCTTCGTACGCATTTTAGCAACATTTGCATTTTCAGCAGCTTGCTTACGATAAATAATAAAGAAAATAATAAAGGCAAGAGCCGGAATGATATAGAATAACCAATATGTCATTGAACCATAGAAGAAACTTCCTTTAGGTTGGAGAGTAACTTCATTCTGTTTGATATAACGGATGTCTTCACCTAATACTTTCAAGTCCTCTTTATTCGTGAAGTTAGCAATTACTTGATCCGCATTACCTGCACCTTTCTCAACATTTACTACATAATCTTCTGTTTTCAGTGTTTTGTAAGACTTGGAGCGAATATCAAAATAGCTGAAAGATACTCCCGGAATCTTATATGTTCCGGCATGTCTCGGAATTGCTAAATATTCAATAACTTTATTGCCTGTGAGTCCTTCCCGGGTTAATCTGACTTGATTGTCTACTTTGGGATCATATACTTCAAAATCATCCGGGAATTTAATTTCCGGATTAGAAATCAACTTCAGGTTACCTGTACCGGATATTACCAGTTTAATAGTAATAGCATCATTGGTTTTCAGTTCCTTACTGTTGATAGAAGAAGATATATTGAACTCTCCCACTCCACCTGAAAAATCTGCAGGTTTACCCGTAGGAAGCGGATTGACATTTATTGCTATCTTAGGAGTGGAAATATTTTTTTTAATTTCAATGACATTACTTCCTCCATTGAAGAAGGCATCAAAAGGATCATCTGATTGCACAGGTTTTCCGATAGTCATCTGGAACTGTGCCGGATCAATATATAGCTTTCCTGATTGTTGCGGGAAGAGAACAAACTGGCGATAAACCGTTGTATAGTAATTACGTCCCTGATAATGCTCCGGAGTCCATCTTGCATTGGTTGTCATTTCTATTTCTTGAGAATGGAAACCTTTAAAGTCGGGCAATTTCGCATTATTAAGTTGTAAGTTGGATTCTCTGGTGTATATTTTATAGGTCAGGACAAAAGCCTCCTGTTCATACACATTTGTTTTACTGGCACTTGCCATAATAAAAAGGTCCTGATTAGAGACACTTGTACCAGATGAGGAATGTATAGAACCACTACTACTATTATTTTGTCCGCTATTGCCACCTTGATCTTGTGGCAATACTTTAATCTTTACTGAGTTTGACACCATTTGGTCACCATCGGCAACAATGGAGGCACCGGGTATTGTGTATTCTCCGGCATTATTAGCCATTAATATGTATGTAAATGTAATACTACTAGTAGATGTAACATTACCATTCACTATTTGAGTACTACTTTGTTGTGAACGGCTTGGACCCATCAATACATCAAAACCTTTGATTGATGGTGCCCGAAAATCTTTCACTTTTTGTGTAGTTACAATATACGACAGCCTGAATTGTTCGCCTACTACCACTGCATCAGGAGCAGAAGCAGTAAAAGACACCTTATCAGCAAACACATGAGTGCTATATGCTATCAATGCCATCAATATAATAATCAGTTTTTTCATTGCTTATGAAATTTATATCATCAACTTTATATTACCAATCTTTTTCCAAGCGACCGCCTTGCATAACTTTTTGTTGCTTCTTCACTTTATCCTGCACATCTTTTTCGTCCTGCATGACAGAGTTCAGTAATTGTTCAGCATTCTCCTTTGACATCTGATTGTCTTGTTTCTTTTCAGATTTCGGTGGTTGCTGCTGATCTTTCTTTTCATCTTGTTTCTGATCCTTCTGTTTGTCTTTATTCTGGTCCTGTTTCTGATCTTGCTTTTGCTGATCTTTGTTTTGGTCCTGATTTTGATCTTGATTCTGCTGATTTTGTTGGTCTTTCAGCATTTTCTGTGCGAGAGCCAAATTGTACCGGGTTTCATGATCGGTAGGATTATTACGCAGTGACATTTTATATGCATCTACAGCTTTGGCATAGTCTTTACCAGCCTGGAAAATTACTCCCATATTGTGATAAATATGGGCGAGTTTCATTTTATCTTTTTCTATTTTGCTGGCCGATACATATTGTTCCATGGCATCCTGAAACTTTTGCTGTTGCGAAAGGGTATTTCCCAGATTATACATGGATACCGTAGACTTGGGATTAGCTTCCAAGGCCTTCCGATAGTTCACCTCTGCATCAACAAATACGCTATCATTAAACAGACGGTTTCCCTTACGGATATAGTCGCGTTCTGCTTTCTGAGCCGATACACCAGCTGCCGCTAACAGAAATACAGCGAATAGAATATATTTACTTTTTAACATACGTATAACTATTTCTTATTAGAAAACAGGTGAATGTTCTTAAATAAAGGATTTTTGCGATCCAGAATTAAGATTTCTGCCAATAACAATAGTAGAATAACCCATGCAATAGCCTGGAATTGTTCGTTAAACTCCGTATATACTTTCGACTCTACATCAGATTTCGCCATTTTATTCACTTCTTGATTGATGGCCTTTTGGGCTGAATTAGAATTATCTACTCGTACATATATACCTTTTCCTTCTTTTGCAATTTCCTGACACATAGCTTCATTCAAACGGGTAACAATCACATTACCTTCCCGGTCGCGGCGGTAATCATTCGTTCCTTCCACCGGTATTGGAGCGCCATCAGGCATACCTACTCCCAATACACTTACTTGAATACCCTTTTCTGCCGCAGCTTTGGCAGCTTCCACTGCACCACCTTCATGATTTTCACCATCAGTAATAACAATAATAGCCCGTCCTACCCCTTCTTGCGGAGTGAAACTACGGGCTGCCAGATTGATTGCTTCCCCAATAGCTGTACCCTGTTTAGAAATCAACGAAGGACTAATGGATTCTAAGAACATCTTAGCGGAAATATAGTCACTTGTAATTGGCAGCTGTGTAAAAGCGTCACCGGCAAATACAATCATACCTACCTTATCATTATCAAGCTCATCTACTAATCTGGATATTAATCTTTTTGCTTTTTCTAAACGGCTAGGCTGTACATCCTGCGCTAACATAGAGTTTGAAATGTCCAAAGCAATAATTACCTCTACTCCCTTGCGTTTAACCGTTTCCAGTTTTGAACCGAATTGAGGGCGTGCCAGTAATACGGAGAACAAACCAATAGCAACAAAAATAATCCAGAATTTTACATCCGGACGATATTTGGATACGTCAGGCATTAACTGAGCCAACAAAGTCGGATCTCCGAAACGTCGGATATTCTTTCTCCTCTTGTAATTGGAATACAAGTAGAAAGCTGCTAAAAAAGGTAATAGCAACAATAAATATAAATATGTAGGTTCTCCAAATCGAAACATCTTCTTACTATTTTATGATTGGCAAATAACGATTGACAAACATCCTTATGGAATTTTCTTGAGTACCGAATTACGTAATAGTACTTCCAACAAGACACAGAGGAAAGCTGCTAAAGCAAACCAATGATATTCTTCGTCCCGCTTACTATACTCTTTTACATTCAGTTTCGTCTTTTCCAGTTTATCAATTTCTTCATATACTTCTTTAAGCTTCGAGTTGCTCGTAGCCCGGAAATAGTTACCATCTGTCGTTCCGGCAATCTCTGTCAATGTCTTTTCATCAATTTCTACCGGCATACTTACATATTGCACCGTATTTCCGACTGGATAAGGATAAGGAGCCATTCCATTGGTACCTACTCCGATGGTATATACACGAATACCAAAGCTTTTTGCTATTTCTGCCGCTGTCATAGGCGAAATATCTCCCTTGTTATTTGTACCATCCGTCAATAGGATAATAACTTTGGATTTCGCTTTGCTATCTTTTAAGCGGGTTACAGCATTTGCAATACCCATACCGACAGCAGTACCGTCAGTGATAAGACCACATTTGATATTATGTATCATATCCAATAATACAGCATGGTCTACAGTCAACGGACATTGGGTGAAAGTTTCTCCTGCAAATAATGTAATACCGATATTATCATTGGGACGTCCATTGATAAACTCTGCAGCTACGTCTTTAGCAGCTTCCAGTCTGTTCGGCTTCAAGTCTTCAGCCAGCATACTGGTAGAAACGTCGATAGCCAGCATAATATCAATTCCTTCTATCTCACTGTTCTGCCACTTATTAGTAGTTTGCGGGCGTGCAAGAACCAAAATAACCAGTACTAAAGCAAGGCAGCGTAATAGAAATGGAACATGCAACAAATAATTCTTATAACTTTTAGGTGTATGCGCATATACCCGGGCATCTGAAATTTGAAGAGTTGCTTCACTTTTCTTTTGCTTCAGGATATACCATACAATATACGGTATAAGCAATAATAGCAAAAACAGATATTCAATATTGGCAAAAACCATTTTATTTATGATTTAACAGTTTACTATTTAGTATTAAGCTATACATCCTTTATACAAAAAGATTGTATAACTGTAGACCTATATATATAAAGGTACCGATCAATGCTGCTGATAACAATGCAATTCCACAAATCAGCATAGCTTTAACACGTAAAGAACGTTTCTCAATAATAGTGATTTCCGTTGGTTGCGGTTTCTGATTTTCCTCTTCCAGTTGTTTGGTCTCATTGATAAAATCAATGGCGTTAATCAAATTGGCATCGTTTTCATTCATCTGAGGATTATGCTTGGCGAACTTCACTAAATCAGCAGTCTGGAACAATAGTTTTAGGTCTGATATGGCCTCTTTATCATTCATTTCCAGTAACTGATCAATTATTTCAGAAGAAGTCATTTCCAATGCATTAAATCCGAAACGATCCTTAATATATGTACGAATAGCATCGGTAAGTTCGGTATAGTACTCCTTCGATTGCCCTTTCTGCCACACCTTCTCTGTCTTGATACGTTCTATCTCTTTCATTGCAGCCTGATGTGGCGGCAATTTAGGTTCAACTTTAATTTTACGGATAATCGGTTTATTATCACGTATGCGAACAATCAGATAGATCAGCAAACCAAGCAAAGGTAAAGCCAAGAATGAACAAGCGATCAATCCATACCAGTCTTCCCATGCAAAAGGAGCTTTCATCACAGATTTTTGTCCGAAGAACTGGTCCGGATGTAAGGTGTCAACCGGCATTGAATATACTTTTAATGCGAGAGCTTTGGAGTTGTACACTTTCCCATCTACGGTAACCGGCATTGGCGGCAGATAATATAGAGCAGAGTCAAAAGAAGTGATAATGTACTCCTGCGTAATCACCATCCTCTGACGATCATTCAGGAATTGGGTATCTGGTTTGACTGTTTCTATAATTTCCACACCTCTTACCAGTGTATCAGTGTAAGCAGGAAAAATAGCACGCTGTTTGGCATCCATGGCTACTTGCAATTGCACTTTCGCCTGTTCGCCGATTAGTATCTGCAGTGAATCAATTTTTGCTTCTACTGTAACAGACTGTGCTACTGCTTTACTGACAAACAATAGACCTAATAATGCTATCAGAATAATATTTCTATTCATCTTTGATTCCATTAATTTCGTTTGGCAAATAAATTCAACAATGCCTTTACGTAATCCTGATCGGTTCTGACGGATACAGCATCTACGTTACTTTTGGTAAAAGTATCGTTCAGTTCAGTCTGCTTTTGTATCCACCAGTCGCGATGTGCCCGGCGTACAGCTTTGGAAGAGGTGTCAATCCATTGTTCATGCCCAGTTTCTGCATCTTTGATTCGCATCAGTCCTACTGGAGGAAGATCACTGACTCTCCTGTCGTATACTTGCAATGCTACTACATCATGTTTCCTGTTAGCAATGGTCAGCGCATTCTTAAAGCTTTCCTGGTCAATAAAATCTGATAAGATAAATGCAGTGCAACGCCTTTTCATTACGTTTGTCAAATATTCCAAGGCAAGACGAATATTTGTGCGACGGCTTTCCGGTTGGAAATCAATTAATTCACGGATAATATACAAGATATGTTTACGTCCTTTCTTGGGAGGAATAAACTTCTCTATCCGGTCTGAAAAGAAAATCACACCTATTTTATCATTATTCTGGATGGCAGAGAAAGCAAGAGTAGCAGCGATTTCCGTCACCATATCTTTCTTTAACTGCTTGATCGTACCAAATTCCAAACTTCCGGAAACATCAACCATTAACATAACTGTCAGTTCACGTTCTTCTTCAAACACTTTCACATAAGGTTTATTGAAGCGCGCAGTCACATTCCAGTCTATGTCACGTATATCATCACCGAATTGATATTCACGGACTTCCGAAAATGACATACCCCTACCTTTGAAAGCCGAATGATACTGGCCTGCAAAGATATTGTTAGACAATCCTCGTGTCTTTATTTCAATTTGGCGAACTTTTTTTAGTATTTCACTTGTTTCCATTTATACAGTAGTTAATTAGTAGGTAGTTAAGTAGTCATGCATAGATATTTATGACTACTTATTGACTGTATTATAACTACAAATTAGGGTACTTCAACCTTATTCAGAATCTTACTGATGATTTCGTCCGAAGTCATGTTGTTAGCTTCAGCTTCGTATGTCAATCCGATACGGTGACGAAGAACATCGTGTGCTACAGCACGTACATCTTCCGGAATAACGTAGCCGCGACGTTTGATGAATGCATACGTACGAGCAGCTAAAGCCAGATTGATAGACGCACGAGGTGAACCTCCGAATCCGATCATATCTTTCAGTTCCTTGAGATCATATTTTTCAGGGAAACGAGTTGCAAATACGATATCTACAATATAACGCTCGATCTTCTCATCCAGATAGACTTGACGAACAACCTTACGTGCTTCAATAATTTCATCCGCTCTTAGAATAGGTTTCACATTGAACTTCTCACCATTGATATTCTGACGAATAATCAATTTTTCTTCTTCCAACTTCGGATAATCAATGACTACTTTCAGCATGAAACGGTCAACCTGTGCTTCAGGAAGCGGATAAGTACCTTCCTGTTCGATAGGGTTCTGAGTTGCCAATACAAGGAAAGGTTCCGGTAACATGAATGTTTCTTTACCAATAGTAACCTGACGTTCCTGCATTGCTTCCAGCAAAGCACTTTGTACTTTTGCAGGAGCACGGTTAATTTCATCAGCTAATACAAAGTTTGCGAAAATAGGTCCGCGCTGCACTTTAAAAGATTCATCTTTCTGACTGTAAACCATTGTACCGATAACGTCTGCAGGCAATAAGTCCGGCGTAAACTGGATACGGCTATATTTCGCATCAATCAGAGAAGCGAGTGTCTTAATAGCCAAAGTTTTCGCCAAACCAGGCACACCTTCCAAGAGGACGTGGCCATCGGAAAGTAATCCGATAAGCAGTGATTCAACCAAATGTTTCTGACCAACAATGATTTGGTCCATACCTGTCGTAAGATTGGTAACGAAAGCACTTTGTCTTTCAATCCGCTCATTTAGCTCGCGGATATCAATTGATTCAGCCATAAATACTTAATATTTTATTATTTAAATCCCATTAATTTTATGTAAGCCTTGCCTGTGTCATAAGGCTTTTTATTTTGCCCCAAAAGTACGCCATATAATTAACGATTGCAACTAATTTTTATTAAAAAACAATGCGAAATCTTTAGATTAAGGTACTTTCATACGCTTTTGTACATCCATAACACTTCACCCGACCAATACAGGATTTGCATGGTCGGGTGAATGGATTATAACTACTTATTCTTTTGTAAGTTCTGGTATTTCAATAGTTGTGCCATACGGTACATTGTTGGGGTTCTTAATAACCTTCGGATTGTGTTTCACAATGTATGGCCACATTGCCTTTGTACCATAAAAACGCAAGGAAACCCTAGTCAAAGTTTCTCCTTCTTTGATTGTATATTTTGTCTTGGTTCCCGTAATCTTATAAGATGCTGAATCCAGATAGGCAGAAGTAGCAGGTTGTTGTGTAACCGTTTGAGGTTCTGCTTTGACAGGAATAGCTTCTTCTTTTTTGGCAACCGGTTGTGTCGTGGTAGCGACTTTGGATACATCAGGCGTTATTACCTTTGTAGTATCCTTATGTGCAATCGTATCAGAAAGCTGCGCTTCCGGTTGAACGGGTTGAGTGGTCACAGGCGGCATATCCAGTGCATTCTTGTCAGATGAAGAAGAGGATAAATCCGGATAATAAATAAAAAGAATGACACCTCCGCATAATAACAAAACGACTACAATAACAGCTATTAAATAAGGTACAGGAGATTTTTCCTTCACAGGGGCTGTCTTTTTAGAAACCGGTTGGGATACTTGTTCCGGTTGGACCGGTTTTATCGTTTCTTTTTCAGCAGGAGGCACTATAGGAGTCACAGGTTGCAGATTTGCTTTTAGAAGCTCTTGCTCTATAATCTTTTCGGCAGTGATCTCTTCTTTTTCTTCTTCTATAAATGCTGCTTGCTGCTCATTGATTATCACTTCCTCTTCCGGAACCTCTTCATCTTCCAGCTGTTCTACCTTTTCTTCGATATCAGTCTCTGTAATGGCTTCTTCGGGCTCTTTAGGAGACGTCTGTTCTGTCGATTCCTGTGCTATTGCAGATTCCTCAGTAATAGCAGGTTCTTCAATGGACTCTTCCACAAGTGGCTGACTGGCTATTTGCTCTTCCTGAATCGGCTCTTCTTCCGAAAGACCATCATCAGTACCTTCATTTTCTTCTATCACAGTAGTTTCAGAGTCATCCCCCATCTCATTCAAGACTGCCTGTGCTGACGCTTCCTCTCCTGTTTCTTCTTCCTCAGTCTCTTCTATCGGAGTATCTTCCAGAATTGTATTTTCATTCAATACAACAGTCTCAAAGTGTGCAAAAGGTTTATTTATCGTATCCCTTAGATTTGCATCCGGAGAAAATGAGACTTTTGTATGTCCTTTTATCTGGAAACGCTCGCCTGTGTTGACATTGACACTTTCCCGGCTATCTACATCAATAAGTTTGAAAGTTCCCAATCCTTTGATTTTTACAGTATTTTCGTTCTCCAAGGCTTGTTCTATCAAGAGGAAAAACTCTTTAACAAACGCTTCGGCGTCTTTCTTGGTCATGCTATGTTTGGCTGCCAATAAGTCAGTAAGGTCTTGAATTGTTAGTCTTTCATTCATAACGGGAAATATTTATTTAAACTTATCTTTCAATGTATTGCTAGGTCTATACGATAATACCAATTTAGGTGGAACCAGCATGCGTTGTTTGCTTGCCGGGTTGATTGAAATCCGTTCCGCTTTCTTTTTCACTTCAAAAGAACCGAATCCTTGAATTGCAATCACATTACCTTCTTCCAATTCTTGTGTCATACTGGACAACAAAGAATTCATCAATTCGGAAGTATCCTTGATTGTGTATCCCAATCTTTCCGCTAGTTCGGATGTAAATTCCTTATTATTCATAGTCATTTATAATCTTTGCATATAAATCAAAATCGTCCGCATTCACCACTTCTACCTGATAAAACTGTCCGATCTTAAGTTCTCTCTCTGAACGATCAATCAATACTTCCGGATCTACTTCCGGTGAATCAAATTCTGTCCGTCCGATATAATAATCTCCTTCCAGACGATCGATGATCACTTTCATCTGTTTACCGATCTTTTCTGCACTTAACTCTGCCGAAATACCTTGCTGGATATCCATCAATTCATCAAGTCGGGCTTGTTTAACCTCTTGTGGAATAGAATCTTCGTATGTTTCTGCAGCATAAGTCCCTTCTTCTTCGGAATATGCGAAAGCACCCATTCGATCAAAACGTACTTTACGTACAAATTCTTTGAGATCCTCGAAGTCTTCCTCGGTTTCTCCGGGATGTCCTACCATTAAAGTCGTCCTCAGGTGAATGCCCGGCACTTCTCTGCGGAATTGTTCGATCAATTGGTAAGTATCCTCTTTGCTCACTTGTCGGCGCATTAACTTCAACATATTGTCACTGATGTGCTGAAGGGCAATGTCCATGTATTTACATACATTGTCACGTTCGCGCATAACCCGGAATAAATCTGTTGGGAAATGTGCTGGATAGGCATAATGCAAGCGAATCCATTCCACCCCGGGTATATCAGAAATACGCTCAATCAATTCCGGAAGCATTTGTTTCTTATACCGGTCTATGCCGTAATAAGTCAATTCCTGTGCGATCACCTGAAATTCTTTCACGCCTTGCGATACCAGGTATCGTACTTCGTCCAGAATTTCTTCCATTGGTTTGGAAATATGGTGTCCTGTAATAATAGGGATAGCACAATAAGAACATTTACGATCACATCCTTCTGAAATTTTCAGGTAAGCATAATGCTGGGGAGTTGTCAATGTCCGTTCGATATATAATTCATCGTGATAGACCTTTCCCAAGTCCTGTAAAAGCTCCTTCCAATTAAACTTCCCATAAAACTTATCTACCTGTGGTATCTCAACAGCTAATTCCTTGAGATAGCGTTCGGAAAGACAACCCATCACGAAAAGTTTCTTTAAATCCCCTTCTTCCTTTCTTTCAGCGAACTCCAGAATCATATTTATGGATTCTTCTTTGGCATCACCAATGAAACCACATGTATTGATTACCGCAATTTCTCCTTGCGGATTTTCAGTGTCATGAGTTACGCTGTATCCGACTTCCTCCAATTGGCGCATTAGCTGCTCGGAGTCAACCAGATTTTTAGAACATCCTAAAGTAATAATATCTATTGTTTTTCTTTTCATGCATTTTCTCCAAACAAGGAATCAACGAATTCATTTTTACGGAATACCTGCAGGTCTTCCATGCCTTCGCCTAGTCCGATATACTTAACAGGAATCTTGAATTGATCGGAAATACCAATCACAACACCACCTTTAGCGGTTCCATCAAGCTTAGTGATGGCCATAGCGGTAACTTCCGTCGCCAAAGTAAATTGTTTGGCTTGCTCAAATGCATTTTGTCCGGTGGAACCGTCCAGTACCAATAAAACTTCATCCGGTGCATCAGGCACTACCTTTTTCATCACATTCTTAATTTTGGTCAGCTCGTTCATTAAGCCCACCTTATTGTGCAGACGACCGGCTGTATCAATAATAACCACGTCTGCGTTATTGGCAACAGCCGAACTAAGGGTGTCATAAGCTACAGATGCGGGATCTGCTCCCATTTTCTGTTTGACTACGGGAACTCCTACCCGTTCTCCCCAAATCATTAGCTGTTCCACAGCTGCAGCGCGGAAAGTGTCGGCGGCTCCCAGGTAAACGGATTTACCTGCTTTCTTGAATTGGTAAGCCAGTTTACCAATGGTCGTAGTTTTACCTACCCCATTTACTCCCACAACCATAATGACATAAGGTTTTCTTGCGATGGGTACGTCGAAATCAGCTACATCACCCGAATTATTTTCAGTAAGCAGAGCTGCTATTTCGTCACGTAATATAAGATTCAGTTCCTGAGTATTTACATACTTATCTGCAGCTGCACGTTTTTCGATGCGCTTGATAATATTTAAAGTTGTTTCTACACCTACGTCAGATGTAATCAGCACTTCTTCCAGATTATCTAATACTTCATCGTCTACTTTTGACTTGCCAGCCACAGCACGAGCTATTTTACTGAATACGCTCTCTTTGGTTTTAGATAATCCTTTATCTAAAGTTTCCTTCTTCTCCTTTGAAAAAAAACTAAAAAATCCCATATTTACACTTGTTTGTATAATACATTTGCTACAAAGATATAACAAAGGATTGGAAAAGTAAAAAAAGAAGCAATAAAAAATCCCCTCATTGTTCGCCAATGAGAGGATTTTGCAGTTATAGCGTATATGCTATTTCGATTATTTTTTGAAAAAGTCTTGTACTTTTTCGTTCGGAACCATTTGTTCATCAAAAACGTATGCTCCAGTTTTCGGAGATTTTACCATTTTGATAACCTTGGTATAAGCACGACCTTCTTTAGAACCTTCGTGCAAACTTGCTACTGTTTTCTTTGCCATGGGTTATACTACTTTATTATTTAATTTCCTTGTGTACTGTTACTCTCTTCAGAATCGGGTTGTATTTTTTCAACTCAAGTCTTTCTGTAGTATTCTTTCTGTTCTTAGTTGTGATATAACGAGATGTTCCCGGCATTCCACTGTCTTTGTGTTCTGTACATTCCAGAATCACTTGTACTCTGTTACCTTTTGCTTTCTTTGCCATTGTAAGTTTTCTCCTCTACGTTTAGCCGATTACTTTAATGCTTTTCCAATCACAATAACCTTTAGCCACTGCTTCAGTCAGCGCAGCATCCAGTCCTTTTTTGTTGATAATACGCAACCCGTTAGCACAAATGCTAAGGCTGATCCAACAATCTTGTTCTACATAATAGAACTTTTTGTTAAACAAGTTCAAATCAAAGGTTCTTTTAGTTCTTCTCTTTGAGTGTGAAACATTGTTGCCAATCATGGCTTTCTTTCCGGTAATTTGACAAATCTTCGACATTTCTATCTTATTTTTATAGTTTTATATCTATACTTCTTTCAAACAGGACGCAAAGTAAGCACTTTTATCCGTATAAAACAAGAATTTCCTAAAATAATTCACTTCCAGGCTCCTATTTTTCTTTATTTGAGTAAATCACGGAGCATTAATAGTGCATTATTGCCTGCTCTTTCGATATTCATGCTTCTTCCGCGGTTCGTTTCCTGTTTGTAAGTACGAATTTCGTTTTTATAACCAGCGGCTATCCAAACAGTTCCCACCGGCTTCTCGGGAGTACCCCCTCCAGGACCTGCTATCCCTGAAGTAGCAACGGCGCAATCGGTTTTTAGTGCTTTCATCGCACCTTTTACCATTTCAATCACAGTTTCTTCGCTGACGGCCCCATGTTGCTCCAATGTTTCGGAGGAAACGTGTAAAAGTCCCATTTTTACTTCATTAGAATAGGCTACTACGCTTCCGTTAAAATATTCAGAACTACCGGCAATGGAGGTCAAACGTGCGGCAATACTGCCTCCGGTACAACTTTCTGCGGTGGAAACGGTCAATTTCTTCTTTTTTAAAAGTTCACCGACTATAACTTCCAATGGCGTATCTTCTTCACCGAAAATGTCTTCACCAAGTATTTTCTCTAATTTTACCTTTTCACGTTCAAGAAGAACTTTTACTTCTTCCCTGTTTTGTCCGCGTCCTGTCAGTCTAAGACGAATAATCCCCAGCTTAGGCAAATATGCCAATTTGATACATTCTGGCAGAGCACTCTCCCACGGTTCCAGTTTTTCTGCCAATACGGATTCCGGATAGTGTTGTACAAGAAATGTTTGATGCATAATTACATCCGTTTGAAACCTCTCGTGCAGCTTAGGTAATACACTTTCTGTCATTACGGCAGTCATCTCTTGCGGAACGCCCGGCATGGAAACAAGTACCTTTCCATCTCTTTCGAACCAGCTGACAGAAGCACTTCCTACAGGATTATTTATCACTGTACAATCTTTCGGAACCATTGCCTGGCTTTTGTTGAGTGCATTCATTGGTATTTTCCCTGCCAGTACCCGTTTTACATTTTCGAATACTTCTTCACTGAAAACCAGTTCTGTATGAAAGTATTTGCATAAAGTTTGTTTGGTGATATCGTCTTTGGTAGGTCCGAGTCCTCCGGTTACTAAAACAATATTCACCCTTTCCATCGCATTATCAATCGCTTCCAAGATTTCCTTTTCCCGGTCACGGATTGAAACAATACGAAGAACCTCAATGCCTATTTTATTTAATTCCTGCCCCATCCAGGCTGAATTAGTGTCGACAACCTGTCCTATCAACAGTTCGTCGCCAATGGTTATTATTTCGGCAAACATACTTCTTAGTTTTTATCCTATTATATATAATAAGGTATACCCAATTATAACGTCACACGAGAATAAGCCGGAAGATCAATAGAACAAAAGTCCTTATCCAGATATTTGAAATATCCGGTAATGGCGATCATGGCTGCATTATCAGTCGTATAACTGAATTTAGGGATAAAAATGTTCCAGCCATATTTCTCGGCATGTTCCCGGAAAGCATTACGCAATCCATTATTTGCAGAAACTCCTCCGGCCACAGCTATTTCATTAATCTTATATTCTTTGGCGGCTTTTCGTAATTTATCCATCAGAATATCCACTACAGTAGCCTCCAATGATGCTGCAAGATCTACTTTATGGTGTTCTATGAAATCAGGATCTTCCTTTAACCAGTCGCGTAATGAATATAAAAAGGAAGTTTTCAATCCGCTGAAGCTGTAATCTAAACCAGGAATATGCGGTTTGCTGAATGTAAAAGCTTTCGGATTTCCCTGACGAGCCAGTTTATCAATGATCGGTCCGCCGGGATAACCAAGTCCCATCACTTTAGAGCATTTATCAATAGCTTCACCTGCGGCATCGTCAATAGTCTGTCCAAGAATCTCCATATCATTATAGGCTTTGACCAGTATGATTTGTGAATTTCCTCCAGATACCAGCAAACAGAGAAATGGGTAAACAGGTTGTCTCTCTTCTTCTCCTTCCGCTTTAATAAAATGAGCTAAAACATGTCCGGTCAAATGATTAACATCAATCATTGGGATGTTTAAAGAACGAGCGAATCCTTTTGCAAAGGAGACTCCAACAAGCAAAGACCCCATCAATCCCGGTCCGCGAGTGAAAGCTACCGCGCTCAACTCTTCTTTGGTGACGCCGGCACGTTTTAATGCTTCATGTACTACCGGTACGATGTTTTGTTGGTGTGCCCGTGAAGCCAACTCGGGTACTACTCCACCGTATGCTTCATGTACGGCTTGACTTGATACCACATTTGACAGCAAATAACCATCCTTGATTACGGCTGCCGACGTATCGTCACAGGAGGATTCAATTCCTAAAATTATTGCACTCATAAGTATTTAAACTATTAAACGGTGCAAAAGTAATCATAAAACTACGATTCGTAACGAACTATTTTATATTTTTGTTCGCAAAATAAAAGTTATCGCATATCAGAACGCTGAAAAAGACTGTACGCTGGGTAGTAGGTATTGTACTGGGAGTATATATCGGGACTATTGTTTTGCTGAATATACCAAACATTCAGCAAGCAATGAGTGTATTTGTAGCTGAAGAACTTTCTGAAGTTTTAAATACAAAGGTAGTGATTGGTAGAATTAATATGGGTCTATTGAACCGTATTATTATTGATGATGTATTGCTTGACGATCAGAGTGGTCAGGAAATGCTCAAAGTCACACGTTTGTCTGCCAAGTTCGATATTATGCCCTTTTTTAAAGGAAAGATATCCATTAGCAGTGTCCAGCTTTTCGGATTTAATATCAATCTCCGGAAAGAGACTCCGGATTCCCCTCCTAATTTTAAGTTTGTTTTGGATGCTTTTGCTTCCAAAGATACCGTGAAGAAAGAAAACTCCCTTGATTTGCGTATTAATTCCATCCTGATTCGTCGTGGAAGGATGTCTTATCATGTGTTGTCGGAAGAAGAAACACCGGGGAAATTTAACGCTAAGCATATTCAGCTTCAAAATATCATCGCTAATATATCGCTGAAGGCATTAAGTAAGGACTCTTTGAATTTAGGGATCAAGCGATTGAGCCTTGATGAAAAAGCATCCGGCTTCTCTTTGAAAAAAATGAGTTTGAAACTGGTTGCCAATAACAAGCAGACAAACATTGATAATTTTACAATAGAATTGCCCGAAACCTCTCTCAAGCTTGATACCATTCATTTGGAGTATGATAGTTTGAAAGCTTTTGACCGTTTTACAGAACAGGTGCATTTCTCTTTCCGTACTTTGCCATCGCAAGTTACTTTAAAAGATATTTCTCCTTTTGTCCCTATCCTCTCGCATTTCAAGGAACCGGTGACGTTGGATATGGAGGTGAAGGGAACTGTGGATCAGTTGACTTGTTCGCATCTGGAGATTACAGCCGATGACCGTCAGTTCCGTCTGCGAGGAGATGTATCGCTTCAGGACTTATCGCGTCCACAAGATGCGTATGTATATGGAACTCTTTCCGAACTTTCGGCCAATACCCGCGGAGTCGGTTTTTTAGTGCGTAATTTGAGTCCTAATTATAATGGAGTTCCTCCTCTTCTCGAACGTTTGGGCAACGTGAGTTTCCAGGGAGAAATTTCGGGATACTTCACGGACTTAGTTACTTATGGACAATTACAAACGAGTCTTGGAAATGTAAAGACCGACTTAAAATTGAGTTCTGATAAGACAAAAGGATTGTTTGCGTATTCCGGAGCTGTCAAAACAGAGGATTTTCAACTAGGTAAATTATTGGATAATGAGGAATTGGGAGAAATTACTTTCAATCTGGATGTACATGGCCGACATATTGCTGACCACTTGCCTGCCGTAGAATTGAAAGGACTGATTGCTTCGATAGATTATAGCAGATATAGATATGAAAATATCACACTGGACGGAGAATACAAACAAGGCGGATTTAATGGAAAGATTGCGTTGGATGATCCTAATGGCTCTATTTATCTGAATGGAGACGTAAATGTTGCATCCAAAGTTCCTACTTTTAATTTTCTTGCAGTAGTCAATAAAGTACGCCCACATGATTTGAATCTTACGACCAAATATCCTGATGCAGAGTTCTCTTTAAAACTGAAAGCCAATTTTACAGGTGGATCAGTGGATGAGATGATTGGAGAAATCAATGTGGATAGCTTGGAATTTACAGCTCCGGATAAAGCATATTTCATGCAGAATATGAATATCCGGGCAACCAAACAAAATGGAGAAAATCAGCTTAGATTGACTTCCGAATTCCTGAAAGCAAGCATAGAGGGAAAATTCCAATATCACACATTGCCTGCCAGTATTCTGAATATTATGCGGAAATATGTGCCGTCTTTGATATTACCTCCCAAGAAGCCGATTGAAACCCATAATAACTTTTTGTTTGATATACATATATATAATACGGACATTTTATCTACGATATTTGATATACCGTTAACGGTATATACTCATTCTACGTTGAAGGGATATTTTAATGATGCTTTACAACGCTTGCGTGTAGAGGGATATTTTCCCCGTCTGCAATATAAGAACAACTATATTGAGTCAGGTATGATTCTGTGCGAGAATCCGGCAGATCATATTCGTGCACGGGTTCGTCTGACTAATTTGAAAAAGAAAGGAGCAGTCAATCTATCTCTGGATGCACAAGCTAAAGATGACAATGTCAGTACGACTTTGGATTGGGGAAATAATGCTGCAGCAACATATAGCGGGAAATTAGCAGCTGTTGCCAAATTTCTACGTACAAGCGGAGAAAAGTCATTGTTGAAAGCGATGGTGGATGTGAAGCCTACTGATGTTATTTTAAATGATACTCTCTGGAAGATACATCCTTCGCAGGTGGTGGTCGATTCCGGACGAGTGGATGTGAATAATTTCTATTTTAGTCATCAGGATAGGTATGTACGTATTAACGGCCGGCTTTCCGAGAATCCTAAAGATACTGTAAAGGTTGATCTAAAGGATATAAATATGGGATATGTATTTGATATTGCAAGTATATCCGACGATGTAAATTTTGAGGGCGATGCAACAGGAACGGCTTATGCAAGCGGAGTGTTTAAAAAGCCTATCATGAATACCCGTTTATTTATAAAGAATTTCTCACTCAATCACGGTCGTTTGGGTGAACTGGATATATATGGTGAGTGGGATAATGAAAACAGAGGTATCCGGTTGGATGCATCCATTCAGGATATATCTCCTTCTCCGTCGCGTGTCACGGGTATTATTTATCCATTAAAACCCGAGAGCGGACTTGATTTAAATATTGAAGCAAATGAATTGAATCTGAAATTCCTCGAACATTATATGAAGTCTATTGCCAATGATATTAAAGGGCGAGGAACAGGAAAAGTACATTTCTATGGAAAATTTAAAGGATTGAACCTGGATGGTGCGGTTATGACAGATGCATCCATGAATTTTGATATTTTAAACACACATTTTGCGGTAAAAGATACTATTCATTTGGCTCCTACCGGATTGACATTCAATAATATACATATCTCTGATATGGAAGGGCATTCGGGGAGAATGAATGGATATTTGCATTTCCAGCATTTTAAGAACCTAAACTATCGTTTCGAGATACAGGCAAATAATATGCTTGTGATGAACACAAAAGAATCGACAGATATGCCTTTCTATGGTACGGTATATGGTACCGGGAATGTATTGCTCTCTGGAAACGCCATACAGGGGCTCGATGTAAATGTGGCCATGACTACAAATCGAAATACTACCTTTACCTATATTAATGGTAGTGTAGCATCGGCTACTAGCAATCAGTTTATCAAATTCGTGGATAAAACACCTCGTCGTACTATCCAGGATTCTGTTCAAGTAATCTCATATTACGAACAAATACAGCAAAAACGTCAGGAGGAGGAAGAGCAGAAAACAGATATCCGTTTGAATATTCTCGTGGATGCAACTCCCGATGCCACCATGCGAATCATTATGGACCCTATTGCCGGAGATTATATCAGCGGAAAAGGTACGGGAAATATCCGGACGGAATTTTATAATAAGGGCGATGTGAAAATGTTTGGTAATTACCGGATCAATCAAGGAGTATATAAATTTAGTTTGCAGGAAGTGATTCGTAAAGACTTTATTATCAAAGATGGAAGTACAATAACGTTCAATGGTGCACCTTTGGATGCTAACATGGACATACAAGCTTCATATACAGTGAACTCTGCCTCTTTGAATGATTTGATACCGGATGCTTCGGCTATTATACAACAACCCAATGTGCGTGTAAATTGTATCATGAATCTAAGTGGTATGCTGGTACGACCGACTATCAAACTGGGTATTGAGCTTCCGAATGAAAGAGATGAAATACAAACATTGGTACGTAATTATATCAGTACGGAAGAGCAAATGAATATGCAGATTCTTTATTTGCTGGGTATTGGCAAGTTCTATACGGAAGATGCCCGTAATAATAATCAGAATTCGAATGTGATGTCATCGGTGCTCTCATCTACTCTCTCCGGCCAGTTGAACAATGCACTTTCACAGGTCTTTGAAACGAATAACTGGAATATCGGTACGAATTTGAGTACGGGTGATAAGGGTTGGACAGACATGGAAGTAGAAGGTATTTTGTCGGGACAATTATTGAATAACCGTTTATTGATAAACGGAAACTTCGGTTATCGGGATAATCCGATGGCTAATACTAACTTTGTAGGAGACTTTGAAGCAGAATGGCTGATTACCCGTTCGGGAGATATTCGTTTGAAGGCTTATAATGAGACAAATGACCGTTATTACACAAAAACAAACTTGACTACACAAGGTGTAGGTATCATGTATAAAAAGGATTTCAATAAATGGAGTGATCTATATTTCTGGAATAAATGGCGGTTACGCAATAAGCGGAAACGGGAAGAAGCTGAAAAGGTGAAACCGCAACAAACGGACAGCATCACTGATAAAACTGCTAAATCGGCAGTGAAAAGAAAACGTGTACAGGAGCAGTAAAAAAATAATAAACGATGACATATCCCCCAGGAATTATGTCATCGTTTGTTGTTTGTGAGAATTATGTTTCAGAATTATGCACTTTGACCTATGAAAGGACAGTACCGTTCTCGCCTATGTTTACTACTTTATCTACATCCCCCTTCTCAAGTTCAATTCGATAATATATGCTACCATCTGCTTTTTCAATATACTCCGCTTCGTCAAAACGATATTCTCCATATTGATTATTGAGAGTATTGTTTACTGCTTCAGGCAATTCATTCTGACATATTTCCCATGAAGTAGAATACCAATTTCCAGTCTGGTTGAACAATACATCTTTTGAGATTCCATTATGAATGATATCTACCTCTGTAAATCCAAAATCCCAATCATTTCTATCATCTTCAACGTCTACTTCCATGATTCTTGCATTCGGATACTTTTCATTGATGAAGTTTTTCATAGCTTCAGTCAATTGTACAGGAAGATGTTCGCTGTTATCATCATCAGTGTCTACAATGCTTTTAATCAGAGTTCCATCAGCAGAATAATACAAATCGACCTCCTGATTCTGCTTTTCGACTTCAATTACGAAAACAGTTTCAACGCCTGTCCGTTCCAGTTTGTCTATATCATCCCGCTTCCATGAGGCATATTCGCTGTTCTCAAAAGACATTTTTACTGCTTGTGGTAATGCATTGTAAGGAATGTCCGTTTCTGTCATTTGCCATTTACCATCTTGGGTGAACCATGCAGATGCTTCATATCCGTCATAGAAATCTGCTACATAATATCCAGACTTAGTTTCCCACTTCACATTTGCAGCATTAGGGAATTTGGATGAAAATGCACTTTGAAGTTCGGCAGGAACAGCTATTGAACCATCGTCATCGTTGTCACAACTTTGCAGACTCCATGTGACGCTTAGTGCCAGTAAAAGTGTATAAATCTTTAGTTTCATCTTTGTTCAATTTAAATAGGTTTAGAAATCAATATCAATCAAATTAAATTTCAGGTCAAACTTCAGTTCCGTACGGTTGGACAGTTTTACTTCATAATCTTTCTTATCTCTCTCAATTTTTAGAATTTTAGCATCAGGGTAATTGGTCGTTACGTATTTCTGAATAGCTGCCGGAATAATTGCTGTAGGTACAGAACTATATTTGCAGTTCACTTCTTCCCAGTTGCCTTTGTTGTCAAACTCCACTTTATCGCCATTCGTGAAAATCACTTCATAACTTTTATAAAAGAAATCACTCTCCATTTTGGCTAATGCTACTTTGCTGTCGGCAAAATGCTGTTTGATAAACTGCTGTGCCGGTTGTGGCATTTGAGTTACCTGGATTGGTTTGTCGTCATCTGCACGAGCTACTGTTTGCAAAGTGAAAAGACACACTAATAAGAATACTAACTTTTTCATAATCGTTGTTTTTTAATATTGGTTTTTACTATTATTATTAATTTGATAATGCAAAGATGAGAGGAGAATCTGAAAAGATTTGGGAATTTTGAGAATTTCCGAAAAAAAAATCGAAAAAATATAGTGACGCTATCCGGTTAACATAGCGTCACTATACATAAAGGATACCGTCACCATCCTATAGGGATAGTGTCACTATAATTTCTTCTTGAAATTAGATTCTTTAGGATTCTTTTAAAACTACTAATAGATACATCGTTTATTTTTGCACACACAAATTTGACAATATTCATATTAAACAACCATAAGAACTTTTGTATGACTATGAGAACAAATTATTTTTTATTATTAGCTATTCTATTGGGGATGATCCCTATGAGTTACACGCACGCCAATGATTCAATACCTAAGAGCGTGATTCTGTACACACCTTACACAAAAATCTCCGTATCTCCCGGAGCGTCAATTGACTACAGTATTGATCTTATCAACAACACAGACCAGTTGACGAATGCGAATCTTTCTGTCAGCGGATTGTCCTCCAGTTGGAAACACGAGATGAAATCCGGTGGCTGGAGCCTTAGCCAACTATCGGTACTTCCCAAAGAGAAAAAGACTTTCAATTTAAAAGTCGAAGTCCCATTAAAAGTGAATAAAGGTAATTATCACTTTGTGGTATATGCCGGAAACGCCAAACTTCCGTTGGATGTGGTGGTTGCTCAAAAAGGAACATACCAGACTGAATTTACTACCGACCAACCCAACATGCAGGGAAATTCCAAATCAACCTTCACTTTCAGCGCCACTTTAAAAAATCAGACTGCCGACCAGCAGCTGTATGCTTTGATGGCTAATGCACCCAGAGGTTGGAATGTAGTTTTTAAACCTAACTATAAGCAAGCCACTTCTGCACAAGTGGAAGCCAACAGCACTCAAAATGTAAGTATAGATATTACTCCTCCTGCCAATGTAGAAGCCGGCAGTTACAAAATTCCGGTACGCGCCGCTACAGGTACCACTTCTGCCGAATTGGAACTAGAAGTGGTTGTTACTGGCTCTTATCAAATGGAACTGACTACTCCCCGTGGGTTATTGAGTACAGATGTCACAGCAGGTGATATAAAGAAAATAGAACTGGAAGTCAGAAATACAGGTTCTTCATTACTGAAAGATATTCAGCTGTCTGCTAATAAACCTGCTGACTGGGAAGTAACTTTCGAACCTTCAAAAATCGATGCACTAAAAGCCGGAGAGACATCAACGGTTATGGCTACTTTGAAAGCTTCTAAAAAAGCATTGCCAGGCGACTATGTGACTACCATCATGGCAAAAACTCCTGAAGTAAATGCAGATGCGCAGTTCAGAGTTGCAGTAAAAACTCCGATGATATGGGGATGGGTAGGCGTTCTTATCATTATTGCCACCATCGGCGTGGTTTACTATCTGTTCCGTAAATATGGAAGGAGGTAAATTATGGGCGAACAAGTGATCGTACTTACCGATTTGACCAAACAATACGGTAATTTCACTGCTGTAGATCATATTCGCCTGAATATCCGGAAAGGAGAAATCTTCGGATTACTGGGACCGAATGGTGCTGGAAAATCAACTACTATCTTAATGATGTTGGGATTGACAGAGCCTACTTCGGGAACAGTTGAAATTTGTGGAATCAATTCTACTACACACCCCATTGAAGTAAAAAGGAAAATTGGGTATTTGCCAGAAGATGTAGGATTCTATGATGATATGACAGGACCGGAGAATTTGATCTATACAGCGCGATTAAATGGTATTTCTGATAAAGAGGCAAAAACCAAGGCTATGGAACTGATGAAGCGGGTAGGCCTTGAAGATCAGTTAGCCAAAAAGACAGGGAAATACTCTCGTGGTATGAGACAGCGGTTGGGATTGGCTGATGTACTTATTAAAAATCCGGAGATTATTATTCTCGATGAGCCGACTTCAGGGATTGACCCTGCAGGTGTTCAGGAATTTATCGAACTGATTCGCTGGTTGAGTAAAGAAGAAGGACTGACAGTGCTTTTCTCTTCCCATCATCTGGATCAGGTACAGAAAGTGTGCGACCGGGTAGGTTTGTTCAGTAATGGCCAATTACTTGCTTTGATCGATATGGCAGAATTGAAAGATAAGAAGCAGGAATTGTCTGATATTTATAACCATTATTTTGAGGAAGGAGGAGAAAGACATGAATAAAGTCAATCATCCTTTTTGGGTTATCGTCAACAAGGAAATTTCCGATCATGTCAAAAGTTGGCGTTTTATTATACTAATAGGTATTATAGCACTTACCTGTATGGGGTCGCTATATACAGCACTCACCAATATTAGTGAAGCCATCAAACCTAATGATCCGGACGGTTCGTTTCTTTTCTTGAAGTTGTTTACGGTTTCAGATGGGACTCTCCCCTCTTTTGTGCTGTTTATTAACTTCTTAGGTCCCCTATTGGGAATCGCTTTGGGATTTGATGCAGTCAATTCCGAACAAAATAAAGGAACATTGAGCCGTATGCTGTCCCAGCCTATTCATCGCGATTGCATTATCAATGCGAAGTTTGTGGCTGCTTTGATTGTGATAGGTATCATGTTGTTTGTATTGGGCTTTCTGGTGATGGGATGTGGGCTGATTGCTATTGGTATTCCTCCTACGGCAGAAGAGTTTTGGAGAATTGTTTTCTTCATCATTACCAGTATCTTTTATGTAGCATTCTGGTTGAATCTGGCTATTCTGTTCTCACTCCGTTTCCGTCAGGCAGCGGCTTCTGCCTTAGCATCTGTGGCTGTTTGGCTGTTTTTTAGTGTATTCTATACCATGATTGTTAATTTGGTGGCAAAAGGGTTGAGTCCGTCACAGATGGCATCACCTTATCAGATTATCAGTTATCAGAAGTTTATTCTAGGGTTGATGCGTTTGGCACCGAGTGAACTGTTTAATGAAGCTACCACCACACTATTGATGCCTTCTGTCAGAAGTTTGGGGCCATTGACTATGGAACAGGTACAGGGAGCTATCCCTAGTCCGCTCCCATTGGGACAAAGTCTTTTAGTTGTATGGCCACAGTTGACCGGATTGATTGCGGCAACGGTTATTTGCTTCGCTATTTCTTATATCATGTTTATGAGGAGAGAAATACGATCCCGATAACCTGCTCACTATAAAAGACGCAGAGGACACGGAGAAACAGGTGGATGGATATACCTGACAAATTGGTTTTATGATAACCGACAGGTCGTTCACTTAAAATCCGTGTCCTCTGTGTTTTTCAGATGAATCTTATGATTGGGAAATCTCGAAGCAATGTTCATTCTGCTCGAAGTAATATTTTATATTCAGATGTTGCAAACGACAGATGGAATCGGCTATAGCTAATCCCAGCCCTGTAGATCCTTCTTTTTTGCTACCCTGATAGAAACGTTCGAAGATATGTTCCTTGTTCAGCGGATGTTCCACTCCCGAATTTCGGAAAGTAATACCGTTCTTAGTAACGGTGATTCGGATATGTCCTCCATCAATATTATGTACAAATGCATTTTTCAGGAGGTTAGTGAGCAAAGCAACAGCCAGGGATTCGTTCATTGTCACCTTGAAAACGCCTTGTTCATCTATCGTGACTTCTATGTTGCGATAATCATAAACTTCTTCGTAATCTTGCAGATATTGTTTGAGAAGTACATTGAGTTCCAATTCTTTGGTATCCGTAAACTGACCATTATCAATCTTGGAAAGCAATAATAGGGATTTGTTTAATTTAGTAATGTATTCTAAAGTCTGATGCGTTTTCATCAGTTCTTCCAGTTGTTTTTCTGATAGCGAATCATCTTCCATCAACATTTCCAATCGATTACGGCAGATAGCAAGTGGAGTTTGTATCTCGTGTGAAGCATTTCCGATAAACTGTTTTTGTTGTTCGAACATCTGCTCCGTACGTTCCACATAACGAATGGCAGCCTCATTTAATTTCCGGAATTCCGTGATTTGAGTATCGTTACTCAAAGGTTTATTTCTTTTTCCTGTTTGATAACCGTCCAGCCAGTGTAGAAGTACATAGAGCGGTCGCATATTCCGGTAAAATACCCATACGGAAATGATAATAATGCAGAATAATAAAGCTACATATAAAAATATAATCCACACCTGGATGGCATCTCTCAAATCGTCTTTTTCAATGCTGGGAGTTGATACTGTCAGCTCGTGGTATCGTCCTTCATCATCTTTAAAGATAGTAGTAAGAATACGTGCCGGCTCGGTCTCTCCTTTTTCTTCAATGTATACCATAGAGTCTTTATACTGAATATCCTCCCGGCTTTCCGCATACTCTTTGCTTACTTCCATCATATAATATTGATTGTTGGAGCCATTGGTTTTAGAAGGTAGCTCCTCTCCTGCCAATGCCCGGATAATGATGGTTTCCGAATAATCTTCCAAAGCATCATCCACTTCATCGTTGACTTCATCGATCATCGTAACATAAAAGAAGATAGCCCAGACCGTCAGTATAAGGGTCAGAGCAAGAGTAATACGAAGAATGATGTAATATATTAATTTCATGGACAATAATTTCTTTCTTTTTTATTCTACTATCATTTTATACCCAAATCCATAGACTGCTTTAATTTCAATAGTTGCACCGGAATCTTTGAGCTTTTTGCGAAGATTCTTGATTTGTGCATATATGAAGTCAAAATTATCGACCTGATCGATATGGTCTCCCCACACTGATTCGGCCAAAGTGTTTTTATTGATTAATCTCCCAGGGCGATTGATAAAATATAACAGGATATCATATTCTTTTCTATTTAGTTCCACTTCCTGCTCGTTGACAAATACACGATATTTATCCGGTTCTATCCGTACGTTGCCTTGGCGGATATCAATCTCTCCATCATGCTGATGGCGACGAATCACGCTTTTAATTCGTGCATTTAGTTCAACCAAATGAAATGGCTTTGGCAAATAATCGTCCGCTCCCAGTTCTAATCCCAAAACTTTGTCTTCCAGAGAGTCTTTCGCGGAAATAATAATCACGTTCTCCCGCTTATGGAGAGCTTTCAGTCGTTCAAGAAGATCAAGTCCGCTTCCGTCCGGTAGCATGATGTCCAATAAGATACAATCATAGTCGTAATCTTCAATTTTGCGTAGAGCAGAATTGAAGTCACTGGCTGTTTCTACAACGTAACGTTCTTTTTCAAGTGAACATTGAATCAGTTCTCTCAAAGAGGGTTCGTCTTCTACAATCAATATCTTCATAATTTTGTCTCCTTTCTTTTTTACATACTACAAAGAAAAGGGATATTTCTGAAATAAAACTGAAATGGATTGAAAAAAGAGCTTGAAATAACTATTGAATGTCTAATGAACTGTTAGGATAGGCCATAAATAATATAATATGGAAGGAAAAAAAGAAAAGGATGAAAACGATTCAATCGCTTTCATCCTTTTTATAATGATATACAATTTCTATTTAATAAGAACGTGCAAATATGACACGGCAAGCAGATGGTTTACCTGTAACCATACATTTACCCGGTTCTTTGTCGCCCGGAACAAATGAATCGAACGGAATACAACGAATAGTTGCTTTGGTTTCTTCCTTAATCTTTTCTTCTGTTTCGGTAGTTCCGTCCCAATGAGCCAGAATAAATCCGCCTTCTTCGATTTTTTCTTTAAATTCGTCATAGGTGTCTACTGTTGTAATCTTGGAGTTACGGTAGTCCAATGCTTTCTTGTAGATATTAGCTTGCATTTCTTCAAGCAAATTCTGAACGTATGTTTCAATGCCTTCACAAGTAACCGTTTCTTTTTCCAGTGTATCACGGCGCATCACTTCCATAGTGTTGTTTTCAAGATCGCGACCACCCATAACCAAACGAACAGGTACACCCTTCAATTCATAATCAGCGAATTTGAAGCCCGGGCGTTTGTTATCTGCATTATCATATTTCACAGAGATACCCAATGCTTTCAACTTAGCTACAATGCCTTCTACTTTAGCGTCAATTTGTTTCAGTTGTTCGTCATTCTTATAGATAGGAACGATTACTACCTGAATCGGAGCCAAATGTGGAGGTAATACCAATCCGTTGTCATCCGAGTGAGTCATAATCAATGCACCCATCAAACGAGTAGAAACACCCCATGAAGTAGCCCAAACATACTCCAACTTGTTTTCCTTGTTAACGAACTGAACATCGAATGCCTTTGCAAAGTTTTGTCCCAGGAAGTGGGAAGTACCACTTTGCAATGCTTTTCCGTCCTGCATCATGGCTTCTATTGTGTAAGTGTCAAGTGCACCTGCAAAACGTTCATTGGCTGATTTCACTCCCTTTACAACGGGAACAGCCATATATTTTTCTGCAAATTCACCATATACATTCAACATTCTGATTGCTTCTTCCTCTGCTTCTTCACGGGTAGCATGAGCGGTATGTCCCTCTTGCCACAGGAATTCGGCAGTACGCAGGAAAAGACGGGTACGCATTTCCCAACGGAAAACGTTCGCCCATTGGTTGCAGAGAATAGGCAGGTCACGGTATGACTGAATCCAGTTCTTATAAGTATTCCAGATGATTGTTTCTGATGTCGGACGGATAATTAATTCCTCTTCCAATTTAGCTGCAGGATCTACTACGACTCCTGAACCGTCTTCTGCATTCTTCAAGCGATAATGTGTTACTACGGCACACTCTTTCGCAAACCCTTCTACGTGTTCTGCTTCGCGGCTTAAGAATGATTTCGGGATTAATAGCGGGAAATATGCATTTACGTGTCCTGTTTCCTTGAACATGTCGTCCAATTGACGTTGCATTTTCTCCCAGATAGCGTATCCGTAAGGCTTAATCACCATACATCCGCGCACGGCAGATTGTTCTGCCAAATCAGCTTTTACCACCAAATCGTTATACCACTGTGAGTAGTTTTCACTACGTTTGGTAAGGTCTTTCAGTTCTTTTGCCATTATATTTTTCTATTTAAAGTTTTCTTGAGTGTTAAAACAGGGTGCAAAAATACGAAAAATGCATGAACTGCCCTATTCTTCATGCATTAATTTTCTAAAGTCATTTGCTTCTATATTACATATCTCATTTTTCATATTCGTTATATCGTTGCATCCGCGACTATGCTTGTTCAGCATAGCGCCTTTTTGAGAACTAAAGGCACTATGACCCGATGAAAAGGTTTTATACAAAAGAAATAAGCCTTTCCTACCCAATTATGGTATTTTACTAATGTGGTAACCTCAATCATTTGTTTTCCTGTTTCCAATGGTGTAATGAAAATATCGACATAAAACAATAAATGTTTATCGTCTTTTCTCATAATTGCTTCTTGCTTGTCTTCCTCTATAATAAGTTCTTCACTTTCAATAGCTTTAGTTTCTATACCGAAAGGTTTGACTAAACAGGCCCTTATTGCATACAACATTCGGAGCCAAGCGGGGTTATGAGCAAAGACTTTTAAAATAATATCTTTAGGAGACAAACGATTTTCTGTAACTTCTATGGAAAAACTGTCACTGTAATCTACGGGGAGATATTTCTCTATTTTCTTAGCCATATTGGTTATTCAATTAGGGTTATTCTACAATAGTTCAGTTTAGGTTTCCTCCGATAATAGATAAAACCATAGAAAAGGGGGCTTGAAAAATAAAAAATCAGGCAGTTTATTTAAGATAACCACCTGATTTTCAAAAGAGCGGTAAACGAGGCTCGAACTCGCGACCTGCGGCTTGGGAAGCCGCCGCTCTACCAACTGAGCTATTACCGCATATTTACTGCATTTCTCGACTCAAAAGCCTTATGAAATGGTGATGCAAAGGTAAACATAATTTTTATATCTCAAATAAAATCGCAGAAATTTTAATGCAAGAAAAAAGAGAAATCAAAGCATCTTCAATTCTTTTGTTTTGATGAAAAACAACCGGATATAAAAAAACGCATATTAGTAGCCCGTATAATTAAAAATATACAGATTGACGATAGTCGCTATAGAAAAAACTCCAGGATTTCCGGTTAATAAGATTCAGATATAAACTATTTTAGTGAATAATCTATCACTAGGTTCTAAATAGAGAATGAATATTGAATATGTGAGAATAAAGTTGCTTATATTATTTCAAATTGACAGATTTAGTTTCTAGCAAAATAAATAAGATTTAGAAACAAACAGGTACTTTATGGGCTATTTGGTAGCTTCCTTTTAAAGGGAGAACACGCTTCTCACCGACCAACGGTTGGTTCCATTTAAAGGAACAGAGCTTTTCCTTTAAAGAAACAACTCCAATATGCATTTATATTTTGTATAATCAAGTAGTTTATATCCATTAATAACACGCTTATTGCATATACTTGCATTATTTTATGCATCATTTTTTCTATCTGATAGAAATGATACAAACGTGATTCAAAGAGAAGATGAAAAATAGAACATCTTATAAAAAAGCGTTGAAACCTTCTTTTGTTGTATTGCTATATTCTTTCTGATGAACAAACCTCTCTTTTCATCTGTTAGAATATCTCAAATTCAGATATAACCTAACCAGTATGAAAAAAAATAAGCGACTTTGTATACTATTGACTTTGTATTTTTCCATCGGTCAGATAGATGCACAGACACCATTAAGTTTCGAAGAATCACTGCATCTGTTGAATCAAGGAAATCAGAGTCTGAAAATAGCGGATAAGAGTATTGAGATTGCGAAGGCTGAACGTGATAAGTTGAATGCTTTTTGGTATCCCAGTCTTCAGTCTACAGGTGCGTTTGTACACATGTCGGAGAAGATCGAAGTTAAACAGCCTTTATCGCAGTTTACCGATCCGGCTAAAGACTTTGTACATTCCATTATTCCGGATGACCAGATCATTTCGTCTATACTGGATCAAATTGGGGCAAATACCCTTATATTTCCTTTGACTCCAAGAAATTTGACAACTGTTGATTTATCAGCCGAGTGGGTACTCTTTTCCGGTGGTAAGCGTTTTCATGCCACCAACATCGGAAGAACGATGGTTGATCTGGCACGGGAAAGTCGGGCACAGGTATCGGCCAATCAGCAAAGTTTATTGGTTGAAAGCTATTACGGGCTTCGACTGGCACAACAAATTGTGACGGTTCGTGAAGAAACCTACAACGGATTGAAGAAACATTATGAAAATGCCTTGAAGTTAGAGGCAGCAGGAATGATTGACAAAGCAGGAAGGCTTTTTGCCCAGGTAAATATGGATGAAGCCAAACGTGCATTGGAAGCTGCGCGAAAAGAAGAAACAGTAGTGCAAAGTGCCTTAAAGGTTTTGCTGAATAAAAAGGATGCAGATGCCAATATCATTCCTACCTCTCCCCTTTTTATGAATGATTCATTGCCACCTAAAATGCTATTTGATCTTTCAGTAAACAGTGGGAACTATACACTCAACCAATTACAGCTGCAGCAGCATATTGCCAAACAAGAAGTGCGGATTGCCCAAAGCGGTTATTTGCCGAATATAGCCCTTTTCGGAAAACAGACCTTGTATTCGCATGGCATTCAGAGTAATTTATTACCGCGTACCATGGTAGGCATTGGTTTTACATGGAACCTCTTTGACGGACTGGATCGTGAAAAAAGAGTGCGGCAATCGAAATTAACGGAACAAACTCTGGCTTTAGGGCAGATGAAAGCCCGTGATGATCTGGCTGTTGGGGTAGATAAGCTTTACACGCAGCTGGAAAAGGCACAGGATAATGTAAAAGCTTTAAATGCAACGATTGCCTTAAGTGAAGAATTGGTACGCATCCGAAAGAAATCATTTACAGAAGGGATGGCAACTTCTACCGAAGTTATTGATGCTGAAACCATGCTTGCCAGTGTAAAAGTGGCTCGCCTGGCAGCATATTATGAATATGATGTGGCACTAATGAATCTACTCTCGCTTTGTGGCACACCGGAACAATTTGCAAACTATCAACCTAAACCGTAACAAACAATGAAACCAACTAGTAAAACCCTATCATGGGCTTTTGTCATCATTCTTCTGGCTGTCGGTATTTTCACCGGCCTGGGAGTTATATTAATGCATAAACAGCCGCTGGTCTTGCAGGGACAAGCTGAAGCAACAGAAATCCGTATCAGTGGGAAACTTCCCGGCCGTATCGACACTTTCTTCGTTCAGGAGGGAGACTGGGTACACCAGGGAGATACTCTTGTCGTCATTAATAGCCCTGAAGTACATGCCAAGTATCAACAAGTGAATGCCTTGGAACAGGTGGCGGTGCAACAGAACAAGAAAATAGATGCCGGAACCCGTCGTCAGATCGTGGCTACTGCACTGCAATTATGGAATAAAACGAAGAGCGACCTTACTCTCGCCCAGACAACTTACAACCGTATTCTTACTTTATATAAGGACAGTGTCATTACTTCTCAAAGAAAGGATGAAGTAGAAGCTATGTATAAAGCGGCTGTAGCAGCCGAACGTGCTGCCTATGAACAGTATCAGATGGCTGTAGATGGTGCACAAAAAGAAGATAAAGCGTCTGCTGCCAGCATGGTGGATGCTGCTCGAAGCACAGTGGATGAAGTCTCGGCTTTGCTGGTCGATGCTCGGTTGACCGCTCCGGAAAACGGTCAGATAGCAACAATCTTCCCTAAACGTGGAGAGTTGGTTGCACCGGGAACTCCCATTATGAATTTGGTGGTGATGGATGATATACATGTTGTTCTTAACGTGCGTGAAGATCTGATGCCGCAATTTAAAATGGACGAAACATTTGTTGCGGATGTGCCCGCTATCGGTAAAAAAAATATTGAATTCAAAATCTATTATATTAGTCCGCTAGGCAGTTTTGCTACCTGGAAATCAACCAAGCAAACCGGAAGTTATGACTTACGTACCTTTGAGATTCATGCCCGTCCAACCCAAAAGGTGGATGACTTGCGTCCCGGCATGTCCGTGTTATTGACTTTAGATTAATCGACATCAAATAAACCAGAGAATGGATGAATCACAAACATATTCCCCTTTTCGTTCCGTACTGCTCAGAGAGTGGCGGCGAATGACTTCACGGCGCCTTTATTTTGGTGTCTGCATTGTCTTGCCATTGTTCACCCTTTTCTTTATGGCTACGATCTTTGGTAACGGACAGATGGAAAACATTCCTATTGGTATTGTCGATCAGGATAATACTGCTACTTCCCGGACGATAGTCAGGAATATTTCTGCCGTACCAACTTTTAAAGTGACAAAGCATTTTGTAAATGAAGCAGCTGCCCGTGAATCTGTGCAAAAGAAAGAGATTTATGGATATCTTTCCATACCTCCCCAATTTGAACAGAATGCGATTACCGGAAAGAATGCAACACTCTCCTACTATTATCATTATGCATTAATGTCGGTAGGTGGTGAGTTGATGGCGGCATTCGAAACTTCCTTAGCTCCGGTGGCTCTTTCTCCTGTGGTGATGCAAGCGATGGCACTCGGAGTAGAACAGGATCAGATTACCACCTTTTTATTACCCGTACAAGCTAATAACCATCCGATATATAACCCTAGTCTGGATTATTCGGTATATTTAAGTCAGCCCTTTTTCTTTGTGCTGTTTCAGGTTTTGATTCTGTTGATTACCGTGTATGCGGTTGGCATTGAAATCAAGTTCCGCACAGCAGATGATTGGCTGGCGACTGCAAAAGGCAATATAGTGACAGCTGTTTTAGGTAAATTATTACCTTATACCATTATATATATACTGATAGGATGGTTGGCTAATTACGTCATGTTTGGTATTTTGCATATTCCTTTTCAGGGGAGTTGGTGGTTAATGAATATCATGACTGTGCTTTTCATCATTGCAACACAGGCTTTAGGGCTGTTTTTATTCTCGCTGTTTCCGGCAATATCGTTGGTTATAAGTGTAGTTTCTATGGTAGGTTCTCTGGGGGCTACTTTGTCCGGAGTAACCTTTCCGGTTCCCAATATGTATCCGTTGGTGAGGGATGCTTCCAATTTGTTCCCTGTCCGTCATTTTACGGAAATGATGCAAACCATGCTCTATGGAGGCGGTGGGTTTATCCATCTTTGGCCGTCGGCTGTGATACTCTGTATCTTCCCGTTGCTGGCCCTGTCGCTGCTTCCTCATTTAAAACGAGCTATAGAAAGTCATAAGTATGAAAACATTAAGTAAGTTACAACAGTTGTCATTCATCATTCGTCGTGAATTTCTAGCTATCAGTACCAGTTATGCGGTTTTACTGGTGTTGATGGGAGGAATCTTCGTTTACGGGTTGCTCTACAATTATATGTATGCACCGAATATTGTAACCGATGTACCTGTTGCCGTAGTCGACAATTCGCACAGTGAATTGAGCCGTGATTTTATCCGTTGGCTGGATGCTACTCCCCAAGCAGAGATTTTTAGTCAGGCTATGGACTATCACGAAGCAAAAGAATGGATGAAAGAAGGCAAAGTACAGGGAATACTCTACCTGCCTCATGATTTTGAGGAACGGGTGTTCCGGGGAGATGAAGCCGTATTTTCCCTTTATGCAACTACTGATGCCTTCTTGTATTTCGAAGCTTTGCAAGGTGCTTCTTCACGTGTCATGCTGGCTATTAATGATAAATACCGGCCAGATGAAGCAGTGTTTCTTCCACCACAAGGATTGCTCGCCGTAGCTATGGCGAAACCGATCAATGTGGAAGGCACTGCACTCTACAATTATACCGAAGGATATGGTTCCTATCTTATTCCGGCAGTCATGATGATTATAATTTTCCAGACCTTGCTGATGGTTATTGGTATGGTGACCGGAGAAGAATACAGTAGTAAAGGAATCCGTGCATATACTCCTTTGGGGTATGGCTGGGGAGTTGCTATTCGTATAGTGGCAGGAAAAACGTCCGTGTACTGTACTCTTTATGCCATCTTTGCCTTTTTTCTATTAGGCTTGCTCCCTCACTTTTTCAGCATCCCCAATATTGGAAACGGATTGTACATCGTACTATTATTGATTCCATATTTGATGGCAACTTCTTTCTTGGGATTGGCTGCATCCAGGTATTTTACGGATTCTGAAGCTCCCCTACTCATGATCGCCTTCTTCTCCGTAGGATTAATCTTTCTTTCCGGCGTTTCCTATCCAATGGAACTAATGCCCTGGTATTGGAAAGTAGTCCATTACATTTTCCCAGCTGCACCAGGCACACTCGCTTTTGTGAAACTGAATTCTATGGGAGCCAGTATGGCTGATATCAGACCGGAATATATAACTCTCTGGATACAGGCACTTATTTATTTTACAATAAGTATATGGGTCTATAAGAAGAAACTGGAATCAAATCTGATTAGTTAAATTAACAAAAACAAAACATGCGCTAATTATAACATATAGCAAAAGAACACTTTCAGATAAATCAACTTCGCAAAGTAAATAATCAACTTTGGAAATAAAAATGTTTCTAAATAGATGTTTTCTTGTAGAATCTCTCCTATTTCTTTGCATTTGTCATTGTTTTTGTCTAGTTTCGTTAACTGTTATGTTTATATGATCGTTAGAAGTAGTTTAAAAAACAACTATTTATATGAAATACATTGTATATATTCTTCTCTTTTTTCCTGTTTGGGTTACAGCACAAACATACAAATATATAGGAATAGAAGATGGCTTGAGCAATCGCCGGATATTCAATATTCAGAAAGATGCTCAGGGCTATATGTGGTTTCTTACAAATGAAGGGATGGACCGATACAACGGTAAAGATATAAAACACTATAAATTAAATAAAGAAGGCACTATTTTGGATGCTCCCATACGTTTGGGATGGTTATATACAGAACCACATATCGGTATATGGGTGGTTGGCAAACAAGGACGAGTCTTTCAATACGAAGCCGACAGAGACGATTTCAAAATGGTATATAAATTACCGGATACCTCTGAAGCAATAAGTTGTGGTTATCTGGATCGCAATGATAATATCTGGATATGTCGTAAAGATACTGTATTGCTGTATAATATTAAAGATGCTCATATAGTTCGATTTCCCAATGTATTGCATAGTAGTATTACGGCAATAGAACAAGTAGATGAGCACCATTTCTTTATAGCAACGGAGACGGGCGTACGATATGTCAAACTGGAGAATGGTATTTTAGAGACCATGCCTGTTGAAACACTGGACTATTTTCATGCACAGGTGAGTGAACTGTATTTTCATCGGCAATTAAAAAGATTGTTCATTGGTTCATTTGAAAGAGGAGTTTTTGTGTACGATATGAATACACAGGAAATTATACGTCCGGACGCTGATCTTAGTGATGTAAACATAGCTCGTATCAGCCCATTGAATGAAACAGAGTTACTGATTGCAACGGAAGGAATGGGGGTGTATAAAGTTAACGTAAATACCTGTGAACTGGAAGATTACATTATTGCTAATTATCAGAGTTATAATGAAATGAATGGAAATAATATCAATGATGTTTTTGTAGATGAAGAAAAGCGGATATGGCTTGCTAATTATCCAACAGGAATTACAGTGATTGATAATCGCTATGAAAATTATCATTGGATGAAACATGCTATGGGTAATGCACAGTCATTAATCAATGATCAGGTACAAGCGGTTATCGAAGATCATGAAGGTGATCTGTGGTTTGGAACTAGTAATGGTATTAGTCTTTATAATTCAAAAACAGGTCAGTGGCATTCATTTCTAAGCTCTTTTAATCATCAACTAAAGGACAAGAATCATATATTTATTACTTTATGTGAAGTGGCTCCTGGCATTATATGGGCAGGAGGATATACTTCCGGCATTTATAAAATAAATAAAGAAACGCTATCAGTTGAATACTTCTCTCCTTACCTTCTTTCTCACGTCAATATGCGTCCGGATAAATATATTCGTGATATAGTTAAAGATTCAAGAGGACATATCTGGTCGGGAGGCTATTATAATCTAAAATGTTTTGATTTGGAGACTAACAGTGCACGTCTATATCCGGGACTGAATTCCATAACATCAATTGTTGAAAAAGACAAAGATAATATGTGGATCGGAACTGCTGCTGGCTTGTATTTATTGAATCGAAATACTGGTGAATATCAGTATATTGAAATGGAGATAGGAATCACTTATATTAATACGCTTTATCAGGCAGATAATGGGTTGTTATATATCGGGACAAATGGTATGGGAGTATTTATCTATAATCCTCAAGATAAGACTTTCGAACATTATTTTTCTGATAATTCTGCTTTAGTTTCAAATAGAATATTTACAATATTGCCGGAAGTAGATGGACGTATAATGATGAGTACAGAGAACGGAATAACCTGTTTTCATACTAAAGAAAAGATATTTCGTAATTGGACTAGAGGAGAAGGCTTGTTGCCTGCATACTTTAACGCAGCGGCAGGAACGGTGCGTAAAAATAAAAACTTTGTATTCGGTAGTACGGATGGAGCAATTGAACTTCCGATGAATGTGAAATTCCCGGATTATAAGTTCTCCAGATTGGTATTTAGCGACTTTCATCTGTCTTATCAACCTGTTTATCCGGGTGTCAAGGATTCTCCTTTACAGAAAAGTATCGATGAGACAGATGTATTAGAGCTGGCTTATGATGAGAATACGTTTTCATTTGAAGTTTCTACAATCAATTATGATTCTCCCGGAAATGCACTATATTCATGGAAATTAGAAGGCTTTTATGAGAAATGGACTCAACCGGGAGCAAATAATTTGATTCGTTTTACCAATTTGCCTCCAGGTAGATATATTCTTCATGTACGTGCTATATCCAGAGAAGAACATGACATTGTTTTTCAGGAACGTGCTATGAAAATTATCATCACGCAACCTTTTTGGTCGAGTTGGTGGGCTATCTTGTGTTATATTCTGTTGGTAATAGGGGGATTTTATTTTGTTCTACGTGTGATAAATCTAAGAAAACAAAAGAATATATCTGATGAAAAAACGCAGTTCTTCATCAATACGGCCCATGATATACGTACTCCATTAACTTTAATAAAAGCACCTTTGGAGGAATTATTGGAAGAAGAGACGCTTACCGACAATGGAATAACTCGTACGAACATTGCATTGAGGAATGTGGAAGTTCTTTTACGACTGGTCAGCAATCTGATTAATTTTGAGCGAACGGATGTATATTCCTCTAAAATGAGTGTTTCCGAGTATGAGTTGAATACCTATATGAATGAAATATATAATTCATTCTCTTCTTATGCTGCCATTAGGCGTATTGAATATACATACGAGAGTACTTTCAGCTATATGAATGTATCGTTTGATAAGGAGAAGATGGATTCTATTTTGAAGAATATAATATCGAACTCGCTAAAATATACTCCGGAAAATGGAAAGGTCAGCATTTCCGTGTCCGATACGAATGATTCATGGAAAGTGATAATCAAGGATACAGGTATAGGTATTCCTGCCAGTGAACAAAGTAAGTTGTTCAAGCTTCATTTCCGTGCCAGCAATGCTATTAACTCTAAAGTGACGGGTAGTGGTATCGGATTAATGTTGGTAGGAAAACTGGTGAGCCTTCATGGAGGTAAAATTAGTGTAGATAGTGTCGAACATCAAGGTACGACAATCAAAATTGTTTTTCCGAAAAAGAATAAGACTTCTCAAAGTATCAGTGACGAAGCATCTTCTAAATTTGAGGCGTTGGCTCCTGTACTGCCCGCTCCGAATGTACCGGCAAAGACAACCGCTACGATAGATGATCCAAATTTACGACGGATTCTTGTTGTAGAAGACAATGATGAGCTACGCTCCTATCTGGTCAGTTCATTGTCTTCTATATATAATGTACAAGCTTGCGCTAACGGAAAGGAAGCATTGATTATTATCAAAGAATATTGGCCGGAACTGGTTCTTTCTGATATCATGATGCCAGAGATGCGGGGAGATGAATTGTGTGTGGCTATCAAAAGTGATATTGAAATTTCACATATTCCTGTGTTGTTGCTCACTGCTTTGGGAGAAGAAAATAATATTCTGGATGGACTGTCGATTGGTGCGGACGAATATCTCATCAAACCTTTCAGCGTGAAAATATTACGGGCGAATATCGCTAATCTGTTGGCAAACCGGGAACTGTTGCGCATGAGATATGCCAATCTGGATATAGAAGCGAAATCAATGGTTCCATCTGCAAACGGTACTAACAGCCTCGATTGGAAGTTTATATCAAATGTAAAGAAAATCGTGGATGAGAATATAAACAACCCTGAATTTTCCGTTAATGTGCTCTGTGAATCAAGTGGCATGAGCCGTACCAGTTTCTATTGTAAATTGAAAGCATTGACGGGACAGTCTCCGACAGAGTTTATTCGGGGGATGCGTTTGAAACGTGCTACCGAGTTATTGAAAGAGGGTGAATATGCTATTAATGAGATTTCAGACATGGTTGGATTCTCTGAAACTAAATATTTTCGGGAAGTATTCAAAAAATACTATAAGATGAGTCCGAGCAGGTATGCTAAAGAAGGAGGCAATCCCTCTGCTGAACTGGAAGATGACGAAGAAGATTGATAAATAAAAAGCGAATAGATACGTTGTATTTAAAAAAGTTCTCCTCTGTTATGGGTATCTATAACAGAGGAGAACTTTCTTTTTCAAGGCTTATAACTCTTTTCAGGGAAAAGCGGTTATTGATAAGGAAGTTATTTGCGAATCAAATATCTAATGAATAAATAACCTCCGAATACTTGCAGGCACATTCCGGGAATTCCAATGCGGAAATCCTGAATGGCATTGTAGAAATTTCCTATATACATCCACTCTCCCAATGTCCCTACAACTTGATAGGTAAGTACTACGCCAACCAATACCGGGATGGAGATACGTCCGAAACGTTGTGCGGCCCAACCGGCAGCAATGGCGAGCAATACGGACTTTAATAAAATAGCAGGCAGCACCACCGGCATCGGCATACCAAAAAGTGAGGAGTTGATAATAGGGGAAAGAACAGCAGTCAGCAGACCGACTTTCCACCCGTACTTATAAGCTCCGATCAGTGTGAAGAAATAGATAGGCAGCCAGGTTATTCCTCCTTGCGGTATGAGATGAAAAAATTGGGGAAAAAGGATGTTGCCAACGATGAATAACGAGGCTGCCAGATAAGTTCTCACATTGCCGTAATTCAGCGAATAGAGTTTTACAGTAGTTGATTCCATATCATTTTATTATTTAAAAGTTCAAATTAATACCACCCATAAACGTAGCTTTGGGCATGGGATAACCTGCATTTATTTCATAACGCTGTGCCAGCAGGTTCTCTCCTTTTATGAAGAGGTTAGCGAAACGGCAGACACGATAATTCCCACGAAGATTCCATAAAACAAAATGATCCTGTTGCTCGCTACCCTTTACAACAGAAGTATAAAGTCCTTTCACATATTGTACTCCAGTCGATATACTCCAACGTCCGGAAGTATAGTCCGCCCCTGCATACAATTTATGTTCGGGGGCAGCAAGAACGGGATTCTCCATGTGCAACCAGCTATAATTGGCGTTCACATTCCAGTGTGAATTGATGTGGTAGCCTATATTCGTTTCAACTCCCCAATTCTCTATCTCTCCGGAATTGATATTCAATGGAGGAAAGAGTCCGTTTGACATAATCAGATTGTCGCCATTGATATAGTAAAGGCTGATTCCATAGGACAATGCCCCTTCCAGCAGACGTTGTGAATAGGAAAGTTCATAGTTGATTAGTTTTTCCGGTTTCAATTCCGGGTTGGCAGGAGGAAACATATACATCTCACGAATGGTTGGATTACGGTATCCTTTGCTGACCATTGCTTTAAGTTCTGCATTCTTGGGTAAATGAAAAGCCAGTCCGCCTTGTGGAATCCATTCTGTACCTACGTGTGAATGGTGGTCTACACGAATACCTGCGTCCAGTGAGAACCAACTGCTGATATCCTGACGGAAATCAACGTATCCGGCAAACTCATCCATTTGCTTGTCTACTCCCGGAGTATGTTCACCCGTAGCCAGTACTTTGTTCCATGATTCACCTCCGAAGTGTTGATAATCAAATCCTACGGTCAAACGATTACCGGTAAAGAAAGTGGCACTCTGATACCATGATACACCCAGCATTTTGTCTTTAGAGTTGAAATGTGATTTTTGCGGTTCTTTTCCTATCTGATAGCCATCATTGATTTTATGCCGTCCCCAGTTATAGAAAAAGCTCAAACCTCCTGAAGTCTTTTCATAATGATTTTCCAAAGCGAACGATGTCATTCCACGAGTGATACGAGAATCGTTGTCAATCAGTGGTACTTGGATAGTCCCCGGATTGGAAGCATTAAAATGGGTTACATTCACATCTCCCCATACTTTCCAGAAAGAACTGATATCATAACCTAACTTTGCGTATCCACCATATTGCTCGAACCCCATATCGGGACGATGTCCATCTGTACGATTATATGATCCGGTTACGACGCTACTGAAACGTCCCTTCTTGACACGGTTGGAAAATTCAGTCTGCAACGTGTTATATGAACCGTACCCAACTTGCATATTCGTCTTCACACCTTCTTCCTGTTGCCGACGGGTAACAATATTAATCACACCACCCATGGCATTCGAACCATAAAGTACAGATGCTGGACCACGTAAAACTTCCACTTTCTCTGCCATCATAGATTGATAAGCATCCGCTATCGGATGTCCCATCAACCCCATGTACTGGGGATGACCGTCAATCAGTACCAATAATCCCGCTGTCGGACTACCACCGATACCACGCAAGCTCATGCCACCTGCAGCTCCGGTAGATACGCCATATCCCATGATGCCACGACTGGTAGTGAATAATCCCGGTACCTGCTCCGTTAACAACGGCAAAAGAGAAGGCTCATATCTTTTCTCAATTTGTTGCCTGCCGACTACGGAAATGGTCATCGGAAGATGACGCACATCGGTTTCATTACGTGTTCCGGTGACTACGACTTCATCAATCATATAATTTCTTCCGGCCTGTATGCTATCCTTTTTAGTCTGTGCCATTCCCGAGATGGAAAGCAAGCTACCGAACAGGAATAAACAAGCTGTATTTCTTTTCATACTTTATTTCGTGTTTCAAGTTTCTTCTTTTTACTTCTTATTTCTGATCTTTTCCAGAAAATCGCGGATCAGTGGTAATATTTCTTCTGCTGATTCCACTTCGCTGCACATTGTCTCTACAGGACATCCTTCTGTATGGTTACGGTTCCAGATAAAAGGTACTTCCTCTGTAAAATCAACTTTTATATCTGATTTCTGAAGCAACTCCAGAGCTTTGGTACTGATAATATCAGTATATAACTCTTTGATACCTCCCAGAATCATCAGGGCGGCAGCTCCCTTTCCAACCACCTTATCAGCAATCGAGGCTCCTTTAAGAAACTCCGGTTCCTGGGTTAGTAAATCATAGATATCAGCCACACCGCGTTGAGTGAAAGTACGGATTTCTCCTTTGTTGGCAATAGTACAGGAATATCCTCCCGTATGTAGTAAATTGATTAATTCTTCCATCTTTTCTTTTATAAAGTACCTTGTTTCAATTGTTCTACGAATTGATCTATCCGATGCAGCTCTTTCGGAATATCAATGTTCTGCGGACAGTGTGCCACACACTGGTTACAACCGATGCAATGGCTTGCCTGACGAAGTTTGGGCACGCTACGGTCATATCCGACTAGAAAAGCACGCCGGGCTTTCGCATAATTCTCATCCTGCCCGTTCTTGGGGACATTCCCTTCATTGACACAACGGTTGTAATGTAACAACACAGCAGGTATATCCAACCCATACGGACATGGCATACAATATTTGCAGTCGTTGCAAGGGATCGTTGGATATTTCAACATTAATTGTGCCGTTTCTTCGAGAAACTCTTTTTCTTCATCTGTCAACGGTTCCAAAGGAGAATAAGTGCGGAGATTATCTTGCAGATGTTCCATATAAGTCATGCCACTTAACACAGTCAGAATGTCCGGAAATGAACCGGCAAAACGGAAAGCCCAGGAAGCGACACTGCTTTCCGGACGGCGTTGTTTGAGTCGTGCTACCAGGTTGTCGTTCAACTTGGATAAACGTCCTCCTAAAAGCGGTTCCATGATGATAGATGGAATTCCTCGTTTATGCAGTTCTCCATACAGATATTCAGCATCCGTATTCCGGGTATTGGTTTCTTTTGCATGTTTCCAGTCTACATAGTTCAATTGTATCTGTACGAAATCCCACTTGAATTCATCGTGCCGTGAAAGCAGATAATCATACACTTCGATATCTCCGTGATAGGAGAATCCCAAATTGCGGATACGTCCTGCCTCCCGTTCTTTCACTAGAAAGTCAAGCATTCCGTTATCCAGGTAGCGTCCTTTAAGGGCTTCCATTCCTCCCATGCCAATGCCATGAAGCAGCATATAATCAATGTAATCTACCTGCAGGTCTGCAAACGATTTATGATACATCTTGAGCGATGCTTCACGAGACCAAGTATCGGGAGAGAAATTGGATAACTTGGTGGCAATATAATATTTATCACGGGGGTGACGGCTCAATGCAATACCCGTTGCCTTTTCGGAAAAGCCCTGTACGTATGCCGGAGATGTATCGAAATAGTTTACTCCGTGAGCGATTGCGTAATCAATCAGTCCATTCACGGCATCTTGGTCGATTACTTCACCATTACCGTTGGGAGCAGGTTTAAGAGGCCAACGCATACAACCATATCCCAAGAGTGAAACACGGTCACCGGTAGTCGGAGACGTGCGGTAAGTCATTTTATCGTTAGGCACCTCTCCTTCTCCTGTTGCGCTGCTTGAAGAGGAAGTACTTTTTGAAGAGCATCCGTATAATAGCCCTGTCGACGTGGCTGCACTAATACCTACAATCTTAATGAAATCTCTTCTATTTATATCTTTCTTATTTTTATCTTCCATAATCTTATACTGATTTAGATCAAATAATTCTATGCATCTGATGTCCTGTCACATAAATAGCGCTGAAAGGACGGGACGGACAAAGGTTCTCACACGCCCCACAACCGATACATTTTTCTACATTTACTACCGGAATCTTTGGAGAATCTGTTTTTTCAGGATCGGAAGCTACCATCTGTATGGCACCTGTCGGACAATGGCGGGCACAGTTGCCACATTCCATTCCATCTGTCAAAGGTACACAGTTCTCTTTAATCCATACGGCATGTCCGATCTGAATAGCTGATTTCTCGGCAAGACTGGTGAGATGAATAGCACCGGCAGGACAAACTTCCGAACATTTAGTACATTCGGGACGGCAATACCCACGTTCGTATGACATTTCCGGTTGCATCAATGTCAATAGGTTGTCCGATGGGCGCAATACCTGGTTGGGACAAACAGAGACACATAATTGGCAGGCTGTGCAATGTTGAGTGAAATTGCGTGCGCTTAAAGCACCGGGAGGATAGATAGGGTTTTCTCTTTGGGGAATCTTTTTATCTTCGATAGTAGCCAATCCTCCGTCTACTTTTTTCTCTTGTGCTTTCAGTACAGAAGTTGTTGCAAAAATGGCCGATGCTGAAAGGAAGCTACGACGGGCATTGTCTACCTGTTCAGTAGTGACAGACTTTGCTTTCGTATCTTCGCTCGTAGCTATTTCGTTCTTAGGTTTCCGTCTTGTGTATGTAATGGCTCCATGCTTACACTTTCCGATGCAATCCATACAAGTCACACAACGGCTATAATCTATTTCATGAGCTTTCGGATTAATACACGATGCTTTGCAATTGCGGGCACACAAACCGCAACTATTGCATTTGGAAGTATCAATTACCGGTTTGAATATCGCATATTTGGATATAAACCCTAATACAGTACCTACGGGGCAGATCGTATTACAATAGGTTCGTCCGTTGCGCCACGCCAGAATGAAAAGAACAACAAGGGTAACAATGGCAATCAGCATCGTCGAAAGACTCTTTATCCATACATCTACCTCATAAAAAGCATAACTATCCATTCGTTCGGCGAAGTACGCCAACAGGTTGTTTCCCCATTGCCAGACCGGTGCAAAAAGACTGGAAGCTATCCGGCCATAAGCACTATACGGTGCCAGCAAGATAGCCAAAGAGTTCAATCCTGCAACCATCATAATAATGAATACTCCTAAAACGCCATACCGCAACCATTTCATTGCTGGTGAATAACGGAACCGGTTTTTCTTTTGTTTGCCGGATACCCACGAAACAATGTCCTGAAACACTCCCAACGGACAAATAACAGAGCAGTAGATACGTCCGAACAGGAATGTAAGTACAACTAAAAACAATACGACACCTATGTTCAAGGCTAATAAAGCCGGCAGAAATTGAATTTTCGCCAACCATCCGAACCATGTGTGCAATGTACCCGTGAAGTCGAGAAAGAGCAGGGTAATAAGTGTAAAGCACACAATGGCGGTTGTAAGTCTGATAGTACGTAGCATAAACTAATTAATTTTCAATTTATAGTAGTTATATCTAAATGTCTAAAACTGTCAGGATTGAACCATCTATATTTCAACTTTGCAAAGTTAATCAGGGAAATTTGTTTTTCAACTATACAAATTACAGAATGTTTTACCAATTTCACTGATAACAGACGGGAAAACCTTTAGCCGATTGGGTAAAGCACTATTTTTCTAATGCCACGACCTCTCCAATCTCCGGAATCAATACATTCAGAGAATCTTTATTCTTCATCTCTTCTGCATTTTTGAGAGGTTCATCCCAACGATGTTTGGCCAACGCATATTTAGAATGATGTACGGTCAGAACTCTTTTCGCTTTTAAATCTCTGGCCGTCTGTGCCATATATTGGGGCATCAGATGAATTAAGCTCCACTCTTCGTTGTATTGCCCGTTTTCAAGAATTGCGAGGTCGATGCCGGGGAACCGGTTGCCTATTTCTGCATAATGCGTATCATATCCTCCGTCTCCGCCAATGTATATCTTTTGTGAAGGAGCTTCTAGCAGGAAAGAAGCCCAAAGTGACTGGTTGGTAGTAAGTCTGCGACCGGAGAAATGACGGGCAGGCAAACAATGTATCATAAAGCCCGGAGCGAGGTTTGCGTCTTCATTCCAGTCAAGTTCTATCAGACGCTCTTTATCAAATCCCCAATATTCGAAATGTTCGCCAACACCCAACGGACAAATCACTGCTCCAATCCGGTCTTTTAATTTTTTGACTGTGTTGTAATCCAAATGATCCCAATGATCGTGACTAATCACGAGATAATCAATGTCCGGCATATCATCCGGTGTATAAAGTTCCGTACCTTTGAATGGCTTGTTGACAAAAGATACGGGAGAAGCCATACAAAATACCGGGTCAACCAATATTCGCTTTCCTCCCGTTTGAATCAGGTAAGATGAATGTCCGAACCATACCAATATTTCTTCATTACGGCCAATCTTGCGTAAATCTGTTTTTATTGCTTTGACAGCCTGTTCGGGGCGCAAACCGTCTATCTTTCTGAAAATGAACTCCCAGATTCCGCTAAAACGTCCCCTGTCGGAAGTCATCAATAGAGTTTCATGCTGATTTTTAAATTCTCCGTTTCTGTAATTAGGAGATTTCATGACTCTTTCCAGCCGTTCCCCACGGGGAGTTCTGCCGAAACTGGCTTGATTGATAAAAACAATGACTGACACCGCCAGCAATGCTATTACAGCTAATATACATCCTACAATCATACGTGCTTTGAATTTCTTGAATATGATACGCATATAATTCATAACTAAATTATTTCACGCAGCAAATATACAGGTATTCAGAGAGCTTGTTAGTATATATATTACAGATTGTTATACCATAATTACTGAAAGCAGTTGCCTGTTGGGTGTCAAGTCTATTGTGTGAACAAACCCTTTTCTTGTTCAGTTATTTAGAAATAAATTTTGTAGCTGATGTTCGGAATCAGACCCGCTCCGTCTTTTTCTTCTACTACACTCGTTCTTTCATTGTATTGATAGAAATGCATTCCGGTGCGCATACCCACATTCAGTATTTTCAGAGAAAACTCGTGGGATACTCTTTTCTTATTGATCCGGAAGCTGATCGAAACATCACCGTTTATAGATGGATTGAATCGTTTAGTATATGCTTTGCTCTCGTCAAAAACGATGTCTTTTTCTTCCTGACTTTTTTCTTCATCCACAGGTGTATAGCGTCCTCCTCCCTGAAAGAACAGGCGGCCGTTTACACTTAATACATTCTGTTTGAGTCTGCCAACCATCCATTCTTTTCCGGCGAGCAGGTTCACTAAAAAACTTTTATCCAGTCTCGTATTTCGCCAGATACGGTCTCCTCCCCTATATTTCGATTTGAATAATGAAGCTGTAATCATATAGTAGAAGCCGTTTTTCATCTATTGTTCCAGTGTTATATCTATTCCATAGTTTTTGGCTATTCCGGTGTTTGTCAATATGCGGTCTAAATAGAATTCTTCGTAATTGATAATCGAAAAGGAGGAGTTTTCCTCAACCGGTATGTGGAACAAGTATTGATAATAGGGTTCTATTTTCAGATGTAGGCTCTGATTGATATTCCAGTCATAAGTGAATCCGAAATGATGTGCCTTTGAGAAGTCCAGGTACCGGTTTGATTCCTTTTTACCATTGATTATCTGTTCAACAAAGTAATAGTCGAGCCTTTCCCGGCGGCTATGCAAGCCGTAAGCTGCTGCTAAAGAATGTGCAGGATTTATTTTCCATTTAAGGGCAACTCTCGGTTCTATCGACCAGTTCTTGTTTAAAGTAAAATATTGTCCGGTAACCCCTAAACTGGTTGTCAGATTGTTGCTCAAGTTTATTACAGAACTACTATATGCCGAGAGGACTGTACTTTCTCCACTGCCTTTCGATATTTGTTCCATAGGTTTGTTTAATCCCAAATAAGGGCTGACTTTGTAATCAAGATCATATTTAAGTTCCGTAATGGTAATCCCTGTTCTGTTGGTATGCCTCGGACTGAATTTCTTATTCAGATATAAATTGAATACTAAATTCCATCTGCTATTCTGAATATCTGCTACATTAATAATAGCGTCGTCGGTATGTAAGTCCGCCAATGAACGGTCTTTGGAATAGGTAGCGGATAGAGAAGAACGGATATAAGTATTTTCATCCAGTACATATTTGTGCGCTAAGCCACCTGCCAGTTTATCCAGTTTATTATATCCCGACGACCGGTCTCCCATCGTTTCCCATTCGGAACGTTCCAAAACATCTGCTTTATTTCTGTCTATCAATCCTAATCCCCAGATCGAAAAGGTTCCAGCTTTACGTGTGGGAAAATTTAGTTTGAAGGCTAAATCCTGATATTTCAGGTTGATGTCATTGCCCGATGCCAGTGAAGTAGTGGAAAAGCGATAATTCACCAGATAAGAGCTTCCCCTTTTTTTGCTGATAGGACCTTCCGAAGCTAAATCTACTCCCATGAGTCCGACCTGAAAAGCATGTTCGTACTTCTGATTATTACCATTTCGTAGATGCATATCGAAAACACCTGATAGGGCATTACTGTATTCCGCCGGGAAAGCTCCGTTGTAGAAATCGGAGTTGCCGATAACCTGCGTACTCAAAGCAGACAGGAATCCTCCTCCCAAGCCTGATAGATCGGCAAAGTGGGTAGGGTTAGGTATTTCAATCCCCTCCAATCTCCATTGTGTAAATTGTGGGGCATTTCCCCGGATAGCAACCGCATTGGTGCCGACATCTCCCGCTACTCCTGCGAATGCAGAACTTAACCGTGCAGGATCGTCAAAGCCATTGGCAAATCGTGACGCTTCTTCGATACTAATCATACGTCCTCCTGTGATGGCCATCGGGTTGACGGTCCGGTCTTTCTTTATTTCCGGTTTGACAAGTACTTCAGCCAAATCCTGCACATTTTCATCCATAGGAATTTCTACAAACACTTCTTTAGATGAAGTGACAGAAACTTCGCTGATGATACTTGGACGATATCCCATAAAAGATGCCTGAATATTATAACGACCTACCGGGACATTATTGATCCGAAAGTTTCCCCGTCCATCCGTCGAACCTCCCCGTGAGGGATCTTCTGCTATACAAACGGAGGCATATTCTATGGGCGTATTGGTTTTGGAGTCAACAACGATTCCTCTTATGGTTTGAGTCAGTTTTTGTGTATCATTGTTGGCGGGCTTTTGCTTGTTATCTTGCGAAGAAATAATAATATGATATCCTTTTATCTTATATACATATCCGGTTTCCTTCAATAGTTGAGTCATAGCTTTGTCGATGGCTACATTTTTAAGAGATAAAGATTGTTTCTTTTCTATATCCAGATTTGACTGTTCATAAGCAATGCTATATCCCGTTTGTACTTCTATTTGTGCAAAAGCCTCTTTTAGTGAGATACTTTTATTTTGTATGGTAATTTTTTTTTCTTTATTCTGTGCAACAGTTGTGAGAGAGAGAAAAGTAAAAAATAAAAAAATGGCAAGCTTAGCCGCCTGTTTATTCGTATTTATTCGATTCATTATTCTATATTTGTATGTTGATACTTCATTTTACGTCACTTGTTGAATGAGGATAGACATTTCAGAACTGGGAAGAGGGTCTCAAGCTGCTTCCCGGTTCTTTTTATTCATAGGCTGTTTCTTTTTATTATTGGGTTAATACTATTTTCTTTTCATACTGCTGATAATCAAAGCCGATTATATCTTTCAATATATTCAGTATTTCATCCAGGCTTTCATCTTTCAGGAATTTGACTGTATATCGTTTGGATGCAGGGATATTTGCTGTATTATCAATCGTGGTGTTATAGTGTCTTTCCAGAGTTCGGAATATTTCTCCGGCGCTGGCATTGGTAAAGACCAGTTTTCCCACCATCCAAGAGTTTGTATCATTCGTATCTATCACTGATATATGGATATCTGATGTTTTTTTGTCGTATGTAAGTTGCTCATTAGGCTTTAGTATATGGGGAGATTGGGCATGAATACTCACTTCCACCTTACCGCTAGTCAATGTAGTCGTTATTTTTTCATCATTAGGATAAGCTTTCACGTTGAATCTGGTTCCAAGCACTTTCACAGAAAGTTGGGAGGTTTCTACAATAAAAGGACTTACAGTATCTTTTTTGACAGAGAAATAAGCTTCACCGTTGAGAATGACCTGACGTTTATTTTTGGCAAAAGTCTCCGGATATAAAATGGAACTTCCCGCATTCAACCATACTTCCGAACTGTCCGGCAAAATTAGACGCTTCTGTTCTCCATAGGCAACAGATACCTCTATCATTTCGTTTCGGGGAGAAAGATAGTAGAACATTCCTCCTGCCAATAAAAACAAAGGAACAATAACGGCGGCAACACGGGCAAACTTCTGATAAGAAGCTACGTTGGTCAGATGCTCCTTATTATATCCTGTTCTTAAGTTTACCCGTTCCAATGAGACATAAGTGCTCGAATCGGCTTCTACGTCCAATTCATTCCAATAATCCAATGAAGCTTTTGCTTTCGCCTGCTGATTTTGGTCTTTAATGATCCACTTCTGCACTTTCTTTTCCGTTTCGGATGGAAAGCGTGCGGAGAGGAACATTTTGATGATTTTACTGATATTACTTTTCTTCATTTTTGCTGCACTTTACTATATATACAGTTTAGTGGCAAAAAGCTCAATAAGAAAGTGGAAGTTTTTTTATAAAGCAGAATGAAAAAAAATATAATGCTATAATAGTGATACCAGAAAACATGAAATAACCTTCCGTATTTCTTTCAAAGCAAGACTTAGCTGGCTTTCAACATTTCTTTTGGTAGTATTCAGGCGTTCGGCAATTTCGGCATTGGATAATCCTTCGTTACGACTCAATGTATAAATCATTCTCCGTTGTTCGGGCATTCCTCCGACAAGTTCGTCAATCAGCATTTCCAATTCCTTGGCAATAAGGTCTTCTTCGGAAGTAGAGCTATATCCTGTTTCTTGATTATTGTTCAGATAGGCATCACACACATATTTATGTTTCAGAAAGTTGATTGCTGCATTTCTTGCAATGGTGTGCAAATAAGAATTGAATGATCTGGACGTATCAATCGAATGACGGTTGATCCAAAGATTGACAAATAAATCCTCTGTCAGCTCTTCCGCATCAGGTTCTGATTTTATATATCCGTCAATGAATGTTTTGGTTTTGTTGTAGTATGCTATAAAAATAGTCTCAAAGGTCTTGTGATTCCCATCCTGAAAGGCCTCCAGCGTTTTTATATCAATGTTGTTATTCATACTATCTCCCAATTTTCATTTCATTAGGACAAAAGAAGCAATAATTTATTTTAGATAGATGGTCTTTTTTGAAATATTAATGATATTAGAAAGATTTATTCTATTTTCAAGATTCTCTTCATCTCCGGACGAAAGCTATCACCCCAGATTTCCAGTTGCTCAATCAGAGGAATCAGCGTCTTTCCCAATTCGGTGATAGCATATTCCGAATGGGGAGGAAGCTCCATGAATATCTTTTTGCTGATAATGCCGTGCATCTCCAATTCTTTCAGTTGTTGATTGATGACCCGGGGACTTGCCTCGGTAAATAAACGATGCAGCTCGCTGGGACGTTTCGGACCAGTGCATAATTCCTGAATGATGCAACTTTTCCATTTTCCCCCGATCACTTCCATCGTAATCTTTATCCCACAATCAATATCAAAAGGAATTTTCTTCTTATACATAGTTTTCTGCTTTTCTGCAAAAATAAGGATATCACTACAAAAACAAAAATAATAACCCCAAAATGTAGTATAGGGCTAAATTTATCAGTATATGAATAATTCGTCCCTACTTGCCGATGTTTCAGGTATTCCCTACTTTTGCTTCAAAAAGATGAGAAAGTATTTATTATCACTTGCATTAGTCGTTGGAGTCGTTTCAATGAATGCACAAGAAAAAGTAACAAACAATGTAAATATGGAAAATAAAAAATCAACTCTTCGTTTTATCTATCCTCAATGGCAAGGAGGAATTGTAGATCATTGGATGCCTGATATTCCGGCGGAAGATTCATCCAGAGGCTACTATCTGGGAGCACAGTTATTGAACTATTTAGCCCCACAGACCGGTCAGAATACGGTCGAAGTTCCGGTTTCACTGGATATAAATGACAGAGCGACGGAAAAAGGTATCAGTGCACGCAGTGTCATACTGAAACAAACTAAAGCTGCGTTCGATCTGCTTAAAGAGAATCATCCGGACCGGATTGTCACTTTAGGAGGAGAATGTTCTGTAAGTGTTGTTCCGTTTACTTATTTAATCAATAGATACCCGGATGATGTAGCTATTGTCTGGATAGACGCGCATCCCGACATCAATCTGCCTTATGATGAATATAAGGGTTATCATGCAATGGCACTAACAGCTTGTTTGGGAATGGGAGATGAAGAAATTATGGAATTACTTCCGGGAAAAACAGATGCTTCCAAAGCCCTGATTGTCGGACTCCGCTCATGGGATGAGGGTATGCAGGAACGACAAAGAAAGCTGGGAATTAAAGGATTATCTCCACAGGAAGTTGCCAATGATCGTACAAAGATTATGGAATGGCTGAAAAGTACCGGGGTTTCGAAGGTGGTTATACATTTCGATATGGATGTATTGGACCCAGCAGAGATAATCGCTGCCGTAGGCATTGAGCCTAACGGCATGAAGATTGAAGAAGTAGTTCGTATCATTAATGATATATCCTCCGAATATGATCTGGTAGGACTTACAGTTGCCGAACCTATGCCACGAGTGGCAATCAAACTTAGAAATATGCTCAATCAGTTACCTCTATTGAAAGATTAAATTCCCCTTTGACGAGGACGGTAAAGAATACCGAATACATTCAGTAGATACCCCAATAAACACAATAATGGGGCAATACGTATGCGTGTTCCACTAAATATATCGGGATTATAGGCGGCAAGGGTACTCCCCTCACCGCTCATTAATATATATCCTATGATAATCAATATAGAGCCGATAATTAAGATGACGTAATTTCTTTTGCCCAATACTGTTTTTATTTCTTCTTCTCTTATTCTTTTCGATTTCATATTCTTTGAGTTTAGTTGTGATAATTCATTAGTTGAGTAAAGCGCATATATTTCTTTTCAAATTGCTGATTACTCTGTTCATATCTCTCTTTATCCATACTCTTCAGTAATTCATTACACTGATTCCATTGCCAGAACCTATACAAACAATCCTGTTGAACCATCCCTATCCGGTTATCTCCCAATGAGAAAGCCCAGTCGATATAATTTTCCGATTCTGCTATCAGATGATTCAATAGATCGGTCGCTTTCTGCGTTTCTCCTATGGAAGCATAAGCGGTGGCTATATCATACGAACCACTCTCGTATACTTCAGGAACATTATATGCCGGAATAGTTTGCCCAGCATATTCCAATACTTTTCTGGCACGGATGTCGTCTCCTTGTTTCACCAATTCTTTAGCCAGTTGCGCAAAGAGCCTTCGATGAGAATAACAGATGCGCAGGGTTGTTTCGTCCAGATAAAGTCCGGGAGTATCCAATCCTCCGTATTTATATCTGTTCATCACATTCTCGTAGAGCTTCTCCGTATCTATGGCATATCCATTGCCTTCTTCCACGTCTCCCCATTCTTTATAGTTGAAAGGAGTAAACCGGAATGCTAACCCTTCCTGAACAAAGTAGTCATCAAACTTCAGTTTACTGGAGTTGCCTACCGAGATAGCCATGTACAGGGGACGTTCCCAGTTACAGTTAGCCAGGATCTCGAGCATGAGTAAGTCCACTTTAGTCAACAGACGTATATTTTTTAGAGAAATAGACAGTTTATCCGGTATTGCATCTCTTAGTTCTTCCCCTTTTAAATGACGAATGGCTTCAGGCAACATCATTCCAGAACGGAGTACTGCATCCTTATCAATATAAATATTTATTGTATCGGTAGGTATCACATGGAATTCCTGTTTCTCTGCGAACACCCAATATTTCAGGATATTCTTTATTTCATACGGATCATTTCCAAAACTATCACGGGCTTCTTCGGGATGTTTCTGATACAATGCTTCTATCTGTTTCTTCAATTCCGGACGAACAGCCACATATTCGTTCTTCCCTTCCTGGTATTGATTTTGATCCCAACTGATCGGCAGTCCGGGAGCATCGTACAGAGGACATTGTTGCTGATAAATGTACCAGTCGGTCTGCGCATAACTTAAATTGCAGATACGTACATCTCTGCGTACTTCTTCCGTATCCTGATTATACCACAAGGGGAACGTATCATTATCCCCGTTACAGAATATGATCGGATTTCCTTTGTCGGGAAGTGTCATCAGATAATTAGCACCAAAGTCACGACAGGTATACCGGTTGCTTCGATCGTGGTCATCCCAAGTCTGGCTTGCCATTTGTATGGGGACAAACAGGCAAAGCAGCATAAGTAAGCCGACTGGGAGGATTTTTGCCTGTTTCCTGCGAAGCATGTCACAGCATCCGGCGGCTCCCATTCCAATCCAGATAGCGAACGCATAAAACGAACCTGCATACGCATAATCCCGTTCACGGGGTTGTCCGGGAGTCTGATTCAGATAGAGCACAATAGCCAATCCCGTCATAAAGAAAAGGAAAAATAAGACACTGAATTGCTGCTTGCCTTTTTTTCCACGTGTCCATTGCCAATAGATACCGAGTAATCCTAATAATAATGGTAAGCCATAGAACACATTGTGACCTTTGTTCTCACGCAAAGATTCCGGCAAAAGTTTTTGATCCCCCAGTCGCAGATTATCAAGCCAGGAAATTCCTGTAATCCAGTTACCATGTTCCGGTTCACCGCTTCCTTGAATATCATTCTGTCGTCCGACAAAATTCCATAGGAAATAGCGCCAGTACATGTAATTGAGTTGGTATGTGATAAAATAAGTCAGGTTCTCTTTTTGTGTAGGAGCCTCATTCGCACCTCCACCGGACCATCCTTTGTAAGAAGCGGCCGAACGATCATTCCACATTCGCGGAAACAACATATTTTGAGTGTAGCACACGTCTTCCTTATAGCGAATAATTTTATACTTGCCTTCTTTCTTATCCGGCCGATAGATGGCACTACCTTTTTCTGTCTTTACCTTGTAATAGTCTCCTTCGGGCACATACTCCGGTTCGGACGCATAGGTTCTCCCATAAAGTAAAGGAGCACTTTCATACTGTTCGCGATTCAGGTAGCTTTTGAGTGTGAAAATAGTATCCGGTGCATTCTCATTGAGCGGCGTATTAGCATTGGCACGAATGAGTATGACCGCATAGGTGGTATATCCTATGGTGAGCATGAGTAAACACCACAAACCGGTATTCACGATGCGTTTTCTGAACCGATAAATGGCTCCTATCAGTAAAAACAGGACCAAACCCAGAAAGACGATCAATCCTGACTGGAAGGGTAATCCCATCACATTGACAAAGAATAATTCGAACCATCCTCCTACATCAGCCATTCCGGGTATATAAACAAAAAGAATCAATACAATAAGAATACCGGATAATGCAATGGCCCCGATAACTCCCTTGAGTGATAGAGTCTGATATTTTTGGTAATAGAACACTAATACAATGGCAGGAATACAAAGCAGATTAAGCAAATGCACTCCGATTGAAAGCCCTATAATATAGGCTATCAGGATAATCCAGCGGTCACCGGACACAGAATCTGCTTCATCCTGCCAGCGAAGAATCATCCAAAATACCAAGGCTGTGAGGAAAGAAGAGAAGGCATATACCTCCCCCTCTACCGCACTAAACCAGAATGTATCACTGAAAGTATAAGCTAAAGCTCCCACAAAACCTGCTCCCAGAATGATAATAACATCCATAACAGATAATTTCCGTTCATCGCCCACAAGCAAGGCTCTCACTAATCGGGTAATACTCCAGAAAAGAAACAAGATACAACCGGCACTCAATAGTGCATTTAAAAAGTTGACCATTCCCGACACTTGCGAAGCATCGGAAGCAAACTGGGTAAACAGGTTGCCGACAAGCATATAGAAAGGTGCTCCCGGCGGATGCCCTACCTGTAATTTTTCAGCACAAGAAATAAATTCGGGACAATCCCAGAAACTTGCGGTTGGTTCGATGGTCATCCCATACACAAATGCTGCTATCAGAAAGACCAGCCACCCACCGAAATCATTCCATCTTTTAAATAATAAGTTGCTCATTGTTCTGTACTTTTTTATTTGCAAAGTTACAGGACATACTGCTAAAATAGGCATTTTTTACCGGACGGATACGGACGGTCGTCAATGATAATATGTTGATAATCAATAATAATAATAAAAGTGAAGAGATAGACAAAAACAGACAGAGGATAAATTAGGTACAAATTAATAATGGCATAGTAAAGTAAATGGCATAAAAATGACAATGTATCAAATATGAAAAAACTATTGGGATATTAGGAAAAACAAGTGCCACTCTTGTTTTTTGCTATTTAATTTCGTATCTTTAATGACTTTCATTCTTCTAAAGACAGATAATCATATTACAGAATGACAAATATCACCTTATAAAGTGACATTTGTCACCCTATAGGATGCCCATCGTCCCGTTATAACGGGACAACTACCCGACTGCATAAAAGATTACTAATTTCTGTACCAAAAAACATTAATCTCTGCAACGAAAAGCCTTAAATGTAGTAAGGAGATAATGAATCATTACCAGATAATAATTAATTTCTTGCACAAAATGAAAGATCCCCCAATGATTTCACAATATCTTCCAGTGACTCTTTAGAATTTGCCAACATCAGTTTCTCCGTTTTTATTCTGGAGATTCTCCGGGTCAGCGTCTCTGTAGTCAGTTTCATTAAATCAGCAAAGCAAGCAGGTTGGACTCCCTCCCGCAGAAAAGCACATACCCTTAAATCCTCTTCTGTGAGCTTCGGACCTATTTCTTTCAATTTAGATACAAGTCCATAGACGTTTTCCTGAAGTCGCAGTAACTCTGTCCAGTCTTTCTCGGAGAAAGAAGGGATTTTAGAAGACAAAACATTCCGTTCTTTAAACTGTCGTACTTTTGAGACAACGGGGGAACTTTCATAGATATGTAGTTGAAGAGACTGATACTTCTCTTCGAGATGGTTACATTGCAAAATCAGCTTATCCGATTCAACATCTTTTTTCAGTATTTCTTCTTTGAAAAGATCCAATTGGGAAAGTGCGTGCCGATTTTTCTTCCAGAGTAGCCCAAGTAACAAAGACATCACACCAAACATTCCTAAAGCAGAAGAAAGAATTACTGAAGAATCGCTTTTACCGTCATTCAACATCAACTGACTGGCGTAAGCCTTTCTCTCCATTTCCAGTGCCTCATCAAAGTTACCGTATTTCTGATAATAAAGACTACATCGTTTGCAGATTTTTGCCAGATGATCGTATTCCTCTGTTTCCTTGGCAAGCTTGATTGCCTTCTTAAAGTGGATTTCTGCCTCCTCTTTCTGTTCCAGATCACTTTCCACACAGGCAAGATAATAATATGCTTTGGATTTTTGATATTCATTGCCATTTTTCTCATAATAAGATGCCGCCTGCCTGATTTGCTTATCAGAAGAATGAGGAATACTTTTGTCCTCGTTGAGTTGGGTACACAATAAATTATACTCTGCCAGTTGAGCCTCATTCATTTGGCTTGACTGAATAGTCTCAAGAATAATGGATGCTGTATCAGGGTCCTGCTCCATCAGTTGCGCAGCCTTGTCCAGCCCTTGCTTCACGCTTGTTCCTTCCGGATGGCAGGCAGCTAGTGAAAGGAGCATCATATACAATAAAATTCGAAGATTATTCATAACTCTATTTTTGTCTTTGCAAAGGATTGATTGGATTTGCAAATATAAAAAATAATCGGCATTTATGCTTCTATAAGTTACACAAAATATAGTGACGCTATCCTGTTCTTATAGTGACACTATCCTTGCTAAATGGCGTCACTATCCTGACAGGATAGCGTCACTATGTTTTTTTGACAAATATCAAGCCGATGCGGGCTATTAATTAAGAAGATAAGCCGTATCTTTGTAGCAAACAAGAAAATTATATATCATGATTAAAAACATTGTATTTGATTTTGGAGGAGTGATTGTAGATATTGATCGTGACAAAGCGGTTCAGGCATTTATCAAACTGGGACTGGCAGATGCTGATACCCGGCTGGATAAATATCACCAGACCGGCATCTTTCAAGAACTGGAAGAAGGAAAGCTAAGCGCGGATGAGTTTCGGAAACAACTGGGGGATTTATGTGGCCGTCCATTGACGATGGAGGAAACCAAACAGGCATGGCTGGGCTTTTTCAATGAAGTGAATCTAAATAAACTCAATTATATATTGGAATTGAGAAAGTCCTATCATGTATATATTTTAAGTAATACCAATCCTTTCGTTATGTCGTGGGCATGCAGCTCTGATTTCTCATCGAAGAAAAAGCCGCTGAATGATTATTGTGACAAACTATATTTGTCTTATGAGGTCGGTCATACGAAACCTGCGCCCGAAATTTTCGAATTTATGGTAAATGATTGTAATATCATTCCTTCCGAAACTTTATTTGTAGATGACGGTGCTTCGAATATCCATATAGGCAAGGAACTCGGATTTGAAACGTTCCAACCGAAGAATGGTGCGGATTGGCGGGAAGAAATGACTGCTATCTTGCAGAAATGATAATTGAGCAGTTAGTACCATACCGCAAATAAAAAATATGCAACCACAAGTCATACTTATCACCGGAGCATCCTCCGGATTCGGCAAGATTACCGCTCAAATGTTATCGGAACAAGGGCACATCGTTTATGGAACAAGCCGGAAACCTTCCGAAGACATGAATCATGTAAAAATGCTTGTTGTCGATGTTACCAATTCCCTTTCCGTTTGTCAGGCCGTAGAGCAGATTCTATCGGAGCAAGGACGGATTGACGTATTGATTAATAATGCCGGAATAGGTATCGGCGGCGCATTGGAACTTGCTACTGAAGAAGAAGTGAATATACAAATGAATACAAACTTCTTCGGCGTAGTGAACATGTGTAAAGCTGTGTTGCCATCTATGCGAAAGGCACGAAAAGGTAAGATTATCAATATCAGCTCTATCGGTGGTGTAATGGGAATCCCCTATCAGGGATTTTATTCTGCTTCGAAATTTGCAGTGGAGGGATATAGCGAAGCATTGGCTTTAGAGGTTTATCCGTTCCATATAAAGGTTTGTGTAGTAGAACCGGGAGATTTCAACACCGGATTTACTGATAACCGGAATATCTCCGAACAGACAAGACTAGATGCCGATTATGGAGAAAGTTTTCTGAAATCATTAGAGATTATAGAAAAAGAAGAACGTAATGGATGCCATCCGCGGAAGTTGGGTGCTGCCATCTGTAAGATAGTGGAACGTACCAATCCTCCTTTTCGGACGAAAGTAGGTCCCTGGATACAGGTATTGTTTGCGAAGAGTAAAAAATGGTTGCCTGATGCAGTGATGCAGTATGCCTTACGGATATTCTACGCAATTAAGTAAACGATACGATATATAAAAGAAACTGTTCCCAAAGTTCCTAAAAGAAAAGTCGTCCTTACTACGATAGACTGTAGTAAGGACGATTTTATAAGATCAAGGCTTTTTTGAACGGCCTCTTTTTTTGATTTGAATATCTTCTATGTTTCCGGATTAACCTTTCGGAACCAATTCCAAAAACATGGTAGTAGTCAGCAATACGGCCAGTCCGACGCAAACGCTTATCAACAGCCAATTGATATATTTTGCTTTCGGCTTGGTGTCGGCATGCAGATTATTCAGGAAATACTCCCTAAAGAAAAGATACAAGCCGGGGATCGTAGCACTTGCCAATAAGAAATCTTCCGGAATCTGAAAGAAATAAGTTTTGGATAATCCGATCAGTGACCAGTGGCAAAGGAACAATACCAAAAACATATTGACCTTTTGCGCAAACAGCAATAACAATCCGATGGTAAACACCACTACCGAACAAGGCATGACCGGAGAAGTCATTTCCGGGAATGAAAGTCCGCGTGCCAATGAAACCAAAGGATATATAAAAGGCATTGCTAACAGCACATAAGACAGCAAATCATATTTGTGGGTACGTTCGAAGGTAGTATATCCCGTAATCGCATCCCATATCCAAATGATAGCCATCACACCCCAAAACATAGCCATCACCCCATTATAGCTACGCTCTTCACAGTAGATATAATAGTAGACCAGAGAAATCCACGTATACAGACCTATCATATAGAACTTCATCGCCATTTTCACCCACGGACGTGGTCGGCCGATAAGCAATCCGGTCAATGCAATACCAATCAGAATGATAACTATCTGTAACAGCCAGGTAGCTGAATTATAATATGCAATTGTTCTCCAAAAAATCTCCATAAAAGTTCGTTTTAATGTCTTGTTAATGAAAAGGCTCTATGTGGGAACAGGAACATCGGGAACGTAGCTCCTACCGCCAACATGAAAATCACTGTGCTTGCTATTAGAGTATTAGAGAAGAACATCGACATAAACTTGTCCAGCTTGTCCGGATCATTCACATTTTGCAGACACATGATAAGTGAAAATACCATGTTGTATGCAAACTTTCCCGGAATCATGGGAAGTAATGCCGGAATATACAATACCGTCATCGGACAATATACTTTTTTCCCTAACCACAAACTGCCGAAGCCGATGACTAATCCGGCAAACAACGAACCTGTGGCAATGTCCATGCCTAAATAGTTCATTAAACAAAAACGACAGGCGTGTCCCAATGCTGCCAGTATGGCAATCATCTTGAATGCACGCAAAGGAGGATCGGAAATCGCACCAAATCCTATACCTGCTACTGCTGCAAAAAATCCATCAGTAAGAATGTCAAGTGCTATCATATCAAATTAAACTGTTTTTTACCATTAATAATGTGAAGGAAAGTCCGATAGCAATGCTGACAATCAACAAAGAAGCCTCTGTCAGACGGGCAAATCCTGTTAAAACGTATCCTTCTACTACATCAATCACGCCATTAATCAAGGGAACCCCAGGCACAAGATAAAGCACGCTGGTTGCCATGGCAATCTCCGAAGTTGTGTCGAAAATCAGCGCGGTGGAAGCACACAGGGAAGCAACAAAAGCCGAGACTATAAATACAACATAATGATTGATCTTTTTTGCCTGCATTTGTTGTTTCAGGTAGAATCCTGTAATGGTAGCCGAGAACACAATTCCCATCGAAATTAAATCACCGCCGAACAATTTGCAGAAAGACGCATTGGCAAATCCTACTAGTAGTAAAACGAAAAGCGGATGTATCCGCGGAGCAGAAATAATCTTCTTGTATTTGTCTTTCAGTTCTTCCAATGACAAATGATTGTCTACTGCTTCCCAGCTTAATGCGCTTAACTCTGAATTATGTTCAAAACTGATCGGGTGTGCAGGAATGTCTATGACCTCGTTACAAGCCTCGTTTGTTTCTTTGTCTATAATAGTCAGAATGATGTTTCTATGAAATACGCTTAATTTGACATCTAGTCCGAAAGCCTCTCCAATACGCTTTGTGTTACGTACTACCCGCGAGGTGTGTACTCCGGCTCCCATTAAATGGGCTGAATATTCTGCAATAAATTTACCTATGGATAATAAAGATTCGCCTGTCTTCATGAATATGATATTTTTAAATCGGGCGCAAAAGTACAAAAAAAATAGATACCTTTGCCGCGATTAAAAATAAAAAATGCATGAATAACCAATTTACGCATCCAAAAGAGAGAATACGCTTTGCCATATTGACTTTTTTCTTTGCCCAAGGACTTTGTATGGCAAGTTGGGCTAGCCGAATCCCTGATTTTAAAGACGTTTTTGCCGCAAATTATGCTTTCTACTGGGGACTGATTTTATTTATGATCCCTGTCGGAAAATTTGTCGCGATCCCCTTGGCTGGTTATCTTGTTTCGAAGTTAGGAAGCCGGAGCATGGTACAGGTCAGTATCCTGGGATACGCTTCATCCCTGCTTTGCATTGGGCTGGCCCATGAGGTCTATCTTTTAGGCTTTCTGCTCTTTTGCTTCGGTGTGTGCTGGAATTTGTGCGATATATCATTCAATACACAAGGCATTGAGGTGGAACGTATCTATGGTAAAACCATTATGGCCACTTTTCATGGAGGATGGAGTCTGGGGGCATGTGCAGGAGCATTTATCGGCTTCGTAATGATTTTGGCAGGAGTCTCCCCTATCTGGCATTACACACTGATATTTATAATCATCCTTATAATTGCACTTTCCGGGCGGAAATATTTGCAGGAGAGCGCACCGCAGGAAGCGGAAGTTTCTGATACAAAGACGCAGGAAAGAAATACAGCCAAAGCTCCCAATGGTTTTCGCCTGTTATTTCAAAAACCGGAAATGTTGCTTTTGCAGTTAGGACTTGTCGGACTGTTTGCGCTGATTGTAGAAAGTGCGATGTTCGACTGGAGTGCCGTTTATTTCGAATCAGTGGTTCACGTACCTAAATCATTGCAAATCGGTTTTCTTGTATTTATGATTATGATGGCAACGGGCCGCTTCCTGACTAACTACGCTTATCAGCTTTGGGGAAAGAAGAAAGTCCTGCAACTGGCGGGCAGCTTTATTTGTATCGGCTTTTTTGTTTCTGCCCTGTTAGGAGGAGTTTTCGAATCTATGGCTATGAAAGTAATCATTAATTCTTTAGGTTTCATGCTGGTCGGCTTGGGAATATCCTGCATTGTGCCTACTTTGTACAGCTTCGTGGGAGCCAAATCAAAAACACCGGTCAGTATTGCACTTACCATTCTGTCAAGTATCAGTTTTATAGGTTCGTTGATTGCTCCTCTGCTTATCGGTGCCATCTCGCAGGCGTTCGATATCCGTATCGCTTATATGATTATCGGCATATTGGGCGGATGTATCGTATTAATAGTCAGTTTCAGTAGTGCTTTCAATATTCAGGAATCCGGCGATAAACCTGAATAGGACAAATAAAAAACGCAGCCTTTCACAGTGTTTAAAATTAAACCTCCTGTGAAAGGCCGCGTCAATCTTTTAATGCCTTAACTAACCTAACTACTTTATCTTAACTATACTAACCTATCTACAAAATACCCGAAAAATCTTTTATACTACTAATAATCCTATCTTTCAATTCGTTATTTTCAACTATTGAGAAGCCACAGTCTACATTTGCCGGAGCCAATAATACAGCTTTAGCTTCTTCTGCATCTGCCATCTCTTCCGGGTGCTCTCTGAAATAAGTTTCCCATTGGGAAGCTGATTGCGGAGTTACACCCAGCACATAGTTGATAAAATCATCATCCGTCAAAAAATCCATTACCTTTGAGCACATATCGCATCCTTTTTAAGCGTTTACATAAGTAGGACGGCGTTATCCTGTCTATGTACTCAACCCATTTACCTTTTTACTAAAATTAACTCGCCAGACTACGCAATTTTGTCAATCCGCGATGCATCAAGTTGCGTACAGACTGATAATTCATATTCATAATCTCGCAAATATCCTCGTATTTCTTTTCTTCTATATAATATAATGTAAGCGCTTCACGTTGGCGGGGAGATAATTGATCCAGCAGACGTCTAACCAATGAAAATTCATTCTTGCGTTGCTCTTCTTCCATATAATCATCTTCTACATCTGTAGGAGTGGATATGCTAACTTCTTCTACTGCCGTATCAGACATATACATACGTCTGCGAAGTTCATCACACAACTTATTCTTTAAGGAGATGAATAAATAAGATCTCAAATTATCAATGGTTCCTAATTCATCTTTCTTTGTATAGAGTTTCACGAAGATGTCGTGAATACAATCTTTCAGTAACTCTTTATCAATGGTCAACTTCAATCCGTAATTAAAAAGGACGTTGATGTGCAAGTTATACAGCTGTGAAAAAGCTGCCATGTTTCCCGCTTGAAAAGAAGCGAGCAAAGTGTCGGTTGAATGATTAGTCTGTTCCATCATAGCATTAATTCGATTGATTTGATGTTGCAAAACTAAGCAGTATCGACCGCAACGTTAGGTAAAATCTGGTTTGTGGATTGAAAAAACAAGTATCATGTTTTATAACACTCTTTTACTAGAAATTACCAATAAAAAGCAAAAATCCCGCTGAATGGTTTTCAACGGGATTCTCTGCTTTATAACTTATGGAACCAATAAATACCTTCTTTCTTATCTGGCACCTTTAGATTGTATAAACCATTTATTTTCAGCGATTTATTTATCGTTTCAATCTTTCCGGAAGCAGGATGAATGTACTTTAATACATACTTTCCGGACGATAATTGAACAGGAATTTCTGTTCCGGACTTGGAATAAATGATACTTCCAATATCAAATTTTACCATTTTTTTGTACTCATCCGTATTTGTTTCTTCCACTTCCATTGCTGCTGCATCCTTCAGGAACGCTTTATCTGTGCACGGAATTACAGGACATGAACCTCCTGCCATAAACACAGCCCATCCCATAGTCGGATAATTCTGTGCGTAGAATGTCACTGCCTTTTGAGGAAATTTCTGACGATACTCATTGACAGCTTTATATGCTTCTGTGAAAGTTACCTTTCCCACTTTCATCTTCCGCATGTGCTGACGTGGCGCCATATTCTTTCCACCTTCCGGCGCAAAGATTCCGTCCGTCTTATAATGCCAGTATCGAATATCAATAATATCTACTACGGCAGCACGTTTAGGATCTGCAAGGATTGCATCCTGTACATCTTTCGTTGTACTCAATGCCACTTTTACTTTCTTCCCGGTTTCAGTTTCCCATTCAGCTATCACGTCCAACCAAAATTGTACGAAGTGCAACGGGCCTGTAAATTCAGCGCTTGTCAACTGAATAACATTCGAATTGTCCGCGAAGTTATTCAGGCATTGGCGGATATATTGTCTGTGCAATTCACGACGGACAGGATGAGTAATGTCATAGAACATATCCGCCACAAAGATTCGTTTGTCTCCGGCAAATGGAGCAGGTTCAGGAAATCCGGTCTGATTGATGTTATTGCTGCTTCTCCATGGAGAATCTACCCAATGCGCACCGGCTTCCAATATATTGTGTTGGAAATAGTTTTCATGGAACAACAGCAGTCCGTCCTTATTTCCTTTTTCTGCAAATTCTTTTAAGCGGCTCCAGTACCATGCATTAGGGCGTTTCAAATCATATTTGCTCAATCCTTCCCATGCTGTTCCCTGACCGCTACGACCGAATGGCTGTTCATAGAAAGGTCCCCATACATCACCATCCCGACGGCGAACCCGTTCGTGGTCATCCCGGCGACGATCGTACCAAAGACCATAATTCTGATCGAAAACAAGAATGTTTTTCTGTTTCATAAAGTCGACTACAGAATCAATGCGGTCGGTTAATCCCAATCCCTCACGTCCCGGCACAAAGCGGGTGATGGCCGGACTTGCCTTTTTCAGATAATTGGTTTTGAGCTTTCCGTTCCACCAAGGGGTGGTATGACTGCCTCCCACCAATAGAGCACCGTCCATCTGAATACGTCCATTGGTTACAGTTACTTCCGGTTGGGTTAATAATTTAGCAGCAGTAGAAGAAGAATTTGCAAGCGCAGCGCTCTTTTTCTCTTTAATATCATCGATTGATTTTACTCCGGCTGATGCCACCGAAGGAGCAAACTTGTTATCGCCGATCCAATGTTCCAACGTCAACCGTGGTTTATATGCTTCTTTAGCGAGTTCCATAGCTACTTCCACTGTGGGACTACTGGTTGCACTTGTATTTCTGGGCAGAATACGTGCACGTTCTGCACATTCTTTGTTCAACCGTTCTCCCAATTGAGCATAAAAAATACTGCGAGGTTGTACATGATTGTTGGATTGTGCCCATTCACCGTCACCGGAGAATTGTGCCCAACAACCGTATGCACGGTTCATCGCATCTTTTGCCGGGGCATAACATTCGATTTCCGCTGCGGTACATTGCCAAAACAAGCTGTTTGCCGTATTCCAACCGGCTCCGTTTTTATCTTGTCCCAAATTCTTGAAAGTCAGGTTATGACCGTCGATATTTACTACGTCAAACAGCAGTCCGCACGCCCAGGCATCAATAGAACCGCTGAATCCCAAAGATTCATACGAATCACATTGTACAAAAGCATTGGGACCGGCTGCACAATATCCGGCAGCAAAGTCATGAATACCCTGTTCCGAATAGCAGCGTTGAAATAAAGTTTGTTGTCCCAGCGTATGGAAAGTGCAACGACGCATCCCTCCGATTTCTGAAACGGGTTCTTTCGAGATACAGTCTTCAACGGTAATTTTGGAACCTGTACGCTGAACAATTACAGCACTTCCTGCAAAATGCTTGAAATTAACCAGTCTCACCCAACAGTTTTCCGCATCTTCAATGGAAATACCTGTCCAGCAATGATCCTCGTCTTTAGAATAACGCTTGTCGTAATCAGAAATCAGTGTCATATTTTCTACGCCACAATCATGAATACGTCCGTTCCATTGATAAGTCAACAGGGAAGAAGTTCCATAGTTAGCATCCAAAGCTACGGTCAGCGGAGCATCCAGTGTTACCTGGTTGCCGTTTACTTCACTGACTGTTCTGTCCCAAGTCAGATCCATGTCACCTTCTTTCCATCCCAAAGCGCTGATACCTCCTCCAAAGATATCACAACCCAAAGAGGCAATCCATTCTTTGCCGGAAGGACGGGTAACCATGACACGATCTCCTTTTTTCAGAGAAACACCCGAAGCGACTTCCAATGTTCTCGCGTTTACCGGAACATAGTGGGAAAGCACCTTCAATGTGTCTTGCACATTCAGGTCGTCCACTCCTTCCATGTAGATAAGCGCACCTCTGTCTACACCCTTTTTCAGCAGTATTGTTTTTTCTTTATCCGTACCCCGCAATACAATTCCGGATGCGGAGATACGAATACTGCCGGACAGGGAAAATTCTCCCTGATCGAGTAATACGGCTCCCCGAAAACCGGAAGCGTCAGGAGTCAGCGAAGCTACATAATCAATGGCACGTTGAATACGTGCAGTATTATCTCCGGCTTTCCAGGGTACAAACACCACATTACGAACAGAAGGAATATCCTGTTCGGAGGATTTATATCCGCATGTAGAGAAATCGAGAATCCGGTTTCCCCGATCATCATTCAGGTAAGTGATCTGGTCATTCTTAACCTGTAAAGCAAAGGTTTGCGCATAACTTTGCACAAACCCAATGCTCAATAATCCTAAAAGGATCGTTCTTACTTGTATATTCATTACAATAAACTTTAATCTCTTTTCATCCGGTTACAACAGACTTTTCCGTTTAGACAATGTATCGTAATTGTTCTTCAAGTCTGTCCAGTCTACCTTCTTCTTGGTGTCTATGCCATTGATGTATTTTTCAATATTGGTATATCCGTCACCGTTGCAGTCCATGTTTGCGTCAGCCGGGTCGTTCGGATTCAATCCGTTGGCAATTTCCCAAGCATCCGGCATACCGTCGCCGTCCGAGTCTACTGCTGCTTCACCTTTATATTCGGGCAGTCCGCCTACCTGACGAATATCTGTGATGATACCTTGTTTGTAAGAATCAGCCGGTAACCGTCTCTTCACGTAAGGAGAGACAAACTCCGGTGCATCTTTCGCATAAATGGCCTTTCCTGTTTGTACGGTCTTAATGACACGTGCATCTACTGCGTCACGTTTCGGAAAATTAGCTCCTACATTATCTAATACAAAGGTATAAGCTTTTTTGGTATCCATTACAGTTACCGGTGGCATTTTGAAAGCCTCGTCCGATTTAATTAGCGGCAGAAACTTTGCGACGTCCACCTCTTCTTTCAGTTGTACGCCTCCGTCCCAGTTATCTTTTGTAACTTTGGCATTGCCATGGATAATATTTCCGTTTACGTATGCTTTTCCGAATGAAAGCGGTCTGTTTTTGTCACGTCCTGCTTCCGGTTTGAGAATACGATAAGAAATCGGTTTACCTATCGGAGTGATCGGACCGGGTTTGAAATAGTTGTTTATCATATTGTAGAAACTGTTGTGATCGCCTCCGTCTACGGAACGGTTCCACCAGTTGAAAACAACATTATTGACGAAGTTAAAGTCGCCGTCCATACCTACCGAACTGTTCCGGCTGATGTTGGAAGCAAAGAGATTACGGCAGAACATACTGTTATGCCCACCGATGGTTGCACCGAAAGCATGATTGTAGGTATCCAATGCTTCAGAGAAAATAGAATTCTGGATGGTAATGTTTACTGTCGGAAGTTTCAGCCCGTGTCCGTCTGCCCCTCTGTTGTATACATGACGGTAGATAGACATGTTTTCATCCAATCCCCAACTGGCGGAGCAATGGTCAATCATAATATTCCCAACCGCATTCCCTCCTACTGCATCATCACGGAAAGCTACGTCCTGCGCACCGCGACGGAAGCGCATGTGGCGAATCACAACATCGTGTGTATCGATCAGGAAAGATTGTCCGGTGACGCAGATACCATCTCCGGGAGCTGTTTGTCCGGCAATCGTTACATAAGGGGCACGTACGCTAATCGGGCTTTTCAAACGAATCACTCCCGCTACATTGAATACAATAATACGTGCACCTCCCGTTTCGCAGGCTTCGCGTAATGTTCCGGGGCCGGAATCTTCCAGCGAAGTGACTACGATCACTTTACCTCCACGACCACCGGGAGTATACATACCTCCGCCTTCCGCGCCGGGGAAAGCCGGGATATTACTTTTTATCAAATCTTCGGGTTTGGAGGCCCAAGGCTTATAGGGACGACCTTTCTTTGCTTCTTCTAACACTGTCGGCAAAGCTTTTTCCCATGCCGCATCCGATTTCCGTTCAAACTCCGCTTCTTGTTTTGCTCCTCTTGCTTTTACCGAGTCCGGAATTACAGGATACTGGGCTGCCACAGGTAGTACACAGGCAACCAGCATCCACGCTGATAATACTTTCTTAATGTTGTTCATTCTTTCGAATCTTAATTAGGTTTCTAAAAGGACGATTAAGAAAGCATTTTGTAATCGGTTATCTCTCTCCTTTCCGCCATTCATTCATATATTCGCGAGGGGACTGATTATATTTTTTCCGGAAACACTTACTATAATATCCCGAATCCTTGAATCCGACAGCAAAAGCAATTTCGGAAACACTTAAATCCGTATTTTTAATCAGCTCGATAGATTTATTCAAACGAATCTCTTTTACCAGGTCAACGGGTGCCAGGCCGGTAAGACTCTTCAGTTTCTTGAAGAATGCCGAACGGCTCAATCCGATACCGGATGCTATGGTGTCAATGTTAAAGTCACTATCGTCCATATTTTCTTCAATGACCTGATGTATCTTTTCGAGGAACTGTACGTCTTTCTTTACCAAAAATTGTTCGTAGCTGTCTTCTTCGGTCGTTGTCTGGTTTTCCATTTGCTGACGGATTCGTTCACGGAACAGTTTCCGTTCGGCAAGCAACTGGTCAATACGTGCCAACAGATATTCCTTACTGAAAGGTTTGGTAATGTAGGCGTTCGCCCCTAAAGTGATCGCTTTGGTCTTGGCGCCTTCATCATTCTTCGCAGTCAGGATAATGACAGGGATATGACTGATTTGGAAATCTTTGCGGATGGATTGCAACATTTCAAGCCCATCCATTTCGGGCATCATCTGATCGGTCACCACAATATCCGGATGATACAGATGTACTTTCTTCAAACCTTCCACTCCGTTATTGGCAATATGGATATTGAACTTGTCTTCCAGCTGAAGCTTTATCAACTGGCAAAGGTCTTTGTTATCTTCCACCAACAGAAGGGTCGGTAATGAAGCGTCGATTTCCGGTTCTTCTTCCGTACCGTCTTCGGATATGGCATTTGCAACAGGATCTTGTTCTACCGAAACAGGGGCTGTCTCTGTATCTCCCACATAGAAGTCTACTTCCGACGGGCGGTAATGTTCCTTATCCATCAGAAGTTCCACAATAAACACCGCCCCTTGTCCTTCGGGACTTTCAGCACGAATCTGTCCGTGATGCAGATTGACGATCTCTTTTGAAAGTGCCAATCCGATACCCGTGCCCTGATAATAGGAGTTTTTTGCGTTCTCTCCTTGCGAGAAGCGTTCGAAAATCTCGGTCAGTTTATTTTGTGGAATACCTACTCCGTTATCTTCCACCCGTACATAACAACGTTTACCGTCGTCTGTCAATCCGGTAGTTATATAAATACTTCCTCCGGAATGAGTGAATTTGAACGCGTTGGATATGATGTTGCGGATAACAATGCTCATTTTTTCCTTGTCCGCCCATACCATAATCGGTTCATCCGGCAACTGGAAAGTAAAACTGATTTCGTTTTCTTCGGAAAGTACCCGGAATTCTTTCTGGAAAGAAGCTATCATCTCATTAAAATCAATTAATGACACATGCAAACGCATCTTGCCGTTCTGAATCTTCCGGAAATCAAGGATCTGATTCACTAATTGCAGCATTTGATTGGTATTCTTCTCCATCAGATCCACATATTGCAATCCTTTCGGAGAGAGTTTTTCGCGTTCTCTTAGTTCCTGTATCGGACCTTTTATCAATGTCAAAGGAGTGCGCAATTCATGGGAGATATTGGTAAAGAACTTGATTTTCATCTCCGATACTTTCTGCTCGATATAAATATCATTCTTCATTTTGAGCATGAAGAAAGCCAGGCGCAGGCTGAAATAGAGAGCTGCCAAACCTAGAATTACATAAATAAGGGTTGCCCACCAGCTCAACCACCACGGTGGAAGGATAGTAATAGCCAGTGTACAGTTGGAAACCAGCTCCGGATTGGCTTCATCTACGGTTTCTACACGGAATGTATAGTCTCCGGGAGGTACGTTGGTATAAGAAGCGATACGGTTCTTTCCGTTATAATGCCATTCTTTTTCATATCCTTCGAGTATATATCGATAAGATACCCGGTTTTGATTATAGAAATTCAATGCAGCAAATTCAATCGTGAACATGGATTGATTGTAGTTCAGTTCGATTGCTTTGGCGTATGTGATGGATTCTTTCAGGATCGGACATTCGCGGAAACTACGCAGATCGCGGTTGGAAACTTTAAAGTCAACAATACGTGTATCGTAGTTCGTATGCAATGTTTCCAGTTTGTCGGGAGAGAATGTCAGGATTCCCTGCCGGGTACCAATCCACAAATCTCCATTCAAGGTACGGAGGGCACTACCCTCTTCCAATTCCACATTTAGGAAACCGTCGTATTTGTCGTAGTTACGAAACTGTTCGGTAGCTTTATTGAAGCAGGACAAGCCAATTTCCGTTGTAAACCACAAGTTACCGTTTTTATCTTCTACGATGGACTTGACTACATCGTTATTCATTCCTTCACGTATGCCGTATGATTTGAAAATCGGCTCACGCTTTTCTTTATCATAGCGGACTAATCTATTCAAACCGCCTCCGAATACACTTACCCAGATTTGCGAATCAGTATCTTTGTAGAGTACATAAATATCATTATCTGCTACGTTTGAATTTTCGCTGACCTGGCGGTACGTTTCAAACTGGATCTGTTCGGGGACAGTGAAATGTCCGTCGAAAGACATCAGGCCATCCATTGTTCCTACCCAAATACGTCCGTCTTCATCTTCCGTCATGGTACGCACCTCCATATAAAGACCGTATGCAGGATATTGTTTCAAGCCATTGTATTTATGGATAAAGGTAATTGCTCCGTTCTCTTCGGAAATTAGATTCAGACCTCCTCCCAGTAATCCTACCCAAATGCGTCCCTGGCTGTCCTGATAGGTAAAGTACACATCGTTGTTACTGATAGAATTCGGATTCTTGGGGTCATTGATATAACGGGTAAAACGCAACCCGTGCGGTGAATTCATGTCCGGTTCGGCTTTAACAAGCCCGTTTCCCTTGGTGGAAAACCAAAGATTACCGTCTTTGTCTTCCATAATATGATATACGGCTCCTAACAGATAGTTCTTATCCGAGAAGATTTGTTTCACTTGTCCGTTACGATCCAGGCGATACAAGGCTTGCCAGCGGGTTCCTACCCAAATATCCCCATTTTGCGCCTGGAAGAGAGCACGTATTCCCTGATTCCAGGAAGTCGATCTCTCGGGCACCACCGGAGATGGAGAAACTTCTGTCAGCAGTTGGAATTGCTTCTTGGGGAAATTAAGCCTGTATACTCCGCTGCTCGTAGATGCCAGCCAAAGGATGCCATCTTTATCCAGCAGAAGATGGAAGAAAAGCTGATTGGGAAGATCGTCGGAGAAAGGCTTCAATTGGTTGATACGGGTCATTTCCAGTTTCTCCCTGTCGAATAGAAGAATTTCCCCTCCCGGAGTCATAAAGAACATGCCTTGTTCGCCGGCATCCTGCATTTCAAAATTGCCGATTGCGTTCTGATTGGGGAATGTAAAGCGGTGATGGCTCCTGTTCAGGGGATCATAATAGGTCAATGCCTGGTTACCCTCCTGAAACCATACCTTATCATATTTATCATAGAATATAATTCCATTGTCCTTTTCGGGGATGGTAAAGGGGAGCTTGGTCAACTGTTTGTAGCCGATATTGTACTCGTATGCTCCTTCGTTAGTGGTAATGTACATCAAACCGGATTCCGTTACCAGCAAATTAGAAACCGGCTGTTTGATTTCCGGTATCTCGTAACGGTTGACCACTCCGTTTTGCGGATCAATGCTATAAATGTGGCCTTTCTTGTCTCCCAACCATAAGAATTTAGAATTATAGGAGGCACAAGTAAACTGATCCGGGTTGGCAGATACTTTTTTCTGTATAAAATCGGCAGGTTTGTCTTTCAGCGCTTCCCCTTTCCGTAGGGACAGAATCTGATAATCCATACCGATCCAATTGATAAATTCGGCTGTTTCGCAGAATATGTTGTGTTTCAGACGCATGTCGTACACGTTCACGTTAGGACGCGAATCATGCAATTGTTTCATCGTTATTTTACCTTCCTTGTCGGTGTACGCACGCAAAAGGCTTTTATCTTTTGTCAGCAACAATACGTCGCCGTCTTCGGTCGTCTGAATCTTGATAATCTGAATGTTCTCGGAATATTCTTTCACATCGTCGTAGACGGCATGAAAGCTCTCATGCCGTTTATCGAACAGATAGAGTTTACGGTCGATAGTCTTAATCCACAGAAAACCATTCTTATCTTCTACGATGCGCTGAATTTTACGCGGCGGAATATCTGTGGAATAAAAGCCGTCATGATTATCGTAGGAACGGAATTTACTTCCGTCAAAGCTGCATAGTCCATACCAGGTACCAAACCAGATAAATCCGTCTTGTCCTTTTAATGTACAGTTTACGATATTATTAGGCAAACCACGTTCAGCCGTGTAGTGTTCTACAATCATATTTGGATAGGCAAAAGCATACATACCTATCATGGATAGTAATAGTATTAGAATATTCCGTTTTCTCATTGATGGCTATAATTGGAATTAAACGTACTCAAAGATAGTCTTTTTTTTTGAATAGTGCTTTAGTAACATATAAAAAACAAGTTGGCAGGTCACCCCGCTAATCACTAATCACTAACCTGCTAATCACTTTATCGTACTATTTTTCAGTTCCAAATTCAGTCTGTTGACGTTCTACTTCATCCAACACTCGTTGGCGTTCTTCTTCTGTCAGTTGCACTTTTCCTTCAGATGATTCTTTGCCCGGGTTTACATTGAGAGTGGACGGTGTTGTCCTTTGTATTTCATAAGTCTGTTCCTCATAGCAGAAAGGAAATTCTGCAGGAACGCTTTCCAGTTCAATTTCAGTAGCTGTCGGAGCTTGAGTACCCTCAAACTGTACGCGGGCTTTCACCTTTATTTTTCCGGCTTTCCGGGTAGAACGAATCAACACCGGAGCGGAGCCGAACTCCACCGCACGGGGATTAGCGCCAATAGTAGCATCTCCGATGATTTCTCCTTCACCTTCTACCGTGAAAACGATATTCTCTTTTGCCAGACGGCGCACATTTCCACTATCATCGGTTACTTCAGCAACTACGACGATAAAGTCGGAGCCGTCAGCTACCAGGTTCACTTTTTGGGTATCTATGTAAAGGCGTAGTTTGGTGGAACGTCGGGAAGGCATTTTCTTTTGAGTGCATACTACTTTTCCGTCGATGATTCCTTCGGCAACCATGTTCACTTTTTGCCAGTTCTTTTGAGTATAGCTATATCCGCGTGCTTCCCAAAAGTCCCAGACATTCTCGAATATAACGGGAGCATTCGGCATGTGCCCTTTGGCATGAATCACCGGTTTTGTCCAGGTTTTCGTTCCATCATAAATAGAAAGACGGACTGAATCACAGTTTGTGAATACAACTACGTCCTTATCGGAGAACTGTGACATTTCATGAGCAATGAATATCATCGGGCCACATTCTGCCAATGGGTGTTGGAGACTAGCCGGCGACTGGCTGCGAAATACTTCATACGCATATTTCTTCTGACGGAAAGCATCATAAATACCACCCCAATAAGGATCCGGATGGTAACCACGCTGATGATCGAACGGATGCCATTGAGCGCCACCGATAAACAAACCGGTCGTGCGGTACATCTCGTCATAGCTCTTTGCCAAGGACATAGCCTGTACCAGTAACGGGCGTTCTCCCCAACTGCGGCTGGCACGGTTATTATTGTTGTGAGCATACCAGTCGTCTACATTCTCCCCGAATTCACGGGTAAAGATACATTGCTCCGGCTTGTCTTCCTTTTCATCATCACCCGGCCAGCCATAAACAACGTCATAATGCTCTTTCACTCCGGCCGAATGGACATCGGCAGCAGCTACCGGACGTCCCGGATAGGGATATTCTTCTTTGGTAATCTCAAGAGCTTTCAAGGCAAAATCGAGCGGATAGCGGGTTTCATTCAAGATGGGTTCCCACATCAGTACGGAAGGGTGATTACGGTCACGACGAATCATTTCGCGGGTATTCTGATGAACCAACTCTCCGAATTTCGGGTCTTTGTTCCAGTACTGCCATCCCGGAGTAGCGACAATCACGAACAGACCGAGCTCGTCACAGGCATCCATAAAGGCAGGGTCTTGGGGATAGTGGGCTACACGAATAATGGTGCATCCGGCATCACGCAGACGTTTGGCGTCACGCCATTGCTGTGAGTTCGGCAAAGCATTGCCTACGTATGCAAAATCCTGATGGCGATTGGCTCCTACCAGTTGTCCGAAAGGTTTGCCATTCAGCCAGAATCCGTCTTTACCACGGAATTCTGCCAGACGAATACCGACACGGGTAATGCCTCCGTCAATGGATTTATTTCCTTTTTTAATACGTGATTGTACCCTATATAAATAAGGTGTATCCGGTGACCAAAGAGTAGGATTCTTTACTTCCATCTGTTGACGGATGGATTTTTTCTCTCCCGGCTTTAAAGAAAGTTTTCCTGAACTGCGTTTGATTACTTTTCCATCCGCGTCTGTCAAAGTCGTTTCTACAGTGACTGACTCGGAACGGGCGTCGTCATTCTGAACTTCGGTGTTTACATATACCTGCGCACTCTTTTTACTGATCTTATCAAAATGAACGAATACACCTCCACCGCCAACGATTTGTGAATCAATAGCGTCAGTAATAGCTACCGGAGATTTGGCAATCATCCATACATCACGGTAAATGCCACCATGATAAGCAAAGTCTAATGTATATTGACGTTTTCCGGGAGGATAGGATTTGTCATCACTGTTGTCCGTGAAAACAGCGAGCAGACAGGAGTCTCCGGCTTGTACGCCATTGGCGGTCAAGTCTAAAGTAAAAGGCAGATAACCTCCCAGATGTTCCTGAATGCGTTTACCATTCAGATAAAGAATCTGTTTGCCCATAGCTGCTTCAAAATGAAGTACTACCCGTTTCCCTTTTGTTTCGGCGGGGAGGACAAAGTGCTTACGGTACCAAGCCGGTCCTTGATAATTGCGGCATCCACTTCCTTCGGCCGGCATCAACTCTACGGTATGAGGAGTGGAAACGACGTTCCAGGAACGGTCATCAAAGTTTACCGCTTCTGCTCCCTGGACATCGCCTCTGAAAAAGCGCCATCCCGGATTGAAATTATAGACTTGTCGCCCGCTACCGGGAAGCTGGATGAATCCGGCAACCGATGTCTCGGGACGGTAAGTTTCTGTAGCCTGCCCTTTTTCTATCAAGGAAAATAGCAACAGAAAAGTTGATAAGATGATAAATGGTCTTTTATTCATAATTCTTTATTTATATATTTCATTCGTTAAATGGGAATTTAGCGGTTAAATGGGAATTTATCGGTTAAATGAGAATTTTGCAGTTAGGCTGAAAGCCTTACAATTATATATTTATTGGGGTGCCCTGAAAGGGCTTAATTATATAGCGTAGGGCAACGCCCTACGAAAAAAACACACCAGCCACAAGCCCTGAAAGGGCGGAACCGTATACAATTATGCCCTTTCAGGGCGCAAATTCAGATTGTCGTTTTTACGTAGGGCGTTGCCCTACGCTATATAATTAAGCCCTTTCAGGGCACTCCGCAAAATTATCATTTTTCCTTTTCAATCATTATAACAATATCCTTTTTTCTACTTTCCGGTAAAACTTTCAAATCCGTCACTTTTCCGTTTTTGAGAGTGGCTTCTACTGTTGTTTCGCCCGGAGCATGAAGTTTGAAATGTACGTTCCGTTCTTTCGGCCATGCCGGGAAAAGGAGTATTTGTTCTCCATTGGTTTGCAATAGCATTTCCTGAAGTCCTATCATGCCGCTACCTCCCCAGTTGTGATCGGGTGTCCAATCATATCCCGGTCCCCAAAATGCGGGGAAACGATGCGGTCCATTCGATAATTTGGCTAAAGATAGTTTCTTTGCTTCTTCGGTTAGGCCTAAACAGGCAGCCCATATATTATCTTGTTTCCATCCGGTATGCGAACGGAACTTGATGGCATCCGGGTCATAAAAGTAGGTATTACGGGCTATATCCAGATCCTCCTTTCCTACTCCATAAATACGCCATGGAAACACTGGATAAAGTTGTGGCGTTTCAACATTATTAATTCGTTCCCAACTTACGGCGGGCGAAATTGTTTGCTTCAAGACCGGAGCAATAGTCGGATTCAACGTATCTTTTATTTCTATGTATCGCAATGGAATCGGAGGTATTGCTTTTAGCATCTCCTCTTTCTCTCCGTATGTTTCTAATACCACTTTCAGGGCGGCGATGGTGCTGCTTGCGTTATTGGTCATTTTATATGTTTCACAAGCAGAACCCGGGAAAAGAATCAGATGTCCGTTGCCATCCAACGCTTTCCGTCCCCGGCGGGAAGCTAGTTGCCGGTAATGTTCGTCGAAGAATGTCAGCGAACTTTCGATCAGAGGTAAATAAGGGGTAATATCAGCATTTGCATAGTTCTTTGTTTCCAATATCATTTGGCAGAATTCAAGAACCGTATCCCATTCATATTCCAGCCAGGCATTATATTCCAATCCTTTGTCGAACCAGTCCGGTCGTTTGAAACCATATTCTGCGGGGTTCGGCAAACCGAAATTTTCGATCTGCTCGCTAAAGCAGGCTCCATCATGTTGCCAATATATACGGCTTCGCAGTTCTGCATTCTTCAACATGCGGTTATAAAAATCAAACTGGGAAGGCATCATATCAAAGTCTCCGCTTTTCAGCATCGGCCAGTATACTAAACGTTGATTCTGTGCAGTCATCGTACCACCTCCCCATTTCCGGTAGTCGGGAGTAAAAGATTGTTTTTCATCGACATGGCAAGGATCAAAGGTAAATAGTCCGCCATTAAATTTAGTCGGTACGCTGCCATAAGCATTGCATCCCAGCATATAGCGGAAAAGGGTGTAGTTTCTGGTTATTTCTTTTGCTTCCCCTTCTGCTTCGATAAAACTGCGTTGCCAAAAGGAATTCCACCACGAACGGGTCTGTTTTTTATCCTGTATGATAGTTTTCAATGAAACTTTACCTTTGGGGGCTATTCTTTGTAAAGCAGTTTGTAGTCCCTGCTCCCATTCTTCTATTGTTTCTGTCTGGTCTGTATGTAACACAATACAGATATGTTCTTTCCGGGCTGCTTTGGAAGAACGGAATTTCCAAGCACGATAGTCTGTTCCGGCATATACATCATCCGCAGTGCCTGCAAATTCTAAGTTTTCACCCAAAAGAGTTCCTCCAAAAGTCAAGTTTTTCAAAGGATTCATCATTTGAGATTTTACTTCGTTCATTCCTTGTTGAGCTACAACTACATCAAAAACGGTCTGTTCGGGATTGCGATGATAAAACAGAAGTTGGTTCCTCTTTATTGAAGTCCTATTTATTTCAGCCTTTCCTGTTGAATCAGTAATTTTGTCTAAAGAAATAAAGTCGGCCTCCGTCACAGTACCTTTCGGGGGAGCCCATTTGTAGGAACACTGTTGCCCCTCTCCTTTTCTGACAGGTCGTTCCTGATAGCGCCAATTTTCATAAAAGACTTCAGTCTGCAACGGTTGTTCATTTGTTACCTCTACATGTATAATCGGATGAAAAACATCTACCCAAAATTGTATCTGTGTGTTTCCTGCCGCGATTTCTACATATCCGTCTTTCAGCTTCAACTCCTGACGAAAATCTTTAGCGTCTTTGAAAGGATTGGGTGATAGGCGGAGACGTACACGCCCTTGCTTTAACTGGCAGTTGTTTTCGTCGAATGTACCGCTACGGCTCACATAGAACATAACATCACCGTCTTCTACCCATATATTCATCCCAATATCTCCACCACCGCAAGGCATAGATTCAGAAGAATTACGACTGGGAGTATTCCAAATGACATTGGCATGCTGACTCCAAAGAGCCGACACGCCAACAAACAGTATGGTTATAATCAGATAAAATCTCTTCATATATTTTTCATATTTTACCTTGTCTATTTACGATTACCAATCATCCGAACGAAAAGACCCTAAAGGCAATCCGTCGCAATATACATCTCCTTCCACATAGTTTTCAAAACAATATCGTACAGCTACCGGGTGCGGCACTTTATCGCTTTTCACTAGCATCTTACTACGTTCTATCCATGCTTTGGCCGGGTAAAAAACTTTATCTTCGCCGGCTACCTGAAAGTTTTTCGATTCGAAACAGTTCTTGCCGCTAATCCACATATTGGCACGTTCGAAGCTGACAACTACGGTGTCGTTCTTTATTTCAATGCTTTTATAATAAGGACTTTCGCCATTCACGCCTTCCACTCCATACGTTTTAGTTAAAGCCAGAAGTGCCAGGCGTTCGCCCGCAACCTGTTTCTTTGCGGGATGGATACCTTTTTCCATTCCTGCATCCAATAATACAGCCATACCGCTGTTAGCTACACGATGTTCTACTTTTGCCTGTGCCTCCCGGAGATATGCCGAATTTATCACTTCCTTTCCTTTTTCGGTAATAATCCCGTAATCATACGGAGCTATCTGGCAATAATAGAAAGGGAAATCCCCCTGTTTCCATTCGGCACGCCAACCGTTAATCAATCGGGTAAACATATCAGCATACGTATGGGCACGATTCCAGTTATCTTCACCCTGATACCAAATCACTCCTTTCATGGTCATACCGATTAACGGATGCAACATACCATTATAAAGCACGGTCGGAGTACGGTTCTTGGATTTTATGTCGGTTTCCGTTTGAGGTATCTTCGCTTCCGGAAAGGCTTTCAGCCAGTCTGCCGTCATCCATGCTTCACAGGCGGAACCACCCCAGGCTGCTACAACTAATCCAACCGGAACATCTAATATTTCATTTACCAGTCTCCCGAAATAATAGGCTGTTGCACTGAAATCACGGACGCTGGCCGGAGTAGCTTCTTTCCACGAACCGATAACGTCATTCTGCGGAGTGAATGTAGAAGTACGTTTCACCGTAAACAGACGGATTTGCGGATTCTTGCTGTGAAGAATGTCCATATTGGCATTTTCTACCGGTTGGTTTTTGAATCCTTTCATCGGCATTTCCATATTACTTTGTCCGGAACAAAGCCAAAGTTCGCCTATCAGAATATTATTCAGTGTCTTTTTGGTTCCATCATCAAAGGTCACAGTATAAGGACCTCCCGCTTCGGGAGTAGCTACTGTCAGTTTCCATGCCCCATTTTTATCTGCTGTTGCTGCATATTGTTTTCCATTCCAACTAGTGGTCACTGTTACTTTTTTATAAGGAGTCGCCGTCCCCCAAAGGTTTGCATTGGTCTGTTGCTGCATCACCATGCCATCAGAAAAAATAGCCGGTAGCTTTACTTCTGCGTGTGTTGACAGGCAGGCAGCAAGCAGAAAACCTGCCAACATTGTACCTGTTTTAATAATTGAACTTTTCATACTTTAGCTATATTATAATGAATTGGGCACGGATTACATGGATTGCGCTGTTACTTTATGTAATACGATTCTCATAAACCGTGTAATCCGCGTAATCCGTGCCTTAAAAATCTATTTTATTCTGTGGTAGAAAAACTCAAAGGTCCGAGTAATCCTGCCGGAAGCAGCGTTTTCTCTGCCCTGCGATATTTTGCATTAGTCCAAATGCCATCAAACGGCGCTTTTCCTTCATCAGCTCCTGCCAGTGCATTCGCCCATGTATTTGTAACCTCTATTTCAAGCTCATTAATTCCTTTTTTCAAGGCACCTGTAATATCTGCACGATAAGGAGCTGTCCAGATTGTGCCACAATCTACGCCATTCACACGAACAGTTGCCAAATTATAAACTGTTCCCAGATTCAGATAAATCTGTTGGTCTTTATTCGGTTTATTTTTCCAGCGAAAAGTGGTTTTATAGGTCGCTGTCCCCGAATAATAACGTATCTGTTCGTCCGATTCTTGGCTCCAGTCGAAGAGTTTTTTTCGTGTGAGCGTTTTTTTGTTAGCTGCAAAAGTTATAGTATATTCCTTTGCTTCCAACGCTATGTTTAAAGGCTCTTTGGCTGTATCTTTTTTCTCCTTTTGCAGTTGGAGAGAGGATTCTCCATAGCCTTCATGTACTCCCTCCGCAGGATATACGATGAATACGGACTCGTTAGGAGCCAATGTGAGAGTAACTTCCGTCCGGTTTCCGTTGATACGATAGGAAGGATGAATATTCATCTCACCCGTCACCGGGTTCCAACATTCCGGTTTCTTACCGTTAATACGCATACTTGCAGTAAACGTGCGTGTTTCGTCCTTTTGGTTGGCTACGAAATAGAGTTCGCCAAGTTCGCCACGACGATGCGTCCAGGCAATATCTTCCGGCACGATCATGTCACGTTCCAAGCCATACACGGAAAAATCTTCTTCTGTATAAGGTAAAGAAGGCACCAAAATGCCAGCTTCTTTTAGTTCATTGATTTTCTTCTGCACTTCCGATGACAACACAGGTTCGGGATTCATAGGACGCGAAAGAGGTAGTACCAACACTTTATAACTTGCTCCACCCGGCAACGTTATTCGTCCGTTTTCGGCTTTCGCCAAACGAAGGATTGCATCTTTATTAAAACTATCGTATGCATATCCACGAAGCGGATTCACCCATTTCTCCGGATCAGCCATGTTGGCTGAATGGGTAACACCTACCGGACGTACACGTAAAGGCTGTCCCTCATTGGCCAGACGGATGCGTTCACTTTCCACTCGTTCCGCACCGAAGATTCCCGGCAGAGAAGGAACCAATCGTTCCGGTAATATCGAACGCCTCGGCACTTCTTCACCTGTAAAGACTGCGATGTCTGTTACCGGATGCCCATATTGCAACAACGACTGGCAACGGGTAGCATATTCGGAAAAGGCTTTTGCCCCTTTATCCCACCAGGTCTGATCCCGTTGGAAGAAAAGTCCGATGCCATCCAATGTCATGCCGGGCTTGCGGTCCAGCCAGGGATTATGTACATATACATGGTAGAAAAGGCGGTTGATTCCTAATGCATAATTACGATCCAACAAGGCTTTCAACATTCCGGGGTATTCATCCCACGTGCCACGCACTTCGGTGAATCCTTCAGCCTGAATAATATTCTTTCCGTAGATATGTGCTCCGCTAATAGCATCGAGCATATCATTCGGTTTGTCATGTGTGGGACTGTTCAACCAAAATTCACCCATCGGAAGATCTACTTTTTGATAATGTAGTAGACCATCGCTTACCATCGTCGGAGCTACACATTCTGCCGAGAATTGGCAATCATATTCTTTCGCACAGTCCGCCAATACCTGATAGAACACATCTACGACGAGTTCTGATATGGTAGTACGTACGTCTCGCAGAATCTTTTCACTTTGTTCGACACTTTCCATCGGAATACCTGCCAATAGAGGTAGATAAGGCATCAAATCGTAGCCACGACGTTTCTGAAATTCAATAGCGAAACGTTTATTCCAGTTTTGGCTGCCACATTCCCAACTGTCGACATGCATATATTTCAGTACGCGACGAGCTATTTCGGGATTGGTCTTTACAAATGCCTGCGCAAACCAGTTATCGAATTGCTTCCGTACCGTTTTCGGGTTAAACTTATCACATTCCAATCCTTTTCCACCTCCCGCTGTCGCATTGGTATGCCCGGTAGCTGTATGTCCCATGCGAAGTAATTTCCATTTTCCTTTGGGGAGAGTGGCGGTCAATGTTTTTCCATTCGAATGACCGGTATATTGCTTTGTTAGATTGATGACTTGTGAAAGTGAATAGCAATCCTGTTTCCCGAATTCCTCTTCTTTAGTCGCTTGAGCAACACGCCATACCAGTCCGACTTTTCCTTCCCATTGGTTCAGACGGGCTTCCCGGTGCAGGCGTAATTCTTTTATTTTCAGATTGGGCTTCCATTTGGCAGCATCCATATCTTCACTTCCCGGTTCGCTTCCTTCAGGAGTCCAGTAGAAACGAAAGAAACGGGCGGTAGTCGGAGGAATACTATGAGTTGAATTCTCATCCGTATTCTGCCATCCCTGACGGGCAGGAACCAACTGCTTAACCAAACGATAATTCACTCCGTCATCACTGGCCATTACTTTCAAGCGGTGTGCCTGATAATTATTACCATTTAAAACGATTTCAATATTCCGACAAGTGAAGGGTTGTTCGTATTCATACTGGATATAACAAGGATACGAAGAACGGATCACTCCTGCCGCATCCATATTCACTGTTTGAGTAGCTTTTACATTTCCTGTCGTGGCTAGATTGACACAAGTAATCTTTACCTGCATCTCGTCCGCTGCGTCTTCTACCGGCAAAGCGAATAATGCAATATCTTCATAATAGCTTTCATAGGCTTCCGGTTGTGGCAGGCGAATAGCCATCAGCTTTCCTCCGTTTACAATCGTATCGCTCCAAACCACTTTCTGCATAGATTCTTCGGGAGTAATCCAGGGACCTCCCGCCAATGCGAAACCATCACAAATGTGCATTCCCAATTTCAGCCCCAAACGATCTGCTTCTTCCATACTGAAACGTACCATCTCCCACCATTCGGGAGTTAGCTGCTGCGCCTTGCCATCGTATTGGGCGCCTTCGTGGATACCTTTAATCGGCATCAGGTAAGTACCTCCCAATCCGGCATGTTTCATAGCCTCCAAATCGGCTGTAATGCCTTCTTTAAACACGGCACCATACATCCAGTACCAAAAAGTCCAAGGTTTCGCTTCGTCAGAAGGATTTAGAAATTGATCGCGAAGTGAGCGTGTTTGCTGTGCATCGGCAGGGCATACGGCTGTCCATGCTAATAGAGAAAGTGCAAATATTTGTTGTTTCAGTCGGCTTTTCATTCCAGTCTATATTTTTACTAAAGTAAAGACGAAAATCACTCTGTTTTGTACTCACTATTAGCTTATGAGATCAGGAATATAACAACTTTAATCAAAAAAAGGTGCACCTCCTTTCCTACTCTCGGAAGAAGGTGCACCACACAAACAAAACAAACAATAGACGACCTTCACAGGCAGTATTTCGTATATTACTTAACTAACTATAAATCATGATCCATCTATCTGAATAAAAATTCTTTCTCTATAATCAGACGGTGTCATGCCGGTATGTTCGCGAAAGAACCTTGTCATAACGGAATTCGACTGGAAGTTTGTACGTGATGCCACTTCTTTTATTTCAAGGTCCGAATCCCGTAGAAGAGCCTTTATCTCAAGAATGGAATATTCTATAATCCAGTCTTTTGCCGAACGGCCGCTCATATCCGTAATTACCATTGTAAGGTGTTTAGCGGACACGCACATCTTTTGTGCATAAAACGCAACATCCCGGCTTACGGTATGAAATTCGATCACCAAACAAAAGAAGTCGAATAAAAGTTTTTCCTTACGGGTATATTTTACTAATTCGGCAGCTTTCGGATTTCTTTTATAAGCCACATAGATATCCCAATAGAAAACACGTAATAGTTGCATAATAGACTCCCGTCTGAATAAGTTCCGAGGCAAGTTGATACGATAAATCAGTATATGACAAAAGTGAATGAAGCGTTGACATTCTTCATTGCATAGCGGAGTGCTGAAATTTTTCCGCATATAAAAGAAAAAATCAAGAGTAGGTATACATACTCCGCTTATCGTATCCATAAACAAGTTTTTGGATACTTTGAGAAAAGTCATTGAAAAGTCATCGCTAATCTCTGTGACAGCAGCCAATTGGAAAGGAAAAATAACAACCAGATCATTGGGAACAATCCGTCGTTTATTACCAAAAACATTGAAAAGCGCACTGCCTCCCGTACATATCCCGTTTATCCCTTCTTCAAGATACGCAGGAGTTTCATTAAGCGGTAAATCGTCTATTTTAGTATAGACATTAAACTCTTCTGTTTCTGATATATTATCAAATACTTTATTTTGCCTATATGGCTTATTATCTTTCATTGACTGCAATTTATGCTATTATGCTGTTTGTCTTTATTTCTTGCTTCTATATATACATATGTTAATCGTGACATTTTGATTAAGTAAATTGTACAATCAAAGATATGGGAAAGATATATAAGAAACTTTCTTTATCTTTCATCAGAATCATCAGTGCCAGAAAATATTCACCTTCATCAATATCAGGAATGGTTGTATACACTTTATCGTCCGAATATTTATGAATATCACCACATTCTATCAACATTCTGTCATTTACTGAAGACACAAGGTATAGATTGGCGCTATCCCATGTTAACATATCCAAGTGATGTCCAGTGATGACAATGGGGGCTTGTGGTGTAATCCTCCCATTACATTTTTTACTTGAAGGATCATATACTTTTTCAATGGCAGGGAATGGTGCTCCTTCAATCATTAATATTTCGGCTTTTATCGTTTTCATTTTGTATGATAATAAGTGTGTATATAAACTGATGATGATTTTGTTCGTAACTCATTTTAATGGAATATCCCGGATACAGCGGAGATAAAGAGTGCTACCCTTGGAGATAAGGGATGATGTATATTTCACTGCCGTAGGATAAAATTTTATAGACCATGCATTCGTACTACTATTATTTTCTGTTCCCAACCAATAAGCTGTTCCCTTTTTATCATCTAACGACAAATCAAACGGCTGGAAATCGGTGCCTTTATCCTTGGTTCTCTCTAATTCCTTATAAAAAATCATAATTAGGCTTCCCTCCCTTAATGTAGGTATCCGCCATGTCCCAGGTTCATCTTTCCCGTCCTTTCCACGATACATTGCACATCCTTTGGGTACTGCAAAACTTGCCGTAGTATAACTATTTGTGTTTGCCGTAGCAAGGTATCCGTTCGCTGTAGCCCATTTCATTGTTTTCTCTCCCACATTCTTTCCATCACTATCATTTCCATCGCTACATACATTATCCGGAGAAATGATAAAGTATTCCGATACTTTCCAAACGATTTTTATTGTTTGATTATTCTCGTTGTAAGGATGTCGTGTAATCCGTTTTACATAAACATTCTCACCGTTAACTTGAATGGGTTCAGTATCCATACCGCTGTCGGTGTACTTAAATAATTGAATAGTTTTATAAAAGTCAGGGTTTTCACTTCTATTTTCCACCCTGTTTGCCGGTAACTCCATTGATTTAATAGCTGCATACTTAATTCCCGCCTCTTCATATATTTCAATCTTTTGAGAATACCCTTTCAGCAGGATAAAAAAAGATACGAAGATTATGACTGTTATTCTTTTCATTTTGTTCTTTATTTATTTTAGTTCATGTCATCATTAATCAGTATCGAGCGAGATATCTATATCTCTGACACATCTGGATGATCCGGTTTGCATTTTTTGATTAGAATTTACCCCTTGGTACCATCTTTTGACATAGTCATTTCCATCTTCTGTTGTGGCACTACCTGGAAAGCTTTCGTTGTTTAAAAAACTGCCTATATACATACCAATCATTTGATTAGACGCCGGAAAATACCATTTCATCTCCTCTTTATCAATTCGTCCGTCTCCATTTTCATCCCTGTTTTTGTCATAGCAAACTCTCGCTGAAAAGGAGCTGGCCGGATATTGATATTGATAGAGTAATACATATCTAGATGCATCTTTTTGCGGGGCAGCTATTTTTTCGTTGTTCCAAGGAAGATTTCTAATATTTTCAGACAAATTTCTCGTTGCCTCTTTCCCATAATCCATATTATCGGTTCCGTATGAATATGCAGCTGTTTCAACTTTATCATAACCATATTGTATTGTTCCCATAGTTGTTATACTTTCTAAATATTTAGGGCCGCGCACAGGCAATCTGTCATGTACCAATCCCATCGTATAGTTTCCGTCTGCATCTCTCTCTCCTCCGAAACGTCCGGCATATACTGCCGGTCGCTGATCCATCTTGAATATATGATAAGCTTGCACTGCTCCTCCTCCTTCACCTTCGGTCGTGGTAGTCACTTTGATATATAGGGAACGCTTTCCGTCCTTATCATTTTCACCGGGATTGACCAATTTGCCGTTTTCATCATAAACATATTCATTATTGTAAAGATAAAACGTCACTTGTGTAGGAAGTATGGTATTTGCTTTGACAGATGTAGCCAGCGGCTCATCAACATTGTTGAACGCATCTGTATAATTAGATGAGGAAGACAGATAGAGCCAACTCTTATTAGAAGAAACTTTTGTGATACAGAGATTATCCGTATATATCCCAACTTCCACTTTCCTTCCTTGAGTCTGTATAACTATGGGACGTACATCATAGGCTGCATCAAGATCATAGCTTACGCCCGCTTTGTTGTATTTAGTATTATCAAATTTTGCTCCTCCACCAACGCTTATATTCTGGCTGGCATGAAACTCTACATACTGACTGGCGGTATACATTCTGATCCGTTCGTCATTCTTTGCCGAAGTAAGGTCTGTATTTATGGTAGTACGTAGGTTATAAAAATGGTTGGGTTCTACGTCAAAGTTATTGGTATTGTTATTTCCAACATACATCTGGTAAATTGCATATTCGTCAGTTGCAGATGCAGTTGTCGGGTATGCCCATGCCTCAATCTGCGTACCCAATGGCGGTGCATCCCCAGCAGGGGTTTTATCAACAATTTTATAGTAGCGTTGATTTTCACTAAGAATTTTTTCTATCGTCCCTTGACAATTCTGTGCAACATACCAGGTTGCCGAATAGAAATCATTGGAATCGGGTCCCTCAAAATCAACAGTTTCAAGCGTGGCATAAGTGTCCTCTGCGGTATTTTTTGAAGGGTTGGAAAGTCGAATCGTATTGTTGACATTCAATAATTTCAGTCCTTGTAATTGGTAATTCTCCACTTCAAATTTATAGCGTAATGTAATGCGTGCCATCAACCTCCTGACTTCAATACCTCCTACAAAACCAACGGGCTTGTTGTATTCCACCAGGCCACGTTTACCATCATCAACGTTTACGACAGTGACTCCTGACACTTCTCCGGCAAATGGCACCTCATTATCAGCTGTGATAAGCGATTGGGTATGTCCTTCTACATTAGTCAGATATTTGAAATTCCATTTCTTAAGATCATCAAGTGTTCCCACTTCACTCATATCATAATCAAGTTTAGGTCCCAGTACAAGCAGGTATAAAGTCTGATTATCTGCCACAACTAAGGGAACATCTATAGTTACCATGTCATTAATAGCTGTCTTTACATCACTAAGTTTGTGGGGTTTTCCGTTAATCGAACCATTCTCATGAAACTGGAAAAGCCAAAGATTATATAACGAGGTTGTACCATCGGATACCCGGGTATTGGAGTTTATTGCATATTCCTTTTGCCCCTCTCCCAAAATTACTGTAAACGGCGAATCAGCATTGGTTCTGTTTCTAAAAAATGGCTTGGTAACTGCATACCCGCTCACAGACGTTGGCTCTACAGCAGGAGGAAGGCTGACATTCAGGCTGACCATCACCATTTTGCCGGTAGCATTTCCTGGATCGAATTCTTCCAGTTTATCTTTTGTACAGCTTGTGAATATCAGTGAAAACAAAGCAATGCAAGCTGTCCGGAAATACACATTATATTTTATTTTTATTGTCATATTGTGTCTATTTATCATCATACTTTCACCTCAATTCTCATTGTTGGAGGATATTGTTCCGTTCTGCTTAATTGTCGGACTGCCAAGAGGAACTGTCAAGTTGTTTTCATACTCTAAATATATATTTCCTATAAGCTCAACGATACTTGGACTATTGTTTTCCGGAATTGTTATAGTAACATCATAACTATATTTATTCGGTTCAGTATGTACTTCAGTACTTTTGCACCTTATGACACCTCCATAAGTGATTTGTAAATACAGTTTTCCGGAAGAGATTGTTACGTCCGTAGGGGTGAGGTTAATAGTCGTAGTATAAGATCCTCCTTCTTGCGGTATATTACCCATGCTGCTTAATCCCGTTTTTGCACGTAAATCATATCCGCTTTGTGAAACTGTGAGTATTTTATTTACTGTTTTTCCTTCCAAACCGATCCCCTCCACTTTCACTCTGAATGAACGCGGTGAGGTACTTTCTTTACGTTTGACGTATATCGGTATGTTTTGAGTGTTACCGCCATGGGTGGTATGTATTGTTTCTCCGGCTACAAATGAGAAATCGTCAAATTCGGTTGTTGAACCCACATATGCTCCTTCTGTGACAAGTGTTGCTGTCCAGTAAGGAATATTCGAGATAATACCAAAATAAGCATTTCCGCTCGTTTCAGTTCCCTGATAAGTAGGACTGCTGATGATACCTACTTCCAGTTGGCTTTTTATCATCTCATTGCGCACACAACGGATCATATACGCGTTTTGCCTGTCCATATTTTCTTGAATTTCTGCATTTTGCGGTTCTTCTCCGGAAAAATGGAATACGGTAGCATTGTTATCCCAATACCATCCATTGGAACGGTCTCCTTGCGATATACCGTTCGTATCCCTATATCTGTTATGTGGAGAAAATAGCCAATGGAATGAAGGATAACCCTGTGAATTACTTTCATTTTCTGCTGCCGTTTTCAATATTAGATTTTCAGCCGGAGTAGCCATGCGCCACTGCTTATTATCCACAATCCCCAAAGTCTTGATTTGAGATTCGGACAGTCCGGCAAGTTTGCAAGGGTCTCCCTTTCCCGCTGCTACTTGGACAATTGTATTATCTGTGGGTATTTTATCCGTTTCCAGATAAGGAATATCCGCCCATTCCGTAATATTTAAAGGAGCGTACGAGCCCGGATACCAAAGTACATCATTCAATATAGTGGCATTGGTAGGTGGGGTGAATTCCGTATTTGCATCCGGTGAACTTATGGCTATCAGGCTGCCGTATTTAAATAGGATATCCTTGTATCCTGTTCCTGAATGATATGCTTTCAGTATCCCTGAATAAACACTAAAGTCATTCCATATATTCACATTTCTGGACGTATCGGCTACGGCGTCATAGTCTGCAGCCTTGTCACTTACAATAACCAGTCCGTCAATAGGTTTCCAGTTGATAGTGATGTCATGTTCCTCCATTGCCACTATTTCCGCATAAAGTCCCATTGCTCCCATGCCGGTAATGGTGGCGTATATCCGATAATGGTTGTTTCGTGTCAGGTTATGATTTTTAGGAGGCTCTTGACCAATATTCAGCAGATAGATGCAGTTCAGTACCTGTGTACTGCCGTTTTTAAGAACGCATTGTGCATCAATTTTAAGATAGGTTGCTTGTGAAGCATTTTGAGGTTCGGACAATAGATGTTCGGGAATATAAGTAATAGGAATCGTTATGAAATCTATGTTATCAGGAATGGTGTAGTTATTTCCATTTATCGTATACGTACCGTTATTATCGAGTTCACCTGTTCCTGATATAGTAAGATCATCCGACCATACATTTTCTGTATATGCCTGCCCCTCTCCTATAGTAGTGGCGACCGGCATACGACACACTTTTACATTCAGTTTGGTTACTTTAAAATCTTCATCCTCATTGGTGATATTTTTAATTGCCGTAAAGCTGATGCGGGACACCATACGGTTTACCTCAATCGGCAGTTCCGTTGTCGTAACATTATTGATGGTAACTGTGGCATTTGTTCCGTCGCTACGAGACTCCACATAGGCACGTGACACATTTCCATACATAGGTGGCGGAGCAACAATACCTATAGCAGAGAATGTCACTTTTTCTATTTCATTTTCCAATGTAATGGCGGCGAGCTTTTCCGTAAGCTCCGGTGTTTCGTTACAGATGATGTAAATGTTGTTATATCCCCGTGCCGCTCTTATGGGAGCGATATATATGTTATCTACGTTTATGGAAGCATCAGAAACGTCGTTGTATACCAATTCGTTTTTGTCGTTAAACACAATTGCGCGTACGGATTTTATGACTTCATCATCGTCAGCAGTAGTATTGCGTGTTCCCATTTTAATACTCATCGGTATCCTTTCTCCTTCGTAAATACGTGCGCCTGTTGTTTCGTTCTCCTTTGTACAAGAGTAAGCAAACAAAGCAAATATTGTCAAAAGCAGGACATTTGCCGAAAATTGTATGTTGATAGTTATATTCATCCTTAATTGTGCCATAATTTCGTTTCAAAAAACGGCTTACATATCTGTTGGTTGAAACCAGTAGGTCCAGTTGTTAATAGTGATACTTAATGCTACATAACCGTTCTCTTCCTTATCTCCGATGCGGACGTTAATGTCCCACTGATATCTGCGGTCGAGATATTCCTGGTCACCCATCGCTTCCGGTTTACTTTTCAGCAAGTAGTCAATAAGGTTTATGGTTGTTTCTCCTCCAATGTCTATCGCTTTTCCTGATGTTTGCTCCGTAATGGAAAAAGGCATAGCGACATCTTTGACGAATCTAAGCGTGTGGAGCCGGGTCTGAAGAGATAGTTTGTTGTCTTCCTCATCCGCACAAGGGTGGTAAATTATGTTCTTGTTTCCATCTCCAAAATTATTTTTATAGTCATAAATACTGTTTGCCGCTATCAATTGTATATTGTATTTTGAAAGATCGACCTGATTGCTGCCTCGTGTAATGCCTATCGTTATATCATTGGTATTACGTATCAGGCTGACAGTTTCTGTATTGCTTATGTTCTCCGGAGAAAACATTTGCAGGGGACCGCTATGCCATAATGCATCAAGATGATTGTTGCTCATGTCATTATCGGGTTCGTATTTTAAGGATAGTTTGTCTATCGGATCACCTGCAGTCATTGATGATAGCCGGTAAAACTCATCTGTTTTTCCAGCCCATATAACAGCCGTACAGCCTTTCAGTCGATAGGGTATCAGCATACGATAGTCCGTATTTTTCAGCGGATTACCTTTTTCGATGAATGTCTGAAGATATTTCCCTTCTGCATCGAACACATAGACTTTTACTTCCTCCACCTGATCGGCAAACCAGTCTTCATTTACCATGTTATAGTCATACCTGAATTCAAGAAAAAGGTCACACTGGTCGAGATCGTCATGAAAGACGTCGCAACCGGTAATCCCTGCCGCCATAAAAGCGGCAAGGATTATTATGTATTTCTTTATGTGTCTCTTGATTTTCATCTATTAATGCAAATCAACACCTTGTGTCCAGTAAGTCCATGGATTGATAGTGATTTTTACAGAAATGTATGCGTCTGCTTCATCATCATCGGTACCCGGAGGTGTAGGATTAGTAGGATCAGGATCAGACGGGTCGGGAATCCACGGTGTTCCGGGACCGCTCACGCTCTGAAGTTCCAGGTGATACCAGTTGTTACGTACCACACCGTATCTACCTAAAGCCATTTTGGTTGTTACATTTTGGTCGTGACGAATCAGGACATCGTAATAGCATACAGATTCATGATAATAACGTACGGCACAGAAGCGTCCGATGATACCGGTTTTCGCAGTAAATTTGCCTGCGGTAAGCTCTGCAATCGCCTTATCTATGTCCGAAACACCCTCTGCCACGACACCCGCTTTTTTTAAGAATATAGGTAAGTCTGTTTTCAGTCCGCCACTAGCAGTGTTATTATATTCATCTTTAAGCTGGTCTAATGTATAATAGTTCCCTTTCCAAGAGAAATAACTGCTATTTTCGGTCAAACCATTGGGAGTATATGTAGCTTTTACCACTACCTTGGTGGTGAATCCTAATTGCTGTGCCTTAGCTTCCATTGTATTTTCAAGACAATACAGACTTGTTCCCTTACTCTGTGCAACAGCAGGTATCTCCTCACTTTCGCTATCTATATTTTTTAGATAATTGAAAGCTGCATCCATATTCGTTTCCATAGTACTCGCATTTGATACATCAGGTTGTTCGTCAGACAAGTAGTTTTTATCCTGACGATAAACCGCTCCAGTCGTGGCATTATCGTAAGTGATAAGTTCACTATACAGTTTCACACTCTTATTGGTAACGCTTAATTCCCAACCGCCGAAAGTAAATTTAGCACCATCAGGTTTGGTAGTAAAAGACTCCTTAACCACAAGCTCTACTTTTGCACTCAATCGATCTACAGAGATTTTTGCAGGATGGTCTTTTGCTTCTTTTTTTGCCGCATCTATTTTGTCTTGGGTATATCCATCCGGCTTATACACCGTTACTCCCATCAATGCTCCTTCTATGCCAGCTCCTTCGCCTACACTCGCCATCATGAAATTATCATTGGTAGCGATGTTGGCAATAACTGCCTCAATGGCAGTGTTAATTGCAGACCAAGGTTTACCTTTTACAGCATCCGCAGTTAAATTCCACCCTTTATTCCCGTCGGTGTAAGGATTGATAACCACAAATACTTTTTTAGTCTTCTCCGGTACTAATTGAGCTTCACTAGCTGCAGCTTCCGGGGTCCCTGTCCCCTCTGTGCTTGTTCCTCCGCTATTCCCAACGGTCAAACCATCAAAATTAACCACATCAAGGCACACATCTTCCTCGTCAAATAATAGAACTCTGACTGTCCCTGCTTTACTTTCCCCTGAACTTCCCGGTTTTTCTACTACATTCGCAGCTCTTGTAGTGGATGTGTGACTTTGCAGGGAAAGCGACAGATACGCCTTTCCATTCAGCTCACCGCTCGGAATATTCCCTTCCCGAGCATCTTCACTACTACAGCCGGCAAATATAAAAACTGCCAATGTAGATAATAGAAAACTTCTTGTTTTCATCATTGTTAAATGTTTAAATGTTGTAAATAAAAAGATAATTATAATATATAAAAAATCAATAATCTAGTTTACTCATCAATTCGATATTCTCTTCTTTTTTGGCTAATTCCTCCAGATTGAGATTTGCTTGTTTCAATCCGGATTCAGCAGCCTTATTTAGATGTAACTTTGCTTGTTCATAGTCACCTCTTAGCAGATGTAATACTCCCACGGCATTTTCGTATTCCGGTGTGGAAGTCTCTGCTCTCTTTAAGTATTTTTCTGCCAAAAGAGTGTCTTTACGTGAAAGTGCAGCCGAAGCGGCATTCAGATTGGCAATCTTATCATCAGGAAAGACGCTAACGGCTGTTTCAAATAATTCGATAAACTCCGGTGAACCATTTTTGTAAGTTAGAGCGACCAAATAAATTTCATTCAGGCTCAAATTTTGTGGCCGACTATGAATCAGCACTTTTGCCTGTTCTATATTAAAATTCTGAACATCGTACTCTATTTTACAGATCGCTTTACGCAGATGTGGGTAATACTCACGCAACATAAACCGATAAGGATTGCCCTGTTTATATAGCATCAACGATTTCTTGCGACTGGTATTCGTTCGGTAGTTTATTTCAACTGGTATGTGATCTATAATATGAAGAATTCCATCCTTTTCTGCCATGTCAGACTCTGCAACCATTTTACGTAGTCCTTCCCAGTTTTCGCCACCATATTCCACCTTGTATAATTCTTTAGAGAAAGGGAAACGAGGGAGAAGGTAATTAACAAGTGCCTTTGCACGTCCTTCGGAAAGCTGTTTGTTAAAAAGGACAGAACCCTCCGGTGAAGCATAACCAATGACTGATATTCCACGAATGGTAATAGTTGTATCATTTCTCACTTCGGCAAGCATAGAGGATATTTTTTCCAGTTCGACCGGGTTGTTCATGTAATCCGGCCTTATGATGGTCTTTGATACAACAAAATCCAGGAACGCTTCACATGACATCTCACGTTTTTTTACAGGTTCAACTTGGGGGCGGACATAACTGATATGCGGGACGATGTGATATGGAACAGGCGGTTGCTCCAAAGTGACGGTACCGAAAAGCGGAAACGTCGATAATAACTTGCCCGGTTTGCAACAGCCCATTACTTCCTTTTTTATATCCAAACGTGCATCTTTCATCCACGATTCGAATGGAATGACCAAGGAATATCGAATTTGTTTTTCTTCGGTTATTCCATATCCTTTCACAACATAGTACGGAGCTTCCGACTGGTAAAAATCACGTTCCTGTGTATTCATTAAGGCCAGTTTACGTTTCAGGTTTTGGAAATTACTATGCCCTTTGACAGAAATCTCCGGTAACTCCAGTTGGTGGTTTGCAGCAATCAATACCGGTATCAGTTCTATCGAATGATTGGAACTGACTTTTATTTTATCAAGGTCATAAAGCACTTGAATATGTAGGGAATCCCCCACTTGTTGCAATTCGATGGCTGTTGCTTGTATCGTTCCTTTATACCATTTGTCCGGCAGGTTTTCTCCATATAGTAATGGAGAAACGAGCAGTGACAGAGGCAACAGCCATAGGATAGATTTTAGATTTATCATGTTTTTGTTATTTTATAAGAAATATAAGTGAAACTGCTGCTTTAGTAGGTCCGAAATAGTTGCGATTTTCTGTTCCGGTCTTTTCACCACAAGTCTCGCATCGGAACTTGTCATAATGTAGTCTGACATACCCTATACCTATATTTGCTTCGAGACTCCAACGATTGCCTAAAAGAAAATGGTAGCCGTACGAAATGCCTCCGCCTATTCCCCATCCTTCATAGCGATAGTGACCGGAATCATCTCCAAATAGAAGCGGCAAATGATGACCGGCTATGTTGTACTGTCCGCCTAGTATATGTATTCCCCAAAAATGTCCGCTGAATCTTTCACACGTCCAATAACGATATTCTACCGAGCCAAGCCAATGCACCAGTTTCTTGTTTGAGGATGAATGAGCGGATGTAAACCAGTTGAAGCCAGCACCCAGATCTACTGTACCTCGCGGTGAAATCCCGAATTCGGTTTCCAGATTAGGTGAACTGGCGTATGTACCGTAGAGTAGGTTTGTTTTTACCGCTATCTTTTGAGCCGCACATTGTGAAATGCTTCCCCAAAATATAAAAAAAAGAATTGCTATGTCATGTATCTTCATTAAAATGCGTATATTTATTGCTTATTCGCTTATGTTTATTTAAATATTATACGCTGCAAATTTACAAAAGAAATATATATTAAAATAAAACGTTCTGAAATTGCACACAGATTCCGAAATTTCACTCAAAATAGCCACATAATCATCTAAGAAGCGAGTTTTAACACTCTCAAAAAAGGTTTATCCGGTAAACATTGTTAAATTATTATCCATTCTATTCAATTAACTTTCATGACATATCGGTTGTTTATACACGCGTAAAATAAACGATGTATAAAAATGATTATTTATATTTACACGTATTGTTTAATGCTTCAATCATCCATCTTGAAATATCGGAATATTACAACTAGTTTTGTTCCCGGATTTTAAGGAGTCATCCGTTTCTTTAAAAGGAACAAGGCGTTCCTCGGTGAGAAACAGGTCGTTCCTTTAAAAGGAACGGTTCCTTGGTTTTAAACCAAAAAACAGTATCTATAATACGCTGTATATCAATTTATTATAAAAAGAAGAATTCCGTCCCGATAACCATGGGAATATTCTCAATAAACCAAACGGAATTCACAGTCCAAAGGGCTGTATATACATACTTTTTTATTACAAACTTTAAAAATTTTCCCATGGTTACAGTTACAATTAATATCAAGCCATATTTGGCTGGATATATGTATGTCCGATATCGACAAAGTTTAGAACCCGATCCAGAGAACCAGTCTCATTCCTCCTCTCCTTCTCCTTCTTCTTCCAAACGACTTATCCCTATCCATCTCTCCCACATTACTCCAGTTTATCACTTCCTTCATCAACTATCTGTCCCTCATCCGCAAAATACTTCATGGAAAGAAATTGGGAATATTTGCTTTGTACTGCCCAAACCGCGTAATGGGAAGAATCCGGAAGTCTATAACTATATCGGAAACGATAGTGCATTGATTATAGAAAAGGAAATAGAAACGGAGATGAAAGCGGAATTATACTCCTTTCTATTGGATAATAAGTTCAATAAAGGAGTGATGTTTAAAAAGTCAATAGAACAATTCGTAGAGCACTACGAAATGGTAGGACTGGTACAGGAAGAAACGCTGATGAGGGCATTTCAAAGATGGAGGAAGTTGGTGAAAGAAGAAAAAGCTATAAAGCTATAATGAAAGTATATTGATTTTGATTTAATCCATAATGAAACGTGATATACTATACTAATCGCACCTCTTACTATCGTGCTGATATAGGATGGAATATTTTTTCTTTATAAGCGGGAATGTATGTTATTAGACATAAAATAATATAATTCACCTAATACATCTGCTTATATCATAAAATAAACAGTATATTTGTGATAAAATCTCGAATAAAGCAATTAAAATATGATTATTCAATTTACAATAGGAAATTTTCTATCTTTCAAAGAACAATCTACATTGTCGTTAGTAGCATCAGCTTTGAAAGAAATACAGGTTCCGGCTGAAGATATAATCTTTAATGTAGGAACTTCCGGATTATCATTAATGAAGAGCGCGGTAGTCTATGGTGCTAATGCATCAGGCAAATCCAATTTTATAAAAGCATTGGAATTTTTTAAGTGGTATGTGATAAATTCATCGAAGGATATTCAAGCAGGCGAACGTGTTAATATAGAAAGTTTCCGGTTAAACTCACTTACTGCGAACGAACCAAGTTATTTTGAAGCAATATTCTGTGATGAAGATAACCAATATCGTTATGGATTTGAAGCAGATAATTCATTGGTACATTCGGAATGGCTTTATCAAAAAGCCAATAAAAAGAGAGCTAAGGAAATTGAATTATTCTATCGGGAAAAAGATAATTTTGATATTCATACTAAGTTTGTCGTTGGTAAAGAACTTGCAGGTAAACGAATGGTGAGGGCAAATGCGTTATTGCTTTCTGTTGCGGCACAATTCAATGATCCGACAGCAGTAGAGATAATGACATGGTTGAATGATACCACTATTATTTCAGGTTCTAACGATGAAAAAATATGGAATACAGCAACTATCCAACTGGATGATATCAAAATGAAACAGAGAATTGTAGAGTTTTCCCGTTATGCTGATTTAGGTATTGAAAATATTGAAAAAATTGATAATGCTATTGTGAGTACACATACGCAATATGACGAGGAAGGTCATGAAGTCAAAACTATTACTTTCCCATTCAGGAAAAATGAATCGGAAGGTACAATAAAGTATTTTTCCCTGGCATACCCTATCATTGATGCTTTGGATAATGGAAAGCGTCTTATAATAGATGAATTTGACTCTAAAATGCATCCTCTTCTTACATGTAGAATTATTGCCTTGTTTAATTCAAAAGAAACAAATCCCCAAAATGCTCAACTAATTTTCACTACTCACGATACAAATTTGTTAAGTGCTAATATATTCCGGCGGGATCAGGTTTGGTTTACACAAAAAGACCGCTATGGTGCAACCGAACTTTATTCATTGGCAGAGTATAAAGTACGTAATGATGCTTCGTTTGAAAAAGATTATTTATCAGGAAAGTATGGAGCAATTCCAATTGTTGGAGATTTAACCCGTTTGTTTAATACCCAAGAAAATTAAACCATGACGGCTACAAAAAGGAAAAATATAAATCCGCGTATCGAAAGAAAGATAACCCGTATCAGTAGTGTACGTGAGGTGAAACAAACATTTCTGATTATTTGCGAAGGAGTTAATACCGAACCTGATTATTTCAACGCTTTTCGTTTGACTTCTGCCAATGTGAAGGCACTTGGTCAAGGTATGGGAACATTGGCATTAGTACACAAGGCTATCCATATAAAAGAGCAAGAAAAGCTAAAGGGACGAACATATAATCAGCATTGGGTGGTCTTTGATAAAGATGATTTTCCTGAAAATGATTTTAACTCTGCAATCCTGTTGGCACAACAAAACGGTTTTGAAGTGGCTTATAGTAACCAAGCTTTTGAATTTTGGTTTTTACTGCATTTTAATCTATACCAAGGAGCGTTGCATCGTTCCAGATATGAAAAAATGTTGAGCGCTTTGCTCGGATTTGCTTATACAAAGAAATCGGGTGTAAGTTCTAAAATGTTTAATACTTTGTTTTCTAAACAAGAACAAGCCATTAATCACGCTAAAACTATCATGAGACAATTTGATGGAAATAATCCAGCACAACAAGAATCTTCTACTACTGTTCATTTGTTGGTAAAAGAGTTGAATAAATTCCTATAATATAAATCGGAAACATTTGATATTTTTTGTGTGGGTTGCTTAATCTTTTCTTATTTGTCTTATTTCTCTCACAACATTATTTGCTGTCCTTTACAGCTTCCTCAATTCGAGATACAAATTGCGGATTGCTGGGACGTGCTGTAGTTCCGAAATCTACAATTTGCCCTTTTCTATTAATTAACAGATAATAGGGCATTCTATCTATTTTCCATTGTTTGCGAATTTTCTGTAAGTTATCTTTTCCAAAATAATCAGATGCATAAATACATTCAATTCCCCGGTTCTTCAATGAATACTCATTCAGACATTCTTCCCATTCTTCCTTGGGTTCACTTACACATATGGAATATATGACCAGGTCTTTGGTGGAATACTTACTCCGCAATTGTTTCAAAGGTTCCATTTCTGCCAGGCATGGTGGACACCACCTAGCCCAAAAATCGAAATAGATCACTTTTCCGTGATTCTTCTCAAGTATATTATAGACGGGTTCCATGTAAGGCATAGATGTTTTTAGCTTTGAGTTTTCGTGAAACTCACCATATAATAAATTATTGGAAACTGGTTGCGGATTTTCCAGGTAAGATTTAGTCTGATTATATATCTGCATCACTTGTGCACGCAAATGCGGCATTTTTACGATCGAATCAAACTGCGTGTGCCTCGTTGTTAAAGCAAGTGTATCATTCGCATTCAAAGAGCCAACTGTCATTTTAGTATATATATACTGGTTCAGTTCATTCTCTCCTACTGCCGACATAATCTCTTCTACAGATGGATTTTTTTTATCTTTGTATGTTATCCCATAAGCTATATAGCGTTCTACCTCATCAGCAATATCATATAAACGTGCCGAAAGAATCCCTTTATTATAAAGCTTATTGATTGCAGGCAGAAGTTTATGATATCGGTCCATTTCTTTTTTCGTTTTAAACTGGCATTGGTTACCATAGGATAACAAAGCGTAATAATAGTCCTGTTTCAGTAACTCTTCAGTAAATAACGTAACATCGTCCATTGGCTTATACTTCGTCAGATACTCGTTTCTCCGCTCCAAACGAAAGTCATATTCCTTCTTTAATTCAGTCTCAAAATCCTTAATATTCAAATTCGGGTTTATACTATAATTCTGTATGTAATAGTAGGCGCTTTCTGTAAATGCCAGTATTTCTTGATTCAACTTCTCTGCATCACCTGTTACTTTGGGATGAAAAAGATCTTTGAAGTCTATTTCCACGTGTATGCTATCTCCCGGGTGGATATACAAATGTTCCGCATAATTGCGAATGGAAACTTCTCTTAATTTTGCATAAACCGGAAAGCGGAATGAAAATGAACCATCTTCTTGTATGGGGGTACGATATTGATTTTCCATTTTCCAAAAAAATGGAATGATGAGAGTTAATTCCTTTTCTTGAGGATAAAAATCCCGGTTCAACACTTTTCCTGTGATAACAGCTTCTTTAATATATTCTTTTGCTAACGAATAACTTTCTTCTGTCTGTACAGATGATTCGAATTGAGATTTTGCCCGGTCTTTTTGCCCGCATCCGGCTAATAACAAAGAGGTTATTATCAGAAAGGAATAATAGTGTTTCATCGTGCCTGAATATTAGAAAGTTTGCAAATCTAAATAAATAAGAGTTCTTGCTCCTAAATATATGAAATTAATTTTAGGGGCAAAAACTCTTGACAGACAATTCGTCTCAATTTTAAATCTTTTACAATATATACATTTAATTTGCGAGATAAACAGACAAAGCTATAACCAGCGCACAAACTTCCTGATATACCAATTCTTCACGATCTGCGTCAAAATGCAATAAGAGAGCAAAATCCCAACCAGCCAGGGGAAATAGCTCAAAGGAAGAGCTGTCAATCCGATGGAACGCCCGAAAGCGGTGAAAGGAATAAGAATACCTATTGCCATGATTAAGAAGGTCAGTCCCATCACAGACCATGTGGCACGGCTTTGTATGAACGGTATCTTGCGGGTACGTATCATGTGGACAATCAATGTCTGTGATAACAAACCTTCCACAAACCATCCGGTCTGAAACAGTGTCTGATGTTCGGGGCTGTTGCAGCTAAATACGTACCACATAACCAGATACGTTATAATATCAAAGATAGAACTGATGGGACCTACATAAATCATAAAACGACTTAGATCGGACGCATCCCATTTACGGGGTTTCTTCAGGAACTCCGGGTCCATACGGTCAAAAGGAATGGTGGTCTGCGATATGTCATATAACAAGTTCTGGATCAATAGATGTATCGGCATCATGGGCAGAAACGGCAGGAATGCACTGGCAAACATCACACTGAACATATTACCAAAATTGGAACTGGCAGTCATCTTTATGTACTTATTGATATTGCCGAATGTCTTTCTTCCTTCGAGCACTCCGTCTTCCAATACCATCAAATCTTTTTCCAACAAGATAATATCTGCGCTTTCTTTGGCTATATCCACAGCAGAATCGACTGATATACCAATGTCCGACTGACGTAATGCACCTGCATCATTGATTCCATCTCCCAGGAATCCCACCGTATTCCCTTGTTCCTGCAACAGAGAGATGATTTGCGTCTTTTGTAATGGAGTCAGTTTTGAAAATAAAGTGGTATCCTTTACCGCTTCTTTCAATGCTGTTTCGTCCATATTTTCTATTTCTATCCCCGTAAGAAAATGACTGGTGTCAATTCCTACCTGTCGTGCAATAGCTTTCACTACAATATCATTGTCTCCCGATAGAATTTTAACTGCTACTCCATGCGCATATAATTGTTCGATGGCTTCGGCAGCAGAAGGTTTCGGAGGATCAAGAAAAGCAAGATACCCGATCAATACCATTTCTTTTTCATCTTCGATGGCGAAATTACAATCTTTCTCGATAAAACTTTTTTGGGAGACTGCCAATACCCTCATCCCCTGCTGATTCATATCTTCACTAATCATCTGTGCTTTGATTTTCAAGGCATCAGTCAAGGGGTGAATCTGCCCGTTGAACTCGGCATAGGAACAGACATCGAGAACCTCTTCTACCGCTCCTTTGGTGATGATTTGCCGCTTTCCCTGCCTGTCTTCTATTACAACAGACATTCTTCTGCGCGTAAAGTCGAAAGGTATTTCGTCCACTTTGGTATAGTCATCCTTCAGATGTTCCAGGCTCAAATCTCTTACATGGGAAAGAATCGCTTTATCCATCAGGTTCCTTAAACCGGTTTGGAAATAACTGTTGAAGTAAGCATGACGAAGAATACGTTTACTGTTGTCGTCACTGCCATCTGCATTGATATATTTTTCCAACACGATTTTATCGCAGGTCAATGTACCGGTTTTGTCAGTGCAGAGTATGTCCATCGCTCCAAAATTCTGAATGGCATTGAGATTCTTTACGATTGTTTTCTTTTTGGACATGGCTATCGCTCCTTTGGAAAGGTTGGCAGTCACAATCATTGGTAACATTTCCGGGGTAAGACCAACCGCAACGGATATGGCGAATATGAAAGCCTCGAACCAGTCTCCTTTCGTAAAGCCATTCACGAAAAATACAAATGGAACCATAACCAACATGAAACGAATCAACAAAAAGCTAACTTTACTAATGCCTTTGTCAAAAGCTGTAGTGGCACGATGTCCGACCAGGCTTTTTGCAATAGTACCCAGATAGGTTTTGTTCCCCGTCTCAAAAACGATTCCTTTTGCCGCACCACTTATCACATTGGAACCCATATAGCAAATATTGTCCAATTCAATGACACTTCCTTTTCGGAACTGCTGTCCACGTACCTCCGGAAACTTTTCTATCGGTTCGGACTCTCCTGTTAATGAAGCCTGGCTGATAAACAAGTCTTTCGAATCGATGATCCGAATATCAGCGGGAACCATGTCCCCAGCTGCCAAATACACGATATCCCCCGGGACGAGTTCCGTAATCTCGATCTCTTCTTCATGCTCTCCCGCACGTTTGGCAAGACATGTGTTTTTTACCATTTTCATTAAAGAATCCGTAGCCTCACTTGCTCGCCATTCCTGCCAAAAACGCAGGATAGCACTGAACAGCACCATGGATGAGATGATAATGACTCCCGTCCATTCCTGCTCTCCGGGATCGGCCATCAATACATCCAAAAATAAGGATATAATGGCGAGCCCGGTCAGAACACCAATGAAAGGATTGATAAACGTTTTGATAAACAGGATAAACGGATTCTTTTTCTGTTCATGTACCACTTCGTTTCTTCCATAAATGGATTGTCGCTCCTGCACTTCTCCCTGTGTTAATCCAAGCTTGGTTGTCTGCAAGTATGAATAGATTGACTTACTGGGTTGTGTGGCAACCAAAAATACTTTCTCTGAATTGAATGTGTACTGTGGTGAACGCAGTTTTTTCTTCCATACCATAATCTCTATTTTTTTTTAGTTACTAACTGCATTTATTAATTCGATGCAAAAGTAAGGAGGACTTCACCGGGAAGCTGTTAGAGAATGATTAGAGTGGTATTAGAAAACGATTAGAATTTCTTAGATATGCGGGAGCCTCACCACAAAGGTAGTGCCCTCATCCTTATGGGAAGATACGGTAAGTTCGCCTTTGTGAAGGTGGATGATCTTTTGTGTCAAGGCCATACCTATACCATTTCCGGGAGCAATATTCTTGTTTTCTCCGCGATAAAACAGTGTAAACAGGTTTTCTTTATCCGTATCAGACATGCCTACACCGGTATCTGACAGGCGGATGATTGCCCATTGCTCCCAATAGGCTATCAAGACTGACGAAGTTCGGTTGGAAGAATATTTGCAGTTATTCTCTACCAAATTCACAAAAGCAGTGGTCAGTAAATAACTGTTTCCAATTACTGTCAGCACATTATCTTCTTCAGCTTCTTGCTCAAATACTAATTCGATGTGATAATCCGGATGGGCTTTTAATACCAGCTCTCTGGCGTCCAGCAACAGCTCGTCTAAACGAACCTCTTCCATTGTGATCTGTTCCGACTGATAGTCCGCTTTTGCCAAATTCAATAATCCGTCGATCAGGTTTACAATTCTGTGAGAATCCTGCAATGCATTGCCGATAGCTATCTGATATTGCTCGGAACTTCGTTCTTTCAATAAAGCTAAATCCAGTTCAGCTGTAAGGGCTGCCATAGGAGTACGTAATTCATGAGATACATTACTGACGAACATCTTTTGTGAATTGAAAGACTTTTCCAGGCGCTCCAACAATGCATTGAATGTCGTACTCAATTCTCCCAGTTCATCCTGTTCATTTTTTACAGGCAATCTTTTATCAATATGCGATGCTGTGATTTTTTCCGCTTCTTTCACTATATTACGTATCGGTTTTAAAGTGCTTCGAGACAGGATATACCCCACAACCACCAATACGCTCAATCCACCGATAAATAGGAGAATGAGCATGTTTCTTAGCGCATCCCGGTTGGCGTATCCATAACCGTCGTAGGCTGCGGCGGTAACCACATAGTCTTTGCCCTCAAACGGATACACCAGTCCTATAGCCTGATATTCATCTACATAGAAATTGATGTTCTTCCGCTGTAAAATACGCTTTATCATCTCCGGTGTTTCTTTGACAATATCGTTTTGCAGAGCGTCGTGATATAATATTTTAAAATCTGTTGTATAGACGGCAACCTCTACTTCATCAATAAACTTCTGATTATTCAGGTATATAGACTGCATGGTTTTGGCATCTACTTGATTTTTAAGGAATAAATGTGCTTTGGTTATAGCTTCACTTTGAAGATTACGAAAGAAAGCATTACTACGCGAATGTTCACTGACATAGTAGACAGCCATCACAAAAACAAAGAATACCGCAGCTGTAAGCCCTGCATATTGTAGAGTCAACGTTGTTCTGATCTTCATAATTTATCAGTCAGTATGAAACCCATTCCGGCTTTGGTATGAATAAGTTTCGGTTCAAAGTCCCTGTCTATCTTTTTGCGGAGATAGTTGATATATACATCTATGAAATTCGTTCCTGTATCAAAATGGGTGTTCCATACTTTTTCTGCTATTTCAACCCTGCTCAATACTCTTTCGGCATTTTCTACCATATATAACAGTAAGTTGTATTCCTTAGGAGAAAGTTTTATGGATATGCTGTTTCGTTCTACGTCTTTACGTTGAAGGTCAATACGCAAATCTGCATAGACAAGTTCCTGCGGCAATTCCTGTGCATTACCCGCCACACGTTTCAACAGCACTTTGATTCTGGCATTTAACTCTCTGAAATCAAAAGGTTTCACCATGTAATCGTCTGCACCGGCATCGAAACCGTCCAGTTTATCGTTCGTCGATCCTAATGCCGTCAACATCAATATAGGGATATGGGGATTGGTTTTGCGAATTTCTTTCGCCAGTTCAAATCCGTCCATCTTAGGCAAAACGATGTCAGATATAACCAGATCGAATGTGTGCGTCTGGAAAAGCCGTAACCCCATTAGTCCGTCATAAGCCACCATTGTCTGATAGCCATTTTCCTCCAGTCCGTTCATCAGCAAACTTGCAACCCGGGGTTCATCTTCTATAATTAGTATTGTGTACATAGGAAAGAATTCATTAATCTGAATGTATAAAACGAAACAAAAATAATGATTATTCCCCACTTATAGCCTTTTTCCTTGAAAAATCGGTGAGAAGGCCAAATAAAAAAGGTACCCAACGCAATGTGGATACCTTTATATGATTCATTTACATAAACCGGAAAATGACTCGTCCGGTTTGTGGACCATTTACCCATTTCGGTTGTGAAGAGGGACCACACAAATCGGTGGAGTTTACTTTATTACGTACCGGAGGAATCACGTTCAGGACAGAGATTCCGCTTTCGGGGAGAGTATAAAGCAAACGGTCGCGGCCATCACGAGGCTGATATACTCCGATATACGCGTCGGAAGTTTCGTTTGTCAGACTGATAGTGCCTTCTTTCGTTTGGATATTCATCCAGGAAACATCACCAAAGTATCCTTTGAATTCGGGATATGTGAAGGTCTCACCCGGAATAGGATCGTTATAGTCGTTTTCCCATACATCGTATTGCGTTCCGTGAATACGGTTTTGCCATACACGGTAAGGTCCGGCACCCAGCCAGCGTTTGCTGATTACCTGATCTTCAGGATAGTCGAAACGAATACCCATCAAATCTACAACACCGGAGAAATTGTAGGTGTAATCCAAAGCCAAATCCCCACTCGGGTTGATTGTCCATTGAGCTTTATCCAAATTACCCAGTTTATAATTGGCGGTAACAACCAGATTACCTCCGTCTTCTTTCACATCCAGTTTCGTAAATACGGCAGCATCCGGGAATTCGCTGTATGTGCGGTCTTTTTCTTTTGCTTTCTCATCATCATGGTTATAGAACTGATCCAATGAGCGGTCTGCACGACGGGCTCCGATGAAACGGGGACCATTGGCGAAACTAATCTTACGATTATCTACAGATACTCCTTTTAGTTGTCCGTCTTTCTTTGAGAAGATGAATGTACGCTTATTCGCTTTCACAGTAAGATCATTTTCTGTCTCTGTATAAGTAGGACGACTGGACAAGGGAGAAAGCTGTTCTGTCTGTTGATTCAGTTTGTTGACCGGGAAAGTCCAGCGCCAAAGTTCATGACCGTATTTATCAATAGCTGTCAGGTAAAGAGCATCTGTATCAGCGAGGATATTTGTTCTTATATCTAAGACACCTGCCGAATGAGCAGCCACATCACTACCCTGCACCTCTCCTTCTTTCAGTACTTGAACAGCGGCATTGGAAGCATCTGTTGCCAGCGGGAATTTTACTTGCTTCCAAAGGAAACGGCAAGTATTCAGATTCAGATAATCGTAACGGTTTTCTACGGAGAATTTGCCATCAAATTGCTTGTCGATAGAAGTATTCATGATTTGCACCGGACTCCATAACTGCTTGATAGTGTAGTAGCTACCCTCCTTTTCGTGATGTGGCCCTACAATACCGTCTGCTCCAAAGTTTCCTTGATTGTCGATGAATCCGTCCATATCTACACGCTTCACGCCTTCGTCTGCCAATACCCAAAGGAATCCACCGATACAACGGGGATGCTTGCGCATCATTTCCCAATAATCGTATAATCCGGCACCATGGCCGCCATCGTACAAACCATGCAAGAATTCCGTAGGCATAAAGATTTCCGGTAAGCGCATGTAGTTCTGGCTTTCTCCGTAAGAGCGGTAATGCATGGTTTCAAAACCGGAGAAGTTACCTTGCGGGTGAATAACCGGACGTTTCTGCGGATCGTATTTATGAAACTCTCCATCCAGTTCGGTATTCCATCCTTTTTCATTACCATTACTCCACCAAATAATAGACGGATGATTCACGTCACGTTCTATCATACCTTCAATCAGACGTACTCCGGTGGGGGTATCATACTTGCCATGCCAGCCTCCCAACTCATCCATCACATAAAGTCCGAGAGAATCACAAGCTTCCAAAAATTCCGGGTCTGCCGGATAATGGCTCAAACGGACGGAATTCATATTCATGCTTTTCATCAAAAGAACGTCTTCGATATTCTTCGCTTTACTTAATGTACGGCCACTTTCAGGACGGAAACTATGACGATTGACACCACGTACATTGATACGTACTCCGTTTATATAAAGTCCGTCGCTTTCACGTACTTCAATGGTACGGAAACCAAAGTTTTCCGTACCACTATGCAGCACTTTACCGTCCTTATCCAACAGGGAGAATTGAGCTTTATAAAGATTCGGAGTTTCCGCAGTCCATAGTGCAGGGTTAGAGACATTCAGTTGCAAAGAAGTCCAGTCGCCACCCGCTTTTACAGGTACAGTGCCTTCCGCTAACTTCTTTCCTTTTTTATCTAAAATCTGTGTACGGATGCTCATTCCGTCATTAGAGATATTTGTGTAGCAGTTGGCACGGAAAGTTCCATCCATCTTTGCGTCAATGGCAATGTGCCGCAGGTTTACGGCTGGTTTCACCTCCAAGAACACCGGACGGAAGATACCGCCGAAATTCCAATAATCAGCACGACGTTCGGCAAGGTTCACACTGGCATTTTCACTCTCTTTGGCAACAGTGACTTCCAGTAAATTCTTTTTGCCATATTTCAGGAAATCCGTGACGTTGTATGAAAAACGATAGAAGGCTCCCTGATGTTTGGAACCAACTTTGCGTCCGTTCACTTTTACTTCCGTATCTGTCATTGAAGCTTCAAATACAAGACTGACCTGTTTTCCGCGAAACTTTTCCGGGACTTCAAATTCGTACTTATACATACCTTTTTCATCAGCAACACCTTCAGGAAATGGTTTTCCATAGAAAGTGATCCCATACTGATAAGTGCCGAAGCCTTGCAATTCCCAACAGGAAGGTACACCGATTTTCGTCCATTTGCCGGAATTGCGTCCGTTGGTACAAAAGAAGTCCCATTCAACCATATCGTCGCATCCGTGACCGGAGAGATATTGCCTTTCCGTTTGTGGAAGGTTTTGAGCAGCCAGGGTAGTTGCCAACGCTAAGGTCGATAATAAAGTGGTTACTTTTTTCATTGTTACTTTTATAATTGTGTTAGTTATTTATTGCTATCATTGTTTACTACTGATGCGGATATGCAGCGTATGTTCTTTTTTCTCTATGGCATATTTCTTCAATACACCCGGTCCGCAACTACTGTTTCCTAATCCAAGTACGGCAGCATCCATACTAAGAATGATTTCCGCACGTGGTTTTAAATTACAATCGTGAGTTTCTTCATAGATGTCCTGTACGGTGTAATGCAGGGCAGATGCAGAAAATACGTTTTCTACCGCGTCAACACGAATACCTTTATTCTGTTTGTCGGTCAGGGTCAGATAATGCACTTCCTCTTTGTTCCCACTATCCTGCGGACGTGGATAATGTACGTACTGTTCTGCAACGCTTCCTTTCCAAAGCCCTATCATAGCAGATGTTTTGCGGTCAGGATAGTTATCCTGTGGCCCTCTGCCATACCAGGTAAATGTATCATAAGCAGGCGCCAGACAGAATGCGATACCTAAACGGGGAATTTCAGGAAGAACTCCTTGTGGCAAGAAAGTTGTTTTCAGATCAATCGTTCCATCTGAAAAGACTGTATAGACAGAAGTAGTCACCACTTTTCCTTCTTTATATAAATTACTAGTTTGAATCCGGACAATGACCGCCCCGTCTGCACGTTTTTCATGGTGGAAAGATTCCAGATTTATCTGCGGATGATCCATTCCATGCAATTTCCAGTCTTTAGCCAACCAGTTTCCGAAGCTCTTGTCATTATCTGTCGGAGCACGGAAAACTTGAGTGACAGGCTGAACCGGAAAATCATCGGAGTGAGCCAGCATTTCTTTGTTCTTATATATAAGGGAGGTCATACTTCCGTTCACTTTCTTTTCCCACTGAACAGAAAAACCGCGTCCGCTAATCAATAAAGATTTATCATCCTCTTTCACCTGAAGTATTCCTTTATTAATCAGATCAGTAGAGGCTAAATCTCCTTTCTGCAAGCAGAATTGTTCTTGGGTCACTTCATGTCCCGCTTTTGCCCAAAGAGCATCCGATTTCAAAACAATGCTTACTTTCAGTTGGCAATCGGAAAGAGTTTTCTCCGTTTTTTTATTTGTCTTACTAATTTCCTCACTTTTATTACTTAAAGAATAAGCGCCTTTTAATGATCGGAAAGCCGGCAAATCAATTGTTTTACTTTCGCCTGGGGTTATTTCCGGCAATGTTATTTCTCCCCGTTCTTTCTCCTTACCATCCACTGATAATGTCCACAGGCAACGATAAAGTGATAAATCAATATGATGATTCCGGTTGGTTACTCTCAACTCTCCATTCTCAACTCTCAACTCAACTGGTGCATATACCTTCTTTACCTCCCAATATTTAGGCGTAGTTTCACGGTCACTCATCAGTAGTCCATTAAAGCAGAAAGCTTTTAAATTCGGCTTATCGCCAAAGTCACCGCCGTAAGCCACCATGGTACGGCCATCGGGTAATGTCTTGTAGATTCCCTGATCTACCCAATCCCATATAAAACCACCCAGCATACGGGGATTACTATATATCTCATCCCAATATTCCTTGAAATTTCCTAATGCATTCCCCATGGAATGTGCATATTCACTCGTCATCACCGGACGGTCGTCATTGGTACGCTCCGCAATCTCCAGCAACCGTTCCCAACGTGCATTTTCAGCGCGTTCTTTATCCTCTCCTTCTGCAATACCGGGATTTAAATATTCCTGTTTCACCCGGGTATAAAAGCGGCTGATAACATCTACCGTCTTCGGGTCAGGATTTCCGTCCACTCCCTGTGCCCCCTCATAGTGTACAGGGCGAGTGGGATCGAAATCATGCAGCCATGCCGAAATAGCAGCGAAGTTCGGTCCGTAACCGCTTTCGTTTCCCATGCTCCACATTACAATACATGGATAATTCTTATCACGTTCCGCCATACGGACCGCACGGTCCATAAATGCCGCATGCCAGTCGGGAGTACTTGCGAGTGTGCCACGCAATCCGTGTTCTTCTATATCCGCTTCGTCCATCACGTACAATCCCAAGCTGTCGCATAGCTCGTACCAACGGCTGACATTGGGGTAATGGCTGGTGCGTACGGCATTTATATTCGCCTGTTTCATTAAAAGAATATCCTGAAGCATCCGTTCTTCGCTCATGACACGTGCCGTCCGTGGATCATGTTCGTGACGGTTCACTCCACGAAAACGAACCGGATTACCATTCACTAACAGTTGTCCTTTTTTGATTTCTACAGAGCGGAAGCCCACGGCCTGTTCTATCTGTTCTACGACTCTTCTTTCTTCATTTTGGAGAGTTAAGTGTAATTTATAGAGATAGGGCGTTTCTGCCGTCCATCTTTCCGGTGATTTTATAATAGCTGACAAACGTCCCATCTTACGCGGGCCACGCTGCGGATACCATTCATTCATCCGGCTTGCTTTATGTTCCAAATCAAGCATATCTTCCACATCACCTTTCAATGTGGCAACTTCTTTACCTGAAGCATCCTTCAGTACTCCCTGTAAAATATACCCTTTTCCGGTCATCCCTCGATATACACTAAATTGCGGATCAATCTGCAAAATAAAGTCTTTATAATTACCAACAGATGCGGGAAGAGTACGTACCGCATAATCACGGACATGAATATCCGGTGTATGTATCAGATGAATACTACGATGAATACCACCAAAACGCCAGAAATCCTGATCTTCCAGATAAGAACCGTCACTATATCGGTAGACTTCCAGTGAAATCTGATTTTCTCCGGATTTCAGATACTTCGTGACATTAAATTCGCTCGGTTCCATACTGCCTTGGCTATACCCTACCCGTTCGCCGTTGATCCAAACATAAAACGCACTCATTACACCTTCAAAGCGTAGAAAAGTCTGTCCATCCGCTTCCCATCCGGCCGGCAAAACAAAGGTGCGGCGATATTGCCCTACCGGGTTCCGTTCTTTATACGTGGTATAGTCAGTTTTCGGTTCTCCCATCACCCGTGGAGGATCTATTTTAAACGGATAGCCTGCTGAAACATAGATAGGCGTGCCATATCCGTTCACTTCCCAATTGGCGGGAACAGGAAAATCCGTCCAATCTTTATCATCAAAATTTATCTGATAGAAGTTCACGACTCTTTCATTGGGAACGGGAGTCCAACGGAATTTCCAGGTTCCGTCTAAAGAGATTGAGCCGTCTCCTTTCTGTACAGAGAAAGGGGTAAAAGCGGCTCTTGCCGGTTCACGATTGATCTGGAGAACATGATGATTCTCCCAATCATGCATTGTTTGTGCCTGTGTAGGACTTACAAACAATGCGCCAAGCAGTAAAGTATATATTTTCATTCGTTCTTTTTTCTTCATATCAAGTAGACGGACGAAAGGGCATTTTGTACCCTTTTCTTTTACAGAAATATTAAAGAACAATAAAAGGAGTAACACTCTATAAAGAAAAGCTTTACCTTGTGGCGTATAATTACTTCTAATATTATGATGATGAAAAAACTACTATTTAGCAGCCTCTTTTTATTTGGCAGTCTCGTTTCACAAGCACAGCACGAGTATACGATTGAAGGTAAAGTGGAAGGTGTAAAGGATGGAACTCTTGTTTCTCTTTTTCTACTTGACGGAAATGTAGGAAGTACAGTAGCCATGGATACCATACAAAACGGTACTTTCTTCTTCAAACGAAATGCCGGAGAAGATGGTTTAGACAAATTATCTCTAATGTGTACCCGTAATGATGATTTTCCTTCCATGTCGCTGGAGATTTATGCGACTCCTAATGCAAGAATCAAAGTAACCGGAACGAATACCTTGATACATACGTGGACAGTAGACAGCCCTGTAAAGGAACAAATAGAATATAATAGGTTTATTGAAGATTCACACGATTTATGGGATGAGTATCAACGTTTGTCTATCAAAGCAAGAAGCCTGCGTTCTGCCCCGGAAGCCGAACAGAAGGCTCTACGTGTGAAAGAAGACAGTATTTCAGCTTTAATCAGCAAACGTGAAATGAAACTGATGCAGGAACTTCCTGTATCAAACATTTGGATGGACAGGCTATATAAATTGAGCATGTCAGTGAAGTACAATCCAAATTTCTCTTATAAAGATGAAACACTGGCTTTGTATAATAGAATGAATGAAGCACAAAAAACTTCTATAACAGGACAGGAAATTGCAGTTAATCTTTTCCCGCCTACAGTTGTGAAAGAGGGAGATAAAATGGCAGATACCGAACTTTTCGATTTGGATGGAAAGATTCATCATCTGACTGATTTCAATGGAAAATATATATTGCTTGATTTCTGGAGTAGCGGTTGCGGTCCTTGCATTATGGCTTTACCAGAGATGAAAGAGATTCAAGAACAATATAAAGAGCGTCTTACTATCATTAGTCTAAGCTCCGATACGAAAAGCAGGTGGAAGGCAGCTTCGGCAAAACATGAAATGACCTGGCAGAATTTAAATGACTTAAAACAAACAGCCGGATTATACGCTAAATATGGAGTTCGAGGTATTCCCAACTATGTCCTTATCTCTCCCGAAGGTAAAATCATGAAAATATGGTCGGGTTATGGCAAAGGCAGTTTGAAACTAAAAATGCGCAGGTATCTGGATGCTGTCAAACATGAAATGAGTATTACATGGCAAGGAAATACAAAAGTCGTTAACTATCCTGTGTCGGAATCAACCAATACCGATATTCTTGAAGTCAAGCAAGTGGTACTGACAGACACCGCTACCACCGTACATTTCAACGCTTATTATATTCCCAAATACTGGATACGAGTCAGCCCGAATTGTAGATTGGTAGATGAGAAAGGTGAAATGTATACCTTAAAGAAAGCAGATGGGATTAAACCCGGTGAGCACTTTTATTTGCCTGAAAGCGGCGAAGCAGAATTTTCACTCACATTCGAACCGTTGTCTTCTTCTGTGCAATCATTCAATTTCACTGAAGGAACAGAAAAAAATGACTGGCAAATAAACGGAGTGAGGCTTAATAAATGAGTATCGAATCTTAAAAAAGGAATATCGTATTAACATTCAATGTGTTGCAAATTAAAATAGCTGTATAAACAGGTACAAAAGGTTTGTTGAAATAATGTTTTCTTCAGTAAAATGGCTTTCTTTGTTATGAATTTAATTATTATCTTGTACATTGAACGAAAAATAACAAAATATGGAAGCGAACGGACAAACACTCTACAATGATGATTTGCTTAATATCCTGCCTGACGGAGTTATCATATTGGATATAAATAGAGAAGTCATACAACTGAATCAGCAAGCTCTTACGGAACTTCATGTACATTCGTCAGTCAATGCGATGATGCCTCTTCCGACCAACAAGATATTCAAGCTGTTAAATAAGAAAGAAGATATACTCTCGACCATTTTGGAAGAAATCCGTCAGGGCAAAAAAGTATACTCGCTGCCTGAACATACATTTATGCAGGAACAAGTTGACTATACACAATTCCCGATAAGAGGAGAATTTGCTACAATGGAAAATGAAGAGGGCGAAAAAAACATCTTATTCTTTTTCCGCAATATTACAGTAGAACTTACACAGGAATATATTCTGAATACTGCTTTGCAAAGAACCAGAATCTATCCATGGTATTATGATATAAGCCGGAGTGAATTTACTCTTGACGATCGTTATTTTGAACATTTAGGTATTCCAGCCGGAGAGAATAATACTTTGACAATGGAGGAATATGTGAATATGATTCATCCGGACGATCGGCAAACTATGGCTGACGCCTTTGTTGTACAACTTAGTGGTAATACAACTTTTGACAAAACAGTTCCATTCCGTTTGCGCCGGGGGGATGGTACTTGGGAATGGTTTGAAGGGCAGTCAACTTATATTGCAAACATATCCGGTCATCCCTATCGGTTAGTGGGAATCTGCTTGAGTATTCAGGAATATAAAGACATAGAAAACACCTTAATCGAGGCACGTAAAAAAGCAGAAGAAAGCGATCGTCTTAAAATGGCATTTTTAGCCAATATGAGTCATGAAATCCGTACGCCGCTGAATGCAATAGTCGGCTTTTCTGATGTTATAGGTTCTACTTATGATGAGTTAAGTGAAGAGGAACGTGCCGATTTCGTGCGACTAATCAGCATCAATAGCGAACATTTAGTACGATTGATTGACGATATACTTGATTTGTCCAAGATTGAATCAAACACTATCAAGTTTACTTATTCCAATTATTCCCTCAAATCCATAATGAAGGATATAGAGAAAGAGCAGGTCGTGAAAAATGTGCCGGAAATCGAAATAAAAGCAATCTTGCCGGATGATGATATTTACATAACTACTGACGCTACACGCTTGAAACAAGTAATATGCAATTTCATAAATAATGCCCGGAAATTTACAGAAGAAGGATATATTCATTTCGGTTTTATGGTTAATCCGGAAAATGACGATTCAGTTTGTCTGTTTGTGGAGGACACGGGGGAAGGTATTCCCCAAGAATGCCAGAAAGAAATATTCGACCGTTTCTATAAAGTCAATACTTTCAAGCAGGGTACGGGGTTGGGACTCTCTATCTGCAAAACGATTGTAGAACATCTGCAAGGGAGTATTTCTGTTGTATCAGAAGTAGGAAGAGGCAGCCGTTTTACCGTTACATTACCACTCGAAAAACAGCCGGTGGAAGCTTAATGTCCTCTGTATTCCTGTGGGGTAACACCCGTATGTTGCTTAAAAAACTTATTGAAGAAAGAGATATTATTAAATCCCAAAGATAAGGCAATATTCTTCACCGGTTCATTGGTTGACTTCAGCCGGGATTTGGCATCCATCAGAATGATGGAAGCTATGACTTCCAAAGGAGTGTTTCCTGCAACCTTTTTTATTGTTGAACAGAAATGCGGCAAGCTAAGTCCTAGATGTTCGGCATAAAAAGAGGTTCCGTGATGAATAGTATAATATTTCATGACCAATTGCAAAAAATCCTGATAAATCTCGTACTTTCTTGACTGGGAAGATAAATACAAGTTATTTTGCATTTTATAAATTTCAGTGGCTCCCTGAAGGAACATGGTAAGAACCGCCTTTACTATTTCCTTGTTTGCCAATGTTTTTGGAGAAGCATACGAAAGAATTGACGATTCATAGAACATTTTATAACTGCAAGCCTGCAATGGAGATAATCTTATTATCGGATTTTCCATAATTATAGGGAGAAGATGTTCTGTAGACTTCATTAGATTTATACCCTCTATGAATCCGGATGAGAACCCGGCATAATAGATATGAATATCCGGTGAAAAATCAAGAATTTCCATAAAATATCCGGGCGGTAAGGTTATCAAATCATTTTCACCAATATTTTGAAGATTCCCATTGATTGTCGTTTGCATTATCCCTTTTACACAAAGAATGAAAAAACCGGCTTTTACCCTGCAAGGAAAGTTTTTATACCTTTTTAATAAATTTATCCCATACCCTTCTCCAACCATATAATCAGACGGCAAATCAAAATTAGGTAAATCGCTCTCCATTGTGTTATTTTGTTTTTGATTTCAAATATAGGGATTATTTGAAGTTTCTCCCTCGAATAATTAAAATCAGAACATCGAATCTTAAAAAAATAACATCTATATTTTATTTATAAGAAAGTATCAGAATATGAAAAGCAGGACACCGGAAGTATATTCAAACTTCTTAATGTCCCGCTTCTATTTTTCTGTTTATATGTGTGTTTTTCTAAAAAACTTATTGAACATCCAATGCATCGAATGCCAGACCGTCCATATTTTCTGCCGAAAGTAATACTTTGTAATGTCCGGCATTGATAAAGGTTCCGGTAGTGGTGCTCATCATCTTCCATTTATCCGGTGTTTCCGGGAAGTTCAATATGTCCTCTTTCAATACTACTCCTTTTGAATCAATGAATTTCATCAAGACAGGTATTGGCTTTCCGGTAGTGTTCATATATTTAAAGCGAAGCGCGTACACTTGCGCCAACCCGGTAGAAACATTCCATTCAATGCTGTTGCCTTTTCCTTTACCAAAAAACACTCCGATCTGTTTGCGATGTTCTTTCTTTTGGAATTTGCCTTTCAGTACAGCCATTTCCGCTTCGTATGATATACTGACACGAGCATTTTTGTCTTCCGGAAGCAACTCTTTCGGAGTCTTTTCCATCACTTCTTTATCCGCCTTTTCCCAGCTCCAACCGGATGCAGGGAATACCGTCGGTTTCAGTTCCTGATCTGTGCTGGCAATAGCAATGCCTGAAATCAAGGCTTGTCCTGCTTTCACTTCCGGGAAATGAATTTTCAACATTCCACCTCTCACTGTGGCATATACCACTTTCTTACAAACTCCATCGTGACCGCTTTCAGCCCAAATATCCAAGTCATCTAATACAATAGAATCATTCACGGCAACATCAAATATACGCAGTCCTTCACAGTCGGTAGAAGCGCTTCCGCCCGTACCATGCCACGGCTCTGTGAAATACAGTTCAATACGATATGTTCCGTCTGCCACAGGGAAACGATATTCCAGTTGGTGACGTCCGAAGCGGAAATGTTGGAATAACGTCCAGTCACGAGTGCCATGAATCGGATCATTGGTGGTACGTTGACTGGCAAGATAAGGATTCAGATCCTTGAAATTCTCCGCCCATGAACGGGAATAATTCGTATTGTCCTGCAACCAGAGCTGTCCGAAACTATCTGTATAATCATCCCCTCCACAGTTGAGACGATACAGATAATTATATCCTGTCTCTCCTTTCAATATCTTTTTATCATCCTGATAAAGAAGTTCGAAGTTAGGGGCTTGCTCCAGACCATTCAATAGGATCAGGTCTTCTGCTACCGGTTTACCTTTATAATATCCTACTGCACGAAGTACGTTATAACGAATATCCCGGTTTTCCCACATAAAATGAGTGCCTGTTCCGTTGTTCTTTTTACGTCCGAGGAAGGTTGCCTTTTCATTTGTCAGATCGTTGTATAGCAATACAGAATCACAATTGCTGTAAGCCTCGATAGTGGCACGGCGACGTCCTTTTTCAAAACGGTTGGCCCATGTATGTGATACCAGGTAAACCATCGGGTCTTTTGCAGCCGGAACATAGTTGGCGCGATACATATAATATATGTCTAATGGTTCTTCCCACGGAGTAACCAATCCTTTATAATTGAACGGACCTACTTTATCTATCTTGCGATACGCTTCATCCGGTTGACGACGTCCGGGATTATCATGACTGCTGTATATCCACTGGAATTGTCCGCAAACACTATCTTTAGCCTGTTCTGCCAAACGGATTTTAGTTTCCATCAGCTGACACATACGGTCTTCACTCCACACTCCGTTCACCTGGAAATCTCCCGGTTCCGTATGCAGGTCGATACTTCTCCACGCTCCATATTCCCCGTTCAATAATTGGTTCGTTTGAGAGAGTTCACGACCGTATTTCGTCACATCTCCTCCATACGTACCACTCCAATTTTGAATTACATTCCAGTCTGTACCTTCACCGCCATTACAGGTTGTTATGACACGCATTGTCTTTGCAGTCGGATCCATCTCCCGAATAATATCACTGCACTCCTGTGCAAACTCACGAGGCAAAGTGCTTTCATTCTGCAATCCCCACATCACCACTGACGGGGAATTACGACGTTCTTTCACCCATTGACGAAGCAACTTTTTAAAGTTCTCACGAAACTCCGGAGTGTCATACCACACATGGGCGGAAAATTGTGTCCAAAACAAGATTCCCTCTTCATCCCAGTACTTCTGATAATCGAGATGATGGGGCTGATGAGCATCCCGGAATGCATTGAAACCGGCCGCACGTATCTGTTTTACCCTTGCAGCAACCTGTTCATTGCTGAACGCATGGCTTTGTCCGAACTGATGCTCATACTCGCATACTCCATTGATAAACACGGGCTTCCCATTCAGGTAAAAACGTCCGTCTCCATCGTTTCGTTTTACCGGCCAGCTAATGGTACGAATGCCGAAAGGTGTCGAAATTTCATCAGTTGTTTTCGTATCACGCTTAATCATGCTGGCCAATTTATAGAGATATGGATTTTCCGTATTCCACAAGACAGGATTCTCAACAGGAGCCTGCTGGCGAATCACTTTCATTTCTCCCGGAGCTAAAGTAACTTTCTCAACCAAACGGAAAACTTGTTTTCCATCGGCATTGCTTAGTTTATTGACTAACTCTACCGTTTCTGTTGTTTTACTATAATTCTTGACCTCTGTTTCTACAAATACGTTAGCAGCCTTTTCGTCATTCCAAATATGTACACCGAAAGGTTCTATGCGAATCTCATCTGTTACTTCCAATACCACAGGACGAAAGATTCCTAACGGCTGGGAACCCTCACTGAATCCCCATTCCGACGAACATCCCCCACATACCCAAGGCATATCGGCAATCATTTCAGGATGCTCGGCTTTCACTTCCAGGCGATTTACTCCCTGTTTCAATTCATCTGTGACATCCAAAGTCAATGTGGTGCGCCCTATGGGATGGCGACCGAAATTCTTTCCGTTCACTGTAATGGTGGCGTATGTACCCACTCCGTCAAAACGAAGGAAATACCGTTTCCCGGATTTTACATCTGCCGTGAAATCTTTCACATACATAGCTGTTCCATGCAGGTTTCCATGTGTCAACTGACGGTATCCATAATAATCGTCCCAATTATGAGGAATATTCACCGTTTTTGCAGGCATCATAAAATTACCTTTCAAATGAGTTGCCTCTGTAATCCAGGTTTTCCAACCTTCATTCAATGTCATGATTTGCCGGCGATTCTTACTCTCCGGAACCGGGAAACGGACAGCCGAACGTCCCATTGGCTTACTGGTAGCAATGGCAATGCCACGTTGCTCTGCGTTGTTTACTGCACAATAGAAATGATAAACCACTCCGTCATGTTTCACCACATAGCTCTTATGAGCAAACAGTTCATCGTAGTTCTTGGAGGGGATAATCAGGTCGGCCCCTTTCCAGTCGGTCCAGTTCACTAAATCATAGCTGGCGGCAAATGTATTGAATGCTTTATATTTACGCGAAGGTTCAAAAGCAGAGAAATAGAACATCACATACACATCTCCCATCTTTTGGATATGCGCATCTCCTGTAATGGTTCCATCTGCTTCGTGCGCGAAGACCGGATTGCCGGAGTAGCGTTTCCATGTTTTCATATCTTTGGAAAGCGCAATGCCGACACGTTCGCCTTTTAAATCCGTTTCCGGATGACGCCCGCCCGCGTTGTAATACATTACAAACGGAGCTCCCAATGTTTTATCTTTATCCCAATAAACGGTACTCTTATATTGAGTCAGTTTTTCCCACCATTGGGCATCTTTATCATGGATGCTCAAAATCGGTTTGTCCAGAGATTCCCATTCATGTGCCGTAGAAATATCTCCTTTCGTCCATGCCAGTCCGACATAAAGCGGGGCTTTTACAGCTTCGTAACCCGTTCCTTCACCACCGATATAAGTCATCCAATGGCGACCTTTATAAGTCTGAAGCTCATAGCTTCCACCCCATTCCATATCCGGCAATGCAGGAAATCCGCCACGCTGATTGCAGTCCCATTTTCCATCCCGATAAGAAAGAACCCGTCCCAAAGTGCGCCATTCGAGCAAATTATCACTTTCTGCTATCCACGTTTCGTAACCACGACCATCGGTTCCACCTTTACCGTTGTAAACCACATAAGTCATCAGCCACTTGTCTCCTTGGCGAAAAACGGTAGGACAATCAATCTTATGATAATTGTCTGCCGGGGCAACTGCAAGCCCGTATTTGTATGGTGTCTTTACTTCCTCATAAATCTGCTCCATTCGTTCCTGCGGAACTTCCCGTTGCGCATATAGAGAGAAAGTGGTGGCTATACTAAAAACTGCCAGCAATAACTTCTTCATGATACTTTTTCTAATCGTTTAATACTTAAATAGTGCATAACCACTAAATGATAATTTTGCGGAGTGCCCTGAAAGGGCTTAATTATATAGCGTAGGGCAACGCCCTACGTAAAAACGGCAATCTGAATTTGCGCCCTGAAAGGGCATAATTGTATACAGTTCCGCCCTTTCAGGGCTTGTGGCTGGTGTGTTTTTTTCGTAGGGCGTTGCCCTACGCTATAGAATTAAGCCCTTTCAGGGCACCCCAATAAATATATAATTGTAAGGCTTTCAGCCTAACTGCAAAATTCCCATTTAACCGCTAAATTCTCATTTAACCGATAAATTCCCATTAATAAAACAACCAATCCATTGTCTCTTCATCCCCGGCAAGCCCTGCATTACGCACTTTCGTTTCCGCAGCCGTGAATCCCAACACTTGCAGATAGCCTTTGGGTAACATCAACGTATGCTTTCCAGCCGGAAAACTATATGCATGCACATTTGCCAAAGGCATTCCGTTGATACGGACAGCATTCGTCAACACAGGTTCCGCTTGACCGTAATCATTGGCTGACGCATCGATTTCCAGTTTCGGAGCTTTTGCATACTTTTTCTGGTCGTCTTTGAAATAGGCTACTAATAATTTCACCGGAGCATCTGTTTCGAAAGTGATACTCGTGCCTTTCTCTCTCTGCTCGTTTCCATTGAAACGAAGCGCTTTCATTCCTTTTAATTCAGGAGCTACTGCTTCTATCTTACTTGGAACATCCATAAATAAAGAAATACCCTCATCCATTTTCACTGTCGGATAATTAGAAATCAGTTTCACGTTTGCAGGAGTCCAGGCAGCAATCTCGACAGTTTCAGTCACCGCATTTCCATTCTGTTTTTCTTTCAACAAAGCGAGGTTGGCTTTGAAATTTTCCAATTCCTTCTCATAGTGTACCAGCAGTTCTTTCCAAGTCTTGTTCTTTCCATCATCTCCACCGATAGGAATACGACGTTGGGCAGTCTGCATACTGTTGGCATACAAGTAATGTTCATCCGTCAGTTCCACCAATTTGCGATAGTGTTCCAGACTTTGTTCCATCAAAGGAATAGCTTCTTCAAGATTCTTAATCTCTTTTCCCCATTGATAATCCAATACCAGTTTGGCAGCTTTCACTTTCAGGTTGAACGCATACGCAAATTCACGATAACAATGCATATCATTCTGCAAACGTGCAAATTCATCCTTATTTGAAGAGACGGAACCTGCTGCTTTATCAATAGCCGCTACTGCTTTATCTCCATGTTCTATTACTTGAGCAACAATATCCAAAGGCATTTCACCTACATGAGGTTGCTTTTTCCATTCTTTCTCTACATACTCTATCAGCTTCTCCCCTTCCGGTCCGCAACTTTCATAGAATCCCGGATAGATCGTATATTTGTACGGATTGACAAGCTGACTCATAAACATACCCAGTAATAACGTTTGGCGATTTCCCTCTGTAATACCAAAACGACGTAACAACTTCGGAGCAATCTCTCCGCTTTCTTCGTATGCTACACGGATATTACTTGCATTTTCGTCAGAGGTTCCGTAGAACTTGCCCAACTGATGGTCCCAGTAACCCATTTCATCTGTACGATCTCGGTGGCAATTCCACGCATAGCGTCCCCACGTCTGATACCAGATCCAATCACGATCCAACTGGAATTCACGTTCATTGTTCGGTAATTTGTCAGCCGTATAAGGCCAGTCCCAATATGAAGCCTGCGGATAAAGGTGCAACGCATTGGCACCGTGTACATTGTGCATGGCAGTGACCGCCTTTTGTACGAAATCCGGAGAACCCCAGCGGAACGGTTCCAAATTTGCCAGGATATGTACGTTACTGATATGAATGGAACCCAACGAACTCAAATCCGTATGAATTTTCGACCAGGGACCACGAGGTTCGTAGGTAGTCAACGATTCACCATTATACTTATGCATCGTATAAAGATTCTTATAGAGCGGCAAGGCAGCGTCCATCACCAGTTTGCAGTCCGTGTCGTGCGCACGCAACAAAAGAGGCGGTTCATCCGTACGTCCCAATGCCTGTAATCCGTCTTTCACTCCCGGAATAATTGTTTTAGTAAACCATTCCACATCGTCCTCCACTGTACACATCGCTTCACCCAGACAAACAAGTAATCCTACATTGGGATACTTTTCAATGAAAGCGGCAATACTCTTGCGTGTATAATCGGCAATCAGAGGAGTAATAGGACGGTTACGGTCCTGTGTTTTCAGTCTGTAATGCTCTGCAAAAGGTTTGGAAAGAATGATATTATAAAACATCTGTATGACAAAGATACCGCGCTTGTCCGCTTCTTCCGTGAGGAAAGAGAACATTTCTTCATTCATTTTGAATGTTTCTTCATCTACTTCCAGCGCAAACGGATAATCTTCCAGTTTCACCAATGACGCAAACGGATGGCCATTCCAAAGGTACAGCGAATTCATGCGGTTGGCAACCAACATATCCAAGTATTTAATCCACTGTTCTTTATCATAAAACCAGGGGAAACTTTCCGGCGTATACGGATATTCGTACACACCATGTCCCGGCAGGTAGGTCATCTTCTGTAATCCTACACATGCACCACGCAATACCATTTCAGGACCGTCTTTCAGTTCCTCCGGGAAGTTCAACTTACCATCCGAATCATTCACACGGTCAATCAGTTCATGGCATCCGTAAATGACACCACTCCCATCCCTGCCGGACACTTTGGTCAGATTGCCCGTCGTCGAAATATGAAAACCTTCTTTCTTGAGCGTCGTGTCATTTACTTCCGTCAACAGAATCGTTTTGATTTCGGGATCGGAGAATGTCGTGTCTCCCTGTTGCATCATTACCTGATAACCGGCTTTATCCAAGGTAGTCTGTAACTGCTCCGCACCAAACAGAACACGATTTGACGCATCCGGCGGAGTCATAATCTTCACGGTTTGCCTGCCACACGCTGCCAAAAAAAGTGTGCATGCCGCAAACATGAATAATCTGGTATTTTTCATTCTTCTGATATATATTATAGATTATATAATTCATTTCTTCACTAAGAGCAAGACGAAATAATCCCCTGTTTGTACTCATTCGTCTCTTTTTCCACTTTTCAGCACCAAATTTCCACTTTCATCCTGCTGTGATATGCAAACACCTCATTATTTAAAAGTTATGCTTATCTTTGCCGGCTAGTGTCTTATAATATAAAACAGAAAACAAGAGCAAACAATATGAAAGAACAAACAAATTATGACTATGAAAAATACGTTCAGATAGCACAGATGGCCAAAATGGGATGGTGGGAGTCAGATTTGAAGAATAAAGAATATATCTGCTCTGACTTTATTGTTGACTTACTCGGCCTTGAAAGTAACCGCATCAGTTTCACCGAATTCCACCAAAGAATACGTGAAGACCACCGACTGCGTCTTAAAAATGAATATATGTCTCTTTCTTATCTGGAGACATACGAACAAATGTTCCCAATCCGGGCAAAAGACGGGGAAATATGGGTGTACTCTAAGATTAATTTCCAAAAGCCCGATAAAGAGGGATATAGGAACATGACAGGCTTTCTGCAATATATTGACAGACCGATCGATACTACGAATGGAAACATTGATTTCTTTCAAGTAAGCAATTTGCTTTACCAACAAACTAATATTTCATATTCATTGCTTGCTTTTCTGCAATGTGATGATGTCGCTCAAGTGGTTAACAAGACATTAGGAGATCTTCTTCACCAATTTTTGGGCGATCGTATCTATATCTTCGAAATAAACAGAAAAGAACAACGCCAGGATTGCACTTATGAGGTTACCGCCGAAGGAATATCCAAGGAACAGGAGTTCTTGAGCAATATTCCCTGGGACCCTTCTACCTGGTGGAATCATCAGATAGCTGAAAGAAGGGCTATCATACTGAACACGCTGGACGATATGCCCGAAGAAGCTGCGGAATATCGTCAGACGTTGGAGATGCAGGATATCAAGTCACTGATGGTAGTTCCGCTAATCTCTAAAGAAGAGGTATGGGGCTATATGGGAATTGATATGGTAAGAACGCAGCGTAGCTGGAGCAATGTGGATTATCAATGCTTCTCCTCCCTTGCTAATATTATCAGTATTTGCATCGAATTGCGAAAGTCGGAGTTACAAGCCAAAGAAGATCGTCTAGCTTTGGACAACAGCGAGAAGATATTGAGAAACATCTATAAGAATCTTCCGGCAGGCGTCGAACTTTACGACAAAGACGGTTATCTGGTAGATATTAATGATAAAGAGCTTGAAATATTCGGCTTGTCTGACAAGAATGAGGCATTGGGAGTTAATCTGTTCGATAATCCCAATATTCCTTCAGAGGTTAAAGAGAGATTGAGAGCGAAAGAAGATGTAAATTTCTCCATCAATTATGACTTCTCCAAAATAAATCAATATGTAGATAGCCGGAGAAATGGGATTATTAATCTTAACACTAAAGTTACTGCTCTCTATGATTCTCAAAATCGATTTATCAACTATCTGTTTATCAATATAGATACGACGGAAACGACCAATGCATACACCAAGATACAGGAGTTTGAGAATCTGTTTCTTCTCATCGGTGATTACGCCAAGGTAGGATTTGCTCATTTCAATATATTGACAAGAGACGGATATGCCCAAGATACATGGTACAGGAATTTGGGAGAGAAAGAAGGTATTCCCATGCCACAGGTTATCGGAGTATATGCACATGTGGTTCCTGAAGATCAGGCTGTTCTGAAAAACTTTGTAGGTGAAGTGAAAACGGGAAAGGCAACCAGTTTGCGTAAAGAAGTTCGTGTATGCAGGGAGAATGGCAAATATACATGGACCAGCATTAACGTAATGGTCAGAGATTATCGTCCGCAAGACGGCATTATTGAGATGTTGTGTATCAATTATGACATCACGCCTTTGAAAGAAACTGAACAGAAATTGATTATTGCCCGTGATAAAGCGGAAGAACTGGATCGTCTGAAATCGGCTTTCCTGGCTAACATGAGTCATGAGATCCGTACTCCTCTCAATGCTATTGTCGGCTTTTCCAGTCTTCTGGCAGAAACGGATAGCAGAAGCGAACGGCAGGAATATATCAAGATTGTGCAAGAGAATAATGAACTTCTCTTGCAACTGATATCGGACATTCTCGATCTTTCGAAAATCGAAGCGGGAACATTCAATTTTGTATATACCAATGTGGATGTAAACGAGACTTGTTCTGAAATTATCAAATCAATGGGTATGAAAGTGGGTAAAGGTGTTGAACTGATTTTAGAGGAACCATTCCCGGAATGTTATATCTATACGGATAAAAACAGATTCACCCAAGTAATCAGTAACTTTATAAATAACGCGTTAAAGTTCACCCAACAAGGCAGTATCACCCTGGGATATGAACAAGTACCCCATCAGAAAATAAAATTCTATGTGCGCGACACCGGAATGGGAATACCGGAAGAAAAGCAAAAGAGCGTATTTGAACGTTTTGTGAAGCTGAATACTTTTGTTCAGGGTACAGGACTGGGACTTTCTATCTGTAAGAGCATTGTTTCCCAAATGGGAGGAGAAATTGGCGTGGATTCGACCGAAGGAGTAGGCTCCTGCTTCTGGTTTACACATCCGTATCACGCTGCTGACTAGACTGACTATATGTGAAAGGGGGTATTCAATGAATGATGGTTAATACTTATAATAACGAATAACTTCCAATAAGGAAAAAGAATTGTACCTTTGCATTTTATTATTATCATAGTTATGCAAAAGTATATAGAAACACCCCGTCTGATTCTCCGCGACTGGAAAGAAGAAGACATCCCGTTTTTTGCCCGTATGAATGCCGATCCGAATGTGATGGAGTTTTTTCTTAATTCATTGTCATCGGAAGAATCATTTGCCTTTTATCAGCGTATTCAAAATGAGTTCCAAACCTGTGGCTTCGGTTTGTATGCTGTAGAACGAAAAGAAGATCATGCTTTTATGGGCTATACCGGACTACATCAGATTACATTTGATGTAGACTTTGCTCCGGGCATAGAAATAGGCTGGCGGTTAGCACACGAATATTGGGGACAGGGTTATGCTCCTGAAGCTGCAACAGCTTGTTTGGAATATACACGCAATAAAACGGATATAAAAGAACTCTTTTCTTTTACTTCCCTTCTCAACCAACGGTCAGAACGTGTAATGCAGAAAATAGGAATGGAACGAATGAGGGAATTCGATCATCCGCTTGTCCCTGGTGAGCATCCGTTGTGCAGGCATGTGTTGTATCACATCAAATTTTAAAATGCTATTGACTTTCCTCTTTTAATTTCGTATATTTGCAATAACCAATTAGCAGACAACAGATATGATATATACAAAAATAAAGACATAAAGAGAATTTACAGAAACATAAATATGTGTCTGAAAGAATAGAAATGGGGTGAAATCTACATAGATTTCACCCCATTTTGTTTAATATATTCGTATCTACTTAGTGAATTATCCCGAATATCGTTTATTATAAATGTAAGACCCGTTTATAATAAACTGTTTCATTATTTATTAAAAATGCAAATTGAGTTTATTAGCATCCTGTATAATAAAAAGAAAACAGTTTAAGAGTAAGAATAGTACGAATACAATATTTACAAATATATCTATACATTTGAGATAATAAATGAGCTTTACACTAAAATTCTTTTCTTCTTATTACTCATAACACCCCAAACTATAACCATCATTGTATTACTCCATATTATCCGTTTTAGGTCTTAAAAAGTAGATTTGTAGCCCTAATGCAAGTGCAACGACAATACTAAGCATAGCAAATCCTTCGCCCAGACTTCCACCGTCCGTCCATTTTCCCAATAATTGAGTTACTGCAGCTCCTGCAAAAACTCCTGTCATATTCATAATACCATATGCCGTCCCCCTATATTTAGCAGAAACGAACTGGCATAGAATAGGCATATTGTTGGCATCGAAAATACCAAAGCCGATGCCGAACAACAATCCTGCACCTATTACGCTAATGAAACCGTGTCCGAAACCTAACAATAACAGTGCGGGGATAGTCATCCCCAGTCCGATTGCCCCTGTGTAGACACGTCCGCGGATATTCTTCAGCACCCATCTATCCGACAAGAATCCTCCCAATATTACTCCGACAAATGAAGATAGAGCAATGGTAATCGTAGATATTGGTCCTGCCTGTGACATCGGAATATCCAGGTTCTCCGCAAATAGCGTTGGCAACCAGTTCTTTGTAGCCCACCCCGGTAAACTTGGAGCCGCAAAATAAAATAATATCACCCAAAAAGAAATATTTGAAAATAACAGTAACAGCCCTTTTCCAATTGAATTCCCCTTGCTAATGCCATTAGCAACAACCTTTTCTATTTTCATTCGGACAGGATTCTCATGTAGGAAAAAGATAAGAACCACAGAATAAGCAATACCTACAATGCCAAACCAGTGAAAAGTGCTCTGCCAGGAAAATGCAGCGGCTGCCGTAGCTCCAAACCCACCGATTGCCTGACCGACATACAGTCCGGTCATGTGAACTCCAATTGCCAATGAGCGTGATTTGTCCTGATGCCAATCCGCTATCAAGGACAGAGCGGAAGGAATATACAATGCTTCACTAATCCCCATCACTGCACGCAAACCATATAATTGCTCAAACGTCGTGGCATATCCCATCAGGAATGTTACAGCCGACCAAACAAACAAGCTTCCGACAATTAACCATTTACGACTAAGCCTGTCTGCAATAATTCCGGCAACCGGGCTCATAAAGCCGTAAATCCAAAGAAAGACTGCCATTAATGCACCGAAAGCTTCTGCCTTCGTCAGCTCTACAATATCTATTTTCATTGCTTCCTGCATTGTAGAAAGCATTTGTCTATCCATGTAGTTGAGCAACGCTACTACCCAAAGCAACGCAACCACTACCCATGGATAAATATTTTTATTTTTCATGGTAGTTATATTTAAAAGATTTTTGAGACTGTTTACTTAGACTTTTACTTTAGCTATCAGTTTGCGTATCCAGCCTTTACCGATAGCCGGAGCATGGGGGTCCTCCGGATATACAATGACGAATTGTCCGGGCAAGAGATTGATGAAAGTAGTAGGAACGTCACCATATAGGGCACAATCACTCTTTTTATCATAAGCTTGTCTTTCCACTTTTAATTCTTCCAAGGCTTTCCAGCCAATGGTTTCTTTGCCTTCAAGCAATATGTGCACATCAATATAATCGTGATGCAGTTCTAATAAACGCTTTCCTTCAGGAATACATTCGGGATAGATATTATTGACAATCAGATTATCACCATCCAGTCTGATAGTTCCCAGTTCCTCGTGCAACAGATCGTGCGATTTCACATAATCGAAAAGCTGTTTGAACAACGGGTGAAGTTTCTCCACCCGTTGGCTATTTTGTAAATTGGATACAATCATCTTATTTCTTTTTTTATTTCAGACATTATTTCCTCACAAAGCATATATCCTTTTGTCATCATGCGAGGGATATGAAAAGGTCCTTTAAATAAATTTCCTTTTGCCGGCTGGGCGACTGTTCCATCCCGATGGAGATAGCCATACCACTCTCCGTATTCTTTGTCCGGGAAATGTGTATATGTCCACTCGCTGATTTGTTGATGCATCTTCAGGTATTTCTCTTCTTTCGTCATCAGATAGGCATACAGGGTAGCGATAATTGCTTCTGTTTGCGGCCACCAGAATCTCATATCCTGCGCATAGTCCTGCGAAGGAAGATTCCTGCAATCTTTGAAATTGATAATACCGCCGAATTCTTTATCCCAGCCCCACTCCCATGACCAGTCCAGAATCTTCAGCCCCAGTTCTTTTATGTTTTGATCCCTTCCCCGGAGCTTGGATTCTTCCAGCAAAAACCAAGCTGTTTCGATACAATGCCCCGGATTGATGGTACGCCCCATATTGGAGTCTATAAATTCTCCGTTCGGTCCTACGGTTTCCAATAATGCCTTGAACTCCGGATGTAGGAAATCTTTTTCCAGACAGCTAATGGACTCGTCAATCTGCCGTGTCAGACATTCGTCTTGAATAGCTTCCCTGATTCGGGAAGCTACGTTTATCAATATCATGGTAATGGAATGTCCTTTCATGGGGAGCGTATCTGTATATTTGGGAGCAAGCAGTCCGGGAGTTTGCAGGAAATATTGCATACGTTTGAACAGTTCGAGTGCCTTCACCGCATACGTCTTATCCCCCGACGCTATCGAATATTCGGACATCGCTATGGCTGCAAATGACTCGGAGAAAATGTAACGGCGCTTACGTAAAGGGCGACCGTCCGCTGTCACTTCAAAGTACATACGCCCATCCGAATCAAAGCAATACTTCTCTATAAAGTCTAGTGTGCTTTTTGCGGCTTGCAACCATGTCGGATTCTTTTCTATATGATTATAGGCATAGGAACAAGTAAATGCAAAACGCCCCTGAAACCAAACGGATTTTGTACTATCCATTAATGCACCGTCGCGATCTACACAAGTATATATACCACCATTCACTCTATCCAGTCCATACTTTATCCAAAAGGGCATGATATTATTCTGCATATCATCCTTATAGGTATTAGCCCATTGTTGTATATAGTCAGTAATATTCTTCATACGTCCTCCTGTTAGAATTTATTGCAACGTTCGAAGAAACGGATTTCTTCCAGTTCCGCTTTCATTTGTTTTTCTTCGTCAGCGGTCATGTTTTGGAAAGGAGTACGGTTGCCGCCCAAATCAAGTCCGATAAGCTTCATGATACGTTTGCCACCAACAATATTCCCACGGAAATGGCAGATTACGTTAATCACTTCCTGAGAGAAGTTTTGCAATTCACGGGCTTGCTCCAATTCACCGGCTTTCCAGGCATCAATGATACCTACCAGGTTTATACCGTTATAGTTGGTCGTTCCGCCGATTCCGCCTTGCGCCCCTCCCATTGCGAGACAAGGAAGAATGGTTTCATCCTGCCCGTGAAGCATATCGAACTTGCCGTCTTTATACAAACGACATTGATTGTATTCATACAGGCTTTCGAAGGTATATTTGATTCCCGCAAAATTGGGAATACGGTTTTCAACTGCTTTCAGGAAAGCAAGCATCGATAAGAATGCTCCATTGAATGCAGGAATGTGATAATAATAGAAGGGCAGCTTCGGTGCTCCGGCAGCGATTTCTTCGCAGTACTTTACCAATTCTTCTATTCGTCCTATTTTCGGGAAAGGAGGTGCCATTGCACCAATTCCCCAAGCTCCGATTTTCTGCGCATGTTCCGCCAGCATCCGGCTTGACTTTACGCAGCAACTCCCCACGTGTACAATAACCTTAAAGCCATCCGGTGCAACTTCCATCCAACGTTCTGCCAACTTCATTCGTTCTTCATCAGTCAACATATACCCTTCTCCAGAAGAACCGTTGATGAAAACACCTTTCAAGCCATTTTTTACAAGTAGCTTTGCATAGGCTTCGATTGGTTCATAATTTACTTCTCCATTTTCATAAAACGGAGTAAAAGGAGCATTGATTAATCCTATAATCTTTTCCATAATACAGTTTCTTTTTTTAAGTTTAATATATTTAGTTATTTTTCAATTTATCTATGGGGGTATCTATACCCTTGTCTGATAGTCCCGGTCCTCCACCGCCGGTATATCCACCACTTTCGCCTGTTTGCCATGCCGAAATCCAAAATGCATAGATATCCGCCTGATTCAGATAAAACTTCAACCGGACTGTTTTCCCCACCAGTGATGTTACGCCTGGATGTTTTTCCCATGAAATCATCTGTTTCGTTTTATCCGATTTTTTCATTGATATGCAGTCTTTCTTTGTAAATCCTTCCATTGGCTGACCGTTATCATCCAACACTTCTACCGCTAAAGTTCCCTTCACATCTGCATTTACAAACAAATAGTTTCCATTTGCCGGAATCTTAGTTTTTATTTCTACATATCCTTCTTTTCTTCCTGCCCGCATCGAAACAAAACCATCACGACGAAGCATCGCAAGTCCTGTGGCAAAATTGGAATCATGTTTCGGCTTGCTGTTATAGCGTCCACTGACATAAAAATAAAGAGAGTCTCCGACTATCAGAGGGCTACCCGCAGTAGACTGTACATTGCCTGCATTCCATGCATGAAAGTCCTCACTGACAGGAAGAAATGGTTTCTTGTTTTCCCGGTTCCAATGAAAACCGTCTTTGTTCCAACCTATCAGGACTTCATTCCTTTTTTGAATGTTCAGACTGTCACAAACATTGTTCTCCGGTCCCTGCCAAACGGTGAAGTAGCCTAATATACAGCCCTCATACGGCATTGCTTCATGATTGTATATCTGTGGACGCAGTTCGGGAAATTGAGGATGACGCGGATCGTCGTCATCGGCATTAAACCAATAACGGATAAACTTATCACTCTTGTTGTCATATATCCTATGTGCCAGGCTAACCAGCATTTCCGGATCTTCATGTTCCAAATAATTGCGTGAACGCCTATACACTCCATTTATGGTTTTCAATGACAGGACATATTTCTTGCGAAACGGGTCGTAATAAGCCGCACAACGGTCGTACAATTCTCCCGAAAGAGCTTTCGGCTCACTCCAATGGATTCCGTCAGAAGAATATTTGAGTTTCATGCTGACTGTGAAGCGATTATTAAATTCTACAACAAACATTTTATAACGCTTCGTCCGGTCTTTCTCAAATTTATCAAGCAACACGGAAACGCAATCATGCTCTAATGTATCTACGATATTGGTTCCCGGAACAACGTCCAGCTCCGGTTTTATCCAGACTTTCCCGTCGAACGACTCTGCATAGCAAGTGACGAGCCCTAATAACTTCCCGCCACCGGCAGAATACCACATCTTGAATTTTTGCTCTTCCTCATCATACCATACGCCACCGCTAAAAGGGGCGGCATAAGGGTCACCATTTATATTCAACTCCCATTTTTTATCAGCCTTCAATACAGGATTGCCTGAATAATAGACGGGGGAATGATGTATTCGTTGCAGATTTGTTTTCTCAATGAATGTTGTATCCACAAAAAGGATACGTCCTGTTTGCCCGCATACCGAAACATTGCACATTAATAATAAGAAAACTGCCAATAAAGAATATTTCTTCATAATCGTCTACATTTTAAACTACTTACTTTTGCAAACCTGTCCGTTGCGGATTCTGGCCTTTCATCGGCCATGCAGAAGCTGCATAGGAAGTAGCTCCAGATGAGATACATACCATATCAGATGCACCTGCGACAGCTTCTATGCCGATATATAAATATCCTCTTGAATCCATTACCGGACTGGAGGTACATTTAACTCCTAATTCGGCGGATGCAAGCAAACTACCGTCTTGTTTCACAATATAATAGATGGCTTTGTCCGAAATGATGTGGATATATCCTCTGTTATCGATGATTGGCACGCAGTTGCTAACGTCCTCCGTTGTAGCATAATGCCATTTTAAAGAACCGTCCGAATTCAAAGCGAAAACACCTGCCGAAGCTTCACCGGCAACAGTATTTCCACCGTTGGCATAAAGCGTTCCATCCGTACCAATCACAACACCACCGTTAACAATGGCTCCCGGTGTCTTGTACACCCATTTTTCCGTTCCGTCAGGATTCAGAGCTATGATGGCGCCACCTGATGTCAGTTCGGCTACGGTATAAATAGTTCCGTCCGTTCCTACTGTGTACGAGTTTCCTTTCAATGCTGTACCACCCAAATCTTTCTGATAGACAAACTTTTGAGTACCGGTAGCAAAATCATAACCGAAATACCCCGTATTCTTGGAAGAGCCGAAATAGACAGTTCCGTCTTTGGACAGAGACATACCGGACAACACTTCTACATCTAAAGCTATTTCTTTGACTACATCACCGGCAGGACTTAATACGATTAGTTTCTTTCCTCTATGTCCGAAGTAGATATTACCAGATGCGTCAATAGCCGGAGTAACAGCATATAAATTAGAATCGGCAGCTTTGTATGCCCATTTTCTACTACCATTGCTTCCTATGGCAAATAAGAATAAAGCACGGGGATGTTCAGTGGTAGCCGGCTTCAAATCGCGGACCACAATATACACATCTCCATTCGGTCCTACTGCCGGACTTGCATATACCATGCTTGCCCCACCACCCGGATTCAGTTCATTCATGTTGGCGGTTATGTCAAATGCCCATTTTTGTGTCCCATTTTCCGTATCATAAGCATAAAGTTTCACGTCAAATGCTCCTGTGGAAGTCTGGTCGGTAATCATATAAACCGTTTTACCATCAGCCGACAATGCAGGTGAGACTGTACTTTCAATAGGTCCGCCCATTTCTTTCTGCCACATTACATTGATTGCTTTAGCGGGATCCAAGATGGTAAGGTCTTTCTTGGCTGTCGCGCTCAAGCCGTTATCATCAGTCACCGTCAGTTTAATGGTAAATGTACCGTCCGATTGATAAACGAAAGTTGGATTCTGTTCCGTCGAGACGGATTTTTTTGTATCGCCAAACTCCCATAACCATGCTACTATCCGGCTTCCTTCATCGGGTATGGAAGCATCTTTAAAAACAGCGGTCTGTCCCAGTTCGTACATATTCTCACCAATGGTAAAGTCTGCCTTTGCCGCAGTGTGATAATATACCTTATCCTCTTCGCAAGAAGAAAATGCAAGAATACAAATCAATGATAATAAATAAGCTAATCTGTTCATAGTATTCATTTTTTAATTGGTTTTATCTATTCCGGAAATATTCAACCCGGGACCTCCGCCAGCGGTGTATCCCATACTCTCTCCATTCGCAGAAGGAGAAATCCAAAAAGCAAATATTTCACCGTTATCAATATAGAATTTCACTTTCAGTTGTTTGTTCTTCAAAGAGGCTAATGAAGCGTTGCCTGTCCATTCTATCTTCGCTTTTACATTATCCCCTTTAAAGGCTTTGCACTCATCTTTTGAGAATCCTTCGATTACTTTATTATTGGGATCTAAAAGTTCCACTTTCATTTCTCCCGTGACATTGGCATTGACAAAGAAGTACGAACCGTCAAATTTCAGTAAGGAAGTTTGCAACTCTCCTGTTCCTTTCATAGATGCAAATCCATCGCGACGAAGCATGGCAAGCCCGGTAGTGGTAATCTCTTGAGTGCCTCTCAAACGACGACCGCTCAGATAGAAATAGAGTTTGTCACCTACTATTAACGGTGCTCCGGCTACGGATTGCAGGTTACCTTGATTCCATGCGTCCGAGGTGGTCGTATTTACGGCATGGAAAGGATTCATATCCTCACGGAACCAACTGTAACCGTCACGGCTATATCCTACCATAACTTGATTTCTCTTGATTACGTTGTCCGAAGCACAAACATCATTTTCCGGCCCTTGCCAAACGGAGAAGAATCCCAGCATAATGCTTTCATAAGGCGTGGCATCCTGATTATATATCGCAGGCGCTATATTCGGATAGTCTGTATGGTGTTGCTCATTAGCCCACGGACCAAACCAGAATGCACTCAATAATGCTTCCGCTTTCTTTGTTCCGGCTTCCGGATCGGTGTTTTCATTATAATCCCTCGCACGTACCAGCTTATTCGCATCCACCCGAACATTATGCCGCATACTATATACCCAAACGTTTCTGAAAGGATTTTTATATACTGTTGAACGGTCGGCAATCGGTTCCGATTGAACTGCGGCACGCCAGACTTTGCCGTCCGGGGAAGTCTTGTAATGGTATCTCCATTTCCCGGATTCACGGGCAACTAAAAACATCTTGTATCTTTTCGAAGCATTACCTTCCTGTTTATCCAGCCAAATAACAGACGCGTCACGTTCTGAGTTATAGTCAACGATATTTGTTCCGGCTACAATGGAAAGAGTGGGTTTTGTCCAGTGAATACCGTCCGTTGATTCCGCATAACAAGTCACTCCTGCTCCGCTAGTTGCATAGGAGCCACCACCTGCCATGTACCACATTTTGTATTTTCCTTCCTTTTCGTCATACCATACCCCGTCGCTGAAAGGAGCGGCGAATGCCGCACCTTTTGTTCCGGTTTTCTCCCAATCCTGTTCTGGTGTCAGTATCGGATTGCCTGAATAATATTCAGGATAATAGAACGTACGTTTCAGATTAGTGGATTCTATCAGGAAATTGTCTACAAATAACTGGCGTCCTACCGAGATATTAATAACAGAAGGTTTATCCGACAGATAAAAAGGTGACATTCCTTTTTCCAGTTCAGACGAAGATGAACGTACCGGCGGCCACTGTTCGGGCAGACGAATACCATTGTACAATAGCCGTGAATCTACCGGCTCTTCGCTAGGGGGAGCCACTACCGGGGGATTATTATCTCCATCCGGAGTATCATCACTGCCACCGCAAGCTATCAGCATACAAGGCAGGAAAAATAGTAATGTATAAAATAAACGTTTCATAGTCATTTATCTTTTATTTGTTTGCAGGAACATCTATGCCACAGGTTGACAGTCCCGGTCCGCCGCCGCTTGTATATCCACGGCTTTCGCCCGTTTGCCATGGAGAAATCCAAAATGCATATATATCAGCGTTATTCAGGTAGAACTTCAGTCGGACAGCCTTCCCGATAAGTGATGCTATATTCTGGTGTTTCTTCCATGTAACCAACAATTTTGTTTTATCTGTTTTCTTCACCGGTACACAGTCTTTCCGTGTGAATCCTTCTAATGGCTTTCCATTTTCATCCAGAATTTCTACAGCCAAGCTACCTTTTACATCTGCATTGATAAAAAGATGTTTGCCGTCAAAACGAACCTTCTCCGTCAGCAGATAGCCGTCCTTATCTCCATGCATGGAGACAAAACCATCTCTGCGCAAAGTAGCCAGTCCGGTAGATGTATAGCTATCCCACATAATCTTGTTCCTTTGGCGTCCGCTAGAATAGAAATAAAGTGAATCTCCTACTATCAAAGGCACTCCATTGATAGACTGCATATTTCCCCAGTTCCATGCTCCTTCCGTCTCATTCACTGCCATGAAAGGCTTGAAAGAAGGACGATAGAAATGGAAGCCGTCACGGCTATACCCTAGAAAGATTTCATTCTTTTTCTGAATACCTAGTTTGGCACAAACTCCATTTTCCGGTCCCTGCCATACACTGTACAATCCTAACATAATGCTTTCATAAGCAATGGCATCAAAATTGTAAATACCCGGTTCTACTTCCGGAAACTCCGGATGACGCGGCTCTTTATCGCTCGGAGTAAACCAGTAGACCATATTCTTATCAGGTACTCCTTTTCGGATACGATGTGCGAAACTTACTGCCATTTCCGGGTCTTTATTTTCCAAATAACTGCGTGAGCGGGAAGAAACTGTTGTCCCGTAACGCATACTCAATGCCCACACATCACGGAAGGGATTGTAGAATGCGGATGAACGGTCGTATAAATCACCGGACTGGGCGACTCCCTCTCCCCAATGAATCCCGTCCGATGAGTATTTCAAAATAAATTGCCATCTGCGGTCGGTGGGGCGGCGTTCGACATTGAACATCTTGTACCGTTTGGACGGGTCTTTCTCCTGTTTGTCCAGCCAAATAGTAGCTGCGTCACGATTGCAGGTATCTACAATATTGGTTTGGTTCCAAATATCCAGTACAGGTTTTGTCCAGTACTTGCCGTCTTCCGATTCGGCATATCCGGTATAAAAGGTCTGATTGTCTCCTTTGTGAAGAACACCTGCACCTGCCAAGTACCACATTTTGAACTTCCCGTCTTTTTCGTCATACCAGATCCCATCACTGAAGGGTGCAGCGTAGAGTCCGCCTTCGGTTGTCTTTTCCCATTCCTTATCAGGTCCGAGTACCGGATTCCTTTCGTAGAACCGGGGAGTATGAATCACTCTATTCAAATTAGTTTCTGCAATCAGAAAAGAATCAACAAATAGTTGCCGTCCTACATTTACAGGAATTACTCCCGGCTTTTGTTCAAGATAGGGTATCGGCATATCTTGTGCTTTTTGTGGTTCCGCATAGCGGGGTGGCCATTGTTCAGGCAGGTGTATGCCATTGTAAAGTACTTCTGTTTGGGCAATAGCGAGCCCCGGTACTACCAAACTGAACAGTAGTACCGCAATATTTTTCAAATTTATCATGCTAATTCTTTCTTAGTTAATATCCCGGATTATTTTCTGTGATATAAGGGTTAGAATTCACTTCATTGATAGGAATCGGCAACCATTCGTGCTTATTGGTGACGAATCCTTTAAAGTCATCTGCCGATATGAACTTCTTGAAGTTAGGATCGGATTCCTGCAACTCTGTAAAACGGCTGGCTAGCTTGCCCCAACGGAGCAAATCATAGAAACGATGCCCTTCCAAAGCAAATTCCAGGATTCTTTCATTCTGAATATCAGTCATGGTTACCGAAGGGAGTTCGCTCATGTTGACACGTCCGCGTACTTTATTTACCGCCTGCAAGGGAGTCATGTTTGATGCTTGCGTGCCACCGCTAACGACAGCTTCCGCATACATCATCAACACATCGGCATAGCGGATATAGCGCCAATTCACTCCATGGGCACGGGGCTGATTATATACATACTCCTTAACGCCTGCACCTACACCGACCAGTTTAGGAGTCCCGTCTGCTTCCGTTTGTGTAGGCATGGAACAATCAATCCCTTTTCTTATACCTGCTTTGAATGAATGTGCCAAAGGATTGGACACGGTAGCAAATCCTTCTTTTCCATTCTTTGCAGGATAAAGTTCTTCCCATTTATAACCGCCGGGACCTTCCAGACGTACAAGATTGCCGCCTGCATCATTTCTCAAATGAATGCTCGCATCCAAATCATTGAATATCATTGTGGAGAACATCCGGATATCCGTATAACCGTCCTTGTCTACCGAATTCACAAATGCGTTATAAAGCCAGTTATGTACTACGCCTTCATAACCTACTCCCGCCCCCGGTAACATCAGTCCACGTGAATCGAACGCCAAACCGGAAGTGGCAAGCCCCGGATTGAATCCTGCATTATCGACATCGCCTAAGAATTGAAACTCAAGGATTGATTCTTCATTATTTTCATGAGCGACATCAAAATTATCAGCATAATTTTTAGTCAGGTCATAAGTTCCGTACTTTCCGTCTATAACATCACCAAATTCTTTGGCAGCTTCACTGTAAAATGTAGTCTTGTCTTCACCATAATATTGTTCGATTCCACTACGGTAGAGGTAAGCTTTTCCCAATAAGGCGGCTGCGGAAGCCTTTGTCACACGACCGGCATTCTTGCTGTCCCAATATCCCTTCACGGGCAACAGTTCTTTCGCATGTGCCAGGTCTTCTTGAATAAAATTCCATACGGCAGCAGGTTTTTCCAAAGGACGGACATAGTCATCGCCATTGCGTGGCATCTGTCTGATGGGAGATATATTCCGGAAATTAATCAATAGGTAATAATGCGCAAATGCCCTCCAGAAATAAGCTTCCCCCATGTATGCGTTCCGCAGTTCCTCATTACCGCTGAAATCAACAGACGGGGCGGTTTCAATGATGTAGGATGCTTGAGAAGCAGTGGTGTACATCAATGTATAAGGTTGCTCAATAGTGTAATAACTGGCATTCAAGTCGGCACCAAACATGCCCGGTTTGCCATAATCCGAATTGGACGATGCCTCGTCGGAGCGGATTATCGTTGTTTTAGAGCCGGAAGCTCCCAGGCAGCGTTGCGTAGACATATATCCGTACATGGTCATCACTGCGTCATTAACAGCGGACGGACTGGTGAAATAAGCTCCCATACTCGGCTGGTTCGGATTAATTGCCAGGTCATCAAAGATACCGTTGCATCCGTGTAATATCAAGCCGCCCGCCAAGATAAATGCGGCATATACTTTCTTATAGTTTTTCATATTAATCATATTTTTAGTTATCAGAATGAAGCGTTAAAACCAAAAGTGAATGTCCGGGCATTAGGATATGAACTGACGTCAATACCACGTGAGAACAATACATTTGAACTAACTTCCGGGTCATAACCGGAGTATTTAGTCAACGTAAATAGATTTTGTACGCCTGCATAAACACGCAGTTTATTGAACCGGATTGCTTCCAACCACTTTTTAGGTAGTGAATAACCTAACTGAAGGTTTTTCAGACGTAAATAGGAACCGTCTTCAATATAAAATTCACTCGGCAGGGAATTTCCGCCACTTGTATTTTGGGTTTTCATAATAGGGATTCCTGTATTCTTATTTGTTTTCGTCCATCCATTCATAGCCTCTTTGACTACATTATTGGAATAATCAAAATAATAGGTGTACTTTTTCTGATTGAATATATCATTTCCCTGCACTCCCTGAAAGAAGACAGTCAAATCAAAGTCTTTGTATTCCATGTTGATGTTCAAACCGTATGTGAAGTCAGGGATAGGGCTGCCCAGAATAACTTTATCATTTGCATTGACTACTCCATTCTTGTCCGTATCCGCAAATATAAAATTTCCTTCCGCATCAAAACCGTCAATCTTATAGCCATAGAATGAACCGATAGCTTCTCCTGGCATGGTAATGGAAGCTGCATCATTAAAATAGCTGGACATTGCTCCGGAAGTAATCGGCTGCACGTTTTCTCCCAGTGATAATACTTTATTCTTTAACGTTGCGATATTAAATGTCGCATCTATATGGAAGTCTTTCGTCAATTGTTTCCTGTAATTCATCATAAACTCCCATCCTGTGTTTTTTACGGAAGCTGTATTAACGTAGGGTTTTTCACGTGAACTGTTGATTTCAAAGATTTGCCCGGAAGACAGGTTCAAGTCTATCTGTGCCAACAAATCTACGTTCTTTTTCACGAAATAGTCTAATGACAAGGTCAAGTCGTTGTTGAAGAAGCCCAGTTCGATACCAATATCTGTGGTTTTGGCAGTTTCCCATTTCAAGTCTTTCGATTTCAGATAGGCTGCGCGTCCTGTTACATAACGTTCACCGCCTACTGTGTAAGGAATAGGTCCATAAGCTATCGCGTCAAAATTATAAGGATTGAGGAAGTTGGCACCCAACTCACCGTAGCTAGCCCTGATCTTCAATTTGCTCATTACAGGATTTTGAAACCATTTTTCCTGGTGCACATTCCATCCGGCGGAGACAGAGGGGAAGTAACCTACTCTATTGTCTTTATGGAATTTGGAAGATTCATCCCGGCGGATACTCAAGGACAGCAGATATTTATTATCATAATCGTAATTCACACGGGCGAAGAAAGAGAGCAATGCTGCATTACTGTCGCCTGCCGAAATCTTACCATCTTCATTTTGGAATCCGGTAATATCCGTTCCTCCCAAATCGTTAATGGTAGAGTTGGTCATGTAACGATAGTATTCTCTCATCCAGCTTGTTCCTAATAAAGCGTCTATTGAGTGACGGTTGAATGTCTTGTTGTAAGTCAGCAAGTTATCAATCGTATAGGTGAACTCTTCACCTCTTGTTTCCGATACACTGTTACGTGTGTTGCCGTAATCTTTATCGGGAGTTCCATCCAAGTTCCACTTTGTATAGTACTCGGGGGTATGGGTGTAATTATGCTTATTGCTATAATTTCCACTCAACGATAATTTGTATTTTAAGCCGCCCCAAATATCCAGTTGGGCATTCAAAGAGCCGATTAAATCCGTCACTTTATTAAACTGGTCTGTATAATGCAATGGGGCTATCTTATTCTGCGCTTTGCCATCTTCGGGGTTGATGTAATAATCAGGGCCACCAGAGGTAAACCGTCCTTGTTCATCATAAATAGGTAACGTTGGTAAAGCTATGTTGAAAGCTGTTGTAGGAGTTTTATCCTTATGCGTCAGTCCGAGGGTTTCAGAAAATGAGAAACGTCCTTTTTTATAAGAGGTATTCAGGCGGAAGTTATAACGTTTATAATCCGAATAAATCGTCATACCGGTTTGGTCAAGATAACCAAGGCTTGTGCTGAAAGTAGAGTTATCCCCACCCCCTGCGATACTGGCATTCAGATTCCATACCGGGGCAAACTGTATCCATTCTTTTGACCAATCGGTATTCAGGTTCGGATTGGTGGGATTGTCATTCTCCGGTGCATGAGGCAAGCCACTGTTATCTGCCACCATATTGGCAAATTCTCTCCATTCCGACGCATTGAGGAACTCCGGAATATTAGTCGTTTTCTGGAATGCGAACGAACCGTCTATCTGAATGACGGGCTTACCGGACTTTCCTTTCTTGGTAGTAATCAAAACGACACCATTGGCGGCACGTGAACCATAGATAGCGGCTGCCGCACCGTCTTTCAGTACTTCGATAGATTCAATATCATTGGGATTCAATGAGCTTAATCCAGCATTACTGAATGCTCCATCAATGACATAAAGAGGTTCGGTAGCGCCAAAAGAAGCAGCACCACGAATCACGATATTTACATCTGCACCTGCCACACCCGCTTGCTGCACAATGTCTACACCCGGCGTACGTCCTTGTAAGGTTGAAGCAACATTAGATGATACCTGTTTGCTGATTTCCTGAGAAGAGATGGAAGCAACGGCACCTGTCAGACTTGATTTCTTCTGCACGCCGTAACCAACTACTACGACTTCATCCAGTACTTCGGTGTCGTCCTGCAATTGGATAGAATATGAGTTCTTATTCCCCACCTTTACTTCCTGTGTTTTATAACCAATATAGCTGACTGCCAGAAGAGCATCTGTCGGAGCATCCAATGTAAAGTTACCATCAACGTCTGTCACAGTACCCGTCCCCGCTCCTTTCACCAATACACTGGCACCAATTATCGGTTCGCCTTTGATATCCGTCACGGTTCCCGTTATTTTCTTTGTTTTTTGGCTCCCTTGTGATGCTACGGGAGCTTCTTTTGCTTTCAAATATATTTTCTTCTCTCCAATTTCATAAGCTACATTTGTACCCGCAAATAAATCATCCAATACTTTAGAAAGGTCTTTGTCTTTTGCCTGGACAGAAACAATCCGTTCGGGATTGACAATCGTACGGCTATATGCTACCGTAAGTCCTGTCTGTTTAGTAATGAGCGAAAAGACTTTCTCCAACTTGACTTGTTGAAGATTCATTGTTATTTTCTGAGCCGACGCCGCAAGACTTACAGCAAAGCTCAATAACAATATAAGCAATACTCTGTTCTTCATACTTAGTTTGTTTAAAGTTATAAATAGGTTCTTAATCTCTTTGTATTTAGTGGACACACGAGATTAAGAAGCGGGTGAGGGAAAAAACGTTTTTTTCTGAAGTTTTTTTATTTCCAATATTTTTTGTGTGATAATGCATTAGTTTTCAACAAGATATGGTTTAGTTTTTATTTGTAGGAAAATGGGATATAAAAAGAAAAGTCCTTCCGGATTTTATTTTCAGAAGGACTTATAACAATAGATTCGTGTTCTTGGCAATTCGCTAGAAACAGTCTTTTGTGATAGTGACGGTATCCGGTAAGTATAGCGTCACTATGTGAACAGGATACCGTCACTATATTCTTTGCAATCTAGTAAAGTTCCTGATTCACCAATTCGTCAAAGAGCTTTGCATATTTCTTTGCGACTGCTTCCGCAAACTTCTTTCCTTTTTCTACGGAAGCTCCACGTGGATCGCCAACACCGGTATCTTTAGATACTTTCCCCCAGTTCCTGGGAATCCATGCTACTTTTTCATTCAAAGATTGTATGGCAAAAGTTTTATATTCTCCATTCCCTGCTTCTTCAAGATTGACCAGTTCGGGGTGATAGTGCATCATTACGGATGTCTCGACTTCATCTGCATGGTCACCCGGATTTTCAAAATAGTCCTTTACCTTTAACACGGTGTACCATTCACTCGATGCTGTCAGGAAGTCAGGATAGTCTACCGACAAATCACGAATCATACTTTTAAAAGTATTGCCGCCATGCCCGTTGATAATAATCAATTTTCGGACACCTTGAACATAAAGGGAAGAAACAATATCAGTCAGTATTGCTTTCTGTGTTTCATAACGCGTATGGATACAGAAAGGAAGTTCCCGTTGTCCCGGATTTTGTGAACCCATGCCGATGGGTGGCATAACCATGCAGTTCACGCCATATTTCTGTTTAGCTATCAATGCAGCATCAACTGCTACATCATGGGAAAGAATACAATCTGTCATATATGGCAAATGCAGATTATGAGGTTCGGTAGCTCCCCACGGCAATATCACAATATCATATTTCCTGTCTTTTACTTTTCCATAACAAGATACGGATAAATCCACTTCTTTATTCATATACCCCATTTATTTCTAATGATTATATTATTTCATTTTTACTATCACTTCTTTCTTATCTTCATTATACTCAAACTTCACCGGAGCGATTTTCTCTAAATCCATTAATACTTTCTCTAATAATGTATTGTCCGAAGTCAATGTATAGACATACTTCAAAACGTTTTCATCTTCGACTTTAAACTCTACATTATACCAGCGGTTCAATATTTTAATGACTTCCGGCAACGGGGTATCTTTAAATACTATCACATTCTGTTTCCACATCGACAGGCGTTGCATATCGTTCATTTTGGAAATAGTGCACTGCTGGTTATCTTTGTTGTACACTAATCTTTCGCCGGGTTGCACCGGGTATTTCTTTTCCGTAGGAAGGGTAAGATTAATATTTCCTTCATCCAGACATACTACTATATCCTTATTCTCCGGGTAATCCTGTACATTGAAAGAAGTTCCCAATACATGAATTGCCGGTCCACTTAAATTGACTATAAAAGGACGGTTCTTATTTTTAGCTACTACGAAATAGGCTTCTCCTTCAAGATAAACTTCCCGGGTGTTCAAAGCAAACTTCTTCGGGTATCTTAGTTTCGAATCAGAATTGATATATACTTTTGTTCCGTCCTGAAACATGATTTGTATGCGTTCTCCTTTATCTACCACCACTTCCTCATATTCGGAAGTACCGAACAGGTCGACTTTTGAGTTCAGTTGCATATAAAGTCCGACAATTAAGACAACAGGTATCAATACGGCTGCAACTCGGAAACAGATACGCTTCAATTTCTTGATGCGAATGTTCTTCCGTATCTGTTCTAATATTTTCTTTGAAGGAATATCATGGTCTACATACAAGTCTGCAAACTCATTTTTTATCAGTTCGGAATCCTGTGTCATAGCAGCTTCGAGATAGTCGCTACCTTCTTCCGTAGCAAACCACTCTGCCACATATTTTGCATCTTCCGGGCTGGCAATTCCTGCCAGGACTTCTTCTATTTGTTTATCAGTAGGTCTATTCATTTTTATCACTTTATTAAATGGACACTCAAAAAGGTCATTAGTGTGGTAAATGCAACAATTATTAACATCTTACTTAGATGGATACGGAGAAGTTTCAACGCTTCCGAATAATGCGTCTTGATAGTATTTACGGATAGATTCATCCGTTCCGCAATTTCCTGATTTGTCAGTTCCTCCTGTACTTTCATCAAGCAAATATCCCGTTTTTGCACAGGAAGCATTTCCACAGCTTTATAAAAACTGGACATCAACTCTTTTTTCTCCAATTTTTCTATCAGATTATCTTCGTAAGGCGAAGCGGCTTGTGCCATCTCATAGTTCTTTGCAATCGCGCTGTTTTCATTGCGAATCAAGTTCAAGACATGATTTTTTGCCATTGTAAAGAGATAGTTCTTTAGGCTGATTCCCACACGTAGTTCTGAACGAAATTCCCACAAACGGCTAAAGACATGTTGCACTACATCTTCTGCCATATCAGAACTCATTAAATAACGATAGGCTAATACATATAATAGTTTATGATACCTTTCATAGGCTTGGGTGAAAGCTCCTTCATCACCTTGTTCAATCAAGGCGAAGAGTTTCTCATCATCTGTATCAGTATATTGGTCAATCTTGTTTTTCATTCTTCGGATTTTGTTTACTTGTTTCCAAAAGAACTAAATGTTTCTCTCTTTATGAAGAGCAAATGTAGCAAATTCCCTAGAAATTTAAAGGGATTTACGAAAAAAGTCCCTGATTAACAATTCCTCTTTTCAAATGAGGAACCGTTAATCAAGGACTACTCCACTAACTAATTAACAATGTATTATAAATGATAGGTAACAATTCTTTCTTCAGGTGAATCGATCCAGAGCCGCCATACTCCTACCGACACTTTTTCTGGTGTTCCGATATTTGCTTTAGGTGGACGACGGCTTTTGATGGTTAGATAGCCTTTCCCTTCTGTTGCTTTCACTTTCATCGTTTTGCTGTTCATATAGACATGGATATTGCCATTTGGAGTGGGGACAGTGCCTTCCATCCATTTCAATCCTCCCAACACAGGAGCAATAGCAAATTCTTTATATCCTTCTTTTACAGGTTTTACTCCCAGATAATATTTGCCCAACAGGTAGATAGGACTCGCTCCCCAGGCATGGCACAAACTCTTTCCATAAGGACGGCCATACATGGCAAGATGTTGCGTTCCGGTTTCTTCTGGGTTATATTTCTCCCAGAAGGAGGTCGCGCCTTCCTTCAACATTCCACCCCAATAGGCTTTCATTTCTTTCATTACAGCATCCTGTTCGCCAAGAGCACAAAGGGCTTCCAGCTCGTAAAAACGCATATAGGGAGTTGTTATTTTCAGAATACTGTCATTCAGCAGAACAGACTGTTTGATGGCTTGTTGCTTATCTTCATTCAAATATTGAAAGAAGACAGAAAACATATTCGCATAGCGGGTGACCGCATCACTTTGCTGACCGTTGACGCAGTTATGTACAAATGCCTGTTTCTCGTTATTCCAGAAGGCAGGTTCTAACTTTGCTTTCAAAGCAGCAGCCAGTTTCTCGTATTTTTGTTTGCCATTGGCATCTCCAACCAGTTCCGCACACAAAGCCATTGTTTCCAGACTTCTGCAAAATAAGATTTGTTCAAAAGAGAGTTCGCCTTTCTTATCCAGATAGCCGTCCGCCCAGTCCACAAATACCCAGTCACCGGTCATTCCTTCTACCATGCCATTCTTATTGGTACGTCCCAACACATAATCCATCATTGTTTGCATACGTGGATATAGTTGGTTGACAAAATGGCGGTCGCCACTATACATATAATAGTCATATACACTAAGAAACCAATAGAAAGTATAGTCCATGATTGTATTGCTGTGGCTGGTCACAGGATCTTTGCCACGAAGTAACCAGATTGTACGTTTGACGGACTCGTTATCAAAGAAAAGATAGTAGTTCATCAAATAACTTTGGATAGCATCGCCACTCCATACCCAACGGTCACGTTTGATACCATCAATGAGGAATTCGCGGGTAGTGAGATGCATGGTGTATGCGCCAACTTCCCAAATACGATTCAATTCTTCATCATTACAACGGAAACTTCCGCGGTATTCTTCAGGAAGATATTCATATTGCATGGAGACTTCTCCAATCTGTACACCCGGCTCGTGAGTTACATAGACATAGCGAAAGGCTTTACTGTTCTCCAATGTATATTCGTTTTCAGAATTACTCAAGGGAGAAGTGCTGCGGATAGCAAGGTCGGTCACTTGTCCCGGTTCGAGCAAGAGTTTGTCCAATGTTTCGCAATATGCTTTATCTTTTGCTTCTTCCGGGCTTTCACCATAATAAATTTCTATTTTTCCTTTTCCGGAAAGATTCTTCAATGTGATGAATCCGAATGTTTCTTTTCCAAAATCATAAAGAATACCTCCTTCAGACTGTTCTGACTTCGTAACAGGTTGCTGCGGTTCACGCATCAGACTGAATTGTGAAGGACGTTGGGTAGCTCCGTCAAAGTTCCAGCATCCGGCATCCATATAGATAGTGGCAGATGTGTCACTGGCTTTTCCGCTCTCGTCAATCCATTCTTTATCTTCGTAAGTCACACGCCAGGAAGAGTCTGAATTCACCGTTTTTCCCTTCACATAAATAGTGGGAGGAGTTGCCTGATTCCAGACTTTGATGTTCAGATTATGTTTTCCGGCCGGAAGCAACATGGTTTCCGGCATACCGAACTGGAGCTTTCCATCCAGTTTGACGTTGTACTTTCCTTCGGCAGCAATAAAGATTTCTTCCGGCTCGGAAAGATTCAGTTGCTTGCTGAATTCTACGACAACATAATGACTGTCCGTTTTCCAAAAAGGAGGGAAAAATGCACCTCGTTCCGTACGACGGTTATTCATTTGATTTCCCAACCAGATTTCGTAGTCTCCCGGATACCATATCCAAGTCTGGGCAAATGTGCTGCTTGCCAAAGACAAGGCACTAAGCAATATCATATATTTCTTTTTCATTTTTCTTTCTATTACTAACAAACTGAATCATAAGAAATAATTCGTTCCACAGTGGTTGACGTTTAGTTCCACCATGGTGGAACGAAGCATATCTTACAATAAGATTATTTATCGGCTGCTATTAATAATTCAGCAGATCCTTATACGCTGCTTCCACTCCCGCACGTTCACGAATAACATTATCCACCTTCGGGCCATTGTTCTCCCATACATTTCCCGGGCCATTGGCATTTTGCAGATACTTCTCTCCTTCTGTCCAATTATCACGTACAGTAATAAAAGAAGAACCTTCATCCGTATAAAGATAGAACCAGTGATTAGGATCGTGCACATACCCCGGCTTATAAATACTATGCACGCAATTCTCCGTTACATAACTTTTCGGCTGCGAACCGAGTGTGTAAATACCTGCCACATCATACATGTGTTTCGCATAATGATGAATCAGATTGGCATGTACTCTGTTATTACGCATACAATTCACAGTTTGCGTCCATCCCCAACCAAGGCTGATGCCACTATAAGGCACTTCACTGATTTCATTATGTTCGATATTGACGTCCCCTACATATCCCGCAGCAATGGCAAGGCATCCCCAATCTTCATTGCCTATTTCCGTGAAATAGCAGTTATTGATTTGTTGCTGTGTGCATACTTCCCGACGATCAGCAGGGTCGTATGGCAAATGCGTTTCATGGGCAGCCGGAGAAAAACTGCCGACTAACAGACCATTTCCGGCAATATCGCGGAAGAGACAGCCACGAACAACACCGCCTTGCACCGCTTCTTCATAATCCAATCCGGTTGAGCCTAAATGCTCGAACCGGCAACGCTCAAAATCAATCTGCCTTGCAGCAACCACACGAACAGCAGCTGCGGGACGTCCCAACCATCCTTGGTTATCCAACGGATGATTCAAATAGTTCCGTTGCATTTTCGGATCAATCCGGTAACCATCTGTCAGATACATACCTGCCTGAAGAGGTACATGTCCTTTTTCTGACGGACGCATCCACGTAGTATAGGAAAAAGTAATTTTCTCAAAACGAATATGACACACAGGGCGATCCAAAGTTCCTTCCACCCGTACTAATGTCTCAACGGCAGGCACGATCACTTCCGCCTCCTGCATCTTCTCTCCTTCCCGTAGATAATAATATACTTTACGGGCATCTATATCATGATACCATTCTCCGGGTACATCCTGTAATTCACGGGCATTTGTCAGATAGAAAGCAGAATTATGTCCGTCCGTCGTCACCATCGGACGCGGCCAGGGATGCTCAAACTGAATCCGGCTTTCCGGTTGATGAAAACGTATTGCCGCGCTGTCTCCCTGCACTTCAACTGAACGAATCCGAAGATTGGCAACACACCACATCTGGTGTAATACCATCTCGGCATATTTAGCTTTCAAATTTCCTTTATTATCAATAAGTCTGCGAATGGAAACTGCAGGTACATAAAGAATTTCATTCTTCTCATCCACACTGCAAATGCGATTCATCTTTTCGAAATCCTCCACATCACGGGCACGAACTGCCTTTTTTCCATTCACCCACAACTGGCGGAAATCCAATGGACGTCCATTAAATGCCGGGACATCTGCTACCCAAACTTTCCCTTGCTTCTTCCAGCCATTTATGCAGATTCCCCCACTCAATACCACCTTTTCATCGCCTACCGAACGGATAATTGTGGGCGATTCCTTGGTTCCGCTATCTTCCGGACGGATAAAAACCGGTTCATGGAAGGCATACGTTCCACCCTCCATATAGATTGTGATTCCACCTTGAATACGGTTATCCTCTGTCCTGCGCCATTCTCGTGCTTGTCGCAAGGCAGAAGTCAGCGTGGCTTTAGGAGATTGACGAGTTCCATCGTTGAAGTCACTGCCCTTGGGAGAAATCCATATCTCTCCAGCCAATAGCCAGTGATTGCACAAGATACATATAGCCGTTACAAATAACTTTTTCATGACTTTTTTTCATTTCTGTATACTAAACAATCCAGACTATCTGGCAAGAGGCATCCATACAGTCATTTCTCCCTTTCCTCTGTTTCCCCAGGCATAATAAGGAATCAAGCGGATATTTACTGTCTTTTCAGCCTGAACAACCGACCGGTAAAGCACTCCTTCCCACGAAGTTGCAGATGCCAGACGTGCCACCCCTTTAAGTGCAACAATCGGACTACCTTCGATTGTGATTTTCTTCGGAGTTAGTTTTATATCAGCGGGAATCAATACATTATCAATCTTTTCCCCGTTTGCAATATCCATACTTTCCAGACAGTACACCAACGGCCCGCGCTTCACGACCACCTGATTACGAATCTCCTCTGCTAACGGATGAGCTTCGAGCAAACGGACAGGCATATCCATCACCAGCTCCACTACATCCCCCTTCTTCCATGTACGATTTACTTCCGCATACGAATTTGCCTTTGTGTTGGCTTGCAGCGGTTGTCCATTCACCGTGAGCGTAGCCTTTTCGCACCATTCAGGAATACGCAAGAAGAGCGAGAAAGTATCCGCCTTACGAGGAACTTTATCCAACGTTACACGTACATTTCCTTCCCAGGGATAATCCGTCTCTTGTGTTAATGCCAGTTCTCCTTTGCCTTTCCAAGTCGTAGTCAGCGTATTTGCACCATACAAGTTACAGTAAATGCCTTCCGGACTCAATGTGTAGGCGTAATTCTGTGCCTGACACAATGTACGCAATGTATTCGGAGGACAGCAGAAACAACTGATATATTCCGTCCGTTCCTTCGGCCAACGAAGCGTGTAAGGAAGATCGGCACTGATACGAAGCGGATTGGTATAGAAATATTTCTTTCCATCCAGACTGATACCGCTCAATACACTATTATAAAGACAAGTCTCTACAAGATCAGCATATTTCGCATCCCCTGTCACTTCCAGCATACGCCAGTTGAAAAGCATATTTCCGATATTAGCACATGTTTCATTATGCGCTGTGCTATTCGGCAACTGATAAGGACGTCCATAACTCTGATGCACTTTCTGAATACTATCCGGCTCATAACACGTTCCATCGGGCGATGTACCATCATAAAGAGCACCGCAAGCACCGGTCACATACATTTTCCGGGTCACGATATCATTCCAGATACTAGTCAGATTCTTCATTAATTGCTGCTCACCGGTTTCTGCATATACATCTGCTACTCCTGCATACAGATAATTTGCACGTACGGCATGCCCCATTGCACGATACTGGTCGCGGAAAGGAATACGATCCTGATTATCATCCGTTCCGTTTTCCACCATACCGCGAATATCAATCAGGTTCTTCGAAAGTTCCAGATAACGGGGATTTCCTGTGGCACGATACATTTCGACCACTCCCATATAATGTGAAGGGCAAATGGCATTACGAGCCAGTTCGGCAGAAGCCGTTTCGTAAAAGTGGCAAAGAAAATCCGTTGCTTTTACGGCAGCATCAAAAAGAGTAGTCTTTCCGGTGGCACGACGATGCACAATACCCGCCATCATCAGGTGTCCCAGGTTATATGTCTCAAAGTTCAACCGATTGGCAAAAGCTCCTTTTTCATTCTCATCACCTACTTTCGTTCCAATGACCGTTTGTTTATACTGATCCCCTAATGCATGGGAGTCAATCCCTTTATTCAGTTCTTCGATAACAACAGGTGTATGTATATAACCATCTGCACGTTGGGCTTTTACGACACAAGCAATAAAGTTATCCATTAACTTATCCAGTTCCGGATCTTTGTTGACAGCATAGACAGAAGCCACTCCTTCCATCCACTTATACATATCTCCGTCATGAAATGGAGGTCCCCAATGCTCTCCTTTGCATACCCCGGCAGCAATCTCAAAATTACGGAAACCGTGAGAGATCTCCGGCGCGTTCCAAGTGTTCCACATACTTTGCAGGGAAGTCCGGCTAAATACCTGAAAACGATCTCCCCAGAATCCATCCGTCCAATGTACGGCACCGATTCCGGTATTCGCCATCTTCGCAAAACGGCTCTGACTCATATCCGTCAATCCATTGCTTTGCGCAAGTGCTCCCGTAACGGAGGCGGAAGCTAAAAGAAGTAACAGTTTTATCTGTTTCATTAATATGGATAATTTAAAATTTACACAATATCTTTATAAAAAGACGTGATTATCCGTATTTTGTACTCAATAAAACAAAAAAGCGAAGATTGCCAAGCAACCCTCGCTTTCAGTAAAAAATATTTGAACTAACCTTTTATTTCTTGTTTATCAGGCGTATAATTCAATCCTGCCTTCCTCGCCTGCGAATGTTGGAACTGCCGGGCAATCTTATATTCATGTCCCTCTTTGAGCAAATAACTCCCAGTCTGTTTAAACCAAAAGCCGACATTCGCACCTATACATTGCTGCCGAATATCCAGCACCCACTCATAGTCACATATCCGGGCTTCCTTTCCCGATTCTCCTCCGGCAACCACCTGTTCCACCCAATCCCCTAACTCGCCTCTGAAATCAATCTGACTAAGTAGCGGCTCGCAGATAATAATTTTATGTTTAATAGGTGTTTCTTTATAAATAGGTAGACGATAATCCACTCTATCCTGATTCTCCATTGTGCAGCAGATTGTTACGTTCTCATATCCATCGCCCCAATCCGTAGGCAGACACTGTTGTAATCGATCGATTCGTTTGGTTATAAAAAGAAAATGCAAGTCCTGCCGTATCCGCATCATCTCCCATGCTTCGGCACGCCATTCGTCAGCATCTTCTATCAGAAAATCCGAAGTAAAACAGGTATATACCAGATTGCCCGAAGGTATCTTATACGTACCGTTCTTTTTCCGAAGCAAGGGTAAATCAAACTTCTCCGTCTTTGTCACCACAGAACTGTCTTTTCCATATTTACCATCCGTCCGATACACATAACAATGGCGGCAGCCCTCACTCAATTTGTGACAGCCATGCCAAAGATTCCACATTGAAGCTTTTTCACCCATCTTCTTTTTTTCTTCAAAGATATATTTAAACTATTACATAACCATAAAAAGAGTGCACCCTATTCTTCAACAGAATAAAGGTGCACCAAAACACAAACAAAACAAACAATAGAGCGACCTTCACAGGCAGCCGATCCACAAGGGATCTTTATCTTAGTCAGCCCATCTTGATGATGATAGCTTCACTCATAGCGATACTCCTACTGCTGATAACAATGCAGGCAAAAAGTATTCCATGTATTGCCTTACATGAATCCGGTTTTCCATTTCCTCCCAAAATTCTAATTGCTTATAACGGGTAAAGTAGCACCCAAAAATCATAAAAGAATGTTTTTTTATCGAGAAGACATTTTGCTAATCGACTATTATATATAATCATTAATCCCTAATATTGTTTGTTAGTTACCTTCTGCAAAGGTCCGTATAATCACGAATATGGCAAATTGTATTCATGTTTAAGAGAACAATATCTGTTTACAAACAAGACTAATAGCTAATATTTTAAAATAGCCTGTTTCAGTATATGCAAAATTCAAACTCAAAAGCTACCACTTTTACGTTATTCGCACATTTAGGGCTATACAATTCCAATTATCACAATAGAAAAATTCGCCCTCATTCTCATTGTATATCCCGATGATGAATATGAATATTATTGAACAATCACTCCATTAAGCCCGATATACCTCTACAAAGATAGTATTATTCTATATATTTCTATGCAAATCCTCAAAAAAGAATTCTCCTCTTTTTATAAATAAAGTAAAGTAACATCAATGCCGATATACTAATTATTAGCATCCAACTTATATTTTTCCTATAATATAAGCTATTCTCTTCCTCCTCACAAACCACTTTATGATGATTCGTGTCGATGAAAGATGATATTTGAGTATCTTCTTTCTCATCTATTCTCTCTTTCTTTTCAAAAACCTTATTCACCGTCTTTCTGCTACCTGAAATAAAACAGGTGGAAGAGAAATCCCCTGTCGCAGTATCTTTCCCCAATACTACCAATATTTGTTCGGTAGACTCCTCCATCCGTTCCAGCATCTTCCTTTCCTGATTAACATCATACGAAGCCACATGGGAAGAATGCCCGGAAGAACTTGAATCCATCTGCACCTCACTGCTCCTACTGATAACTTCCTTCTTAGTCCTACATCCCGAAAGCACCCCCGGAAGAACGAGACCCAATAATAAAACAAACAGCAGCTCCCTCCCACTCTTCATAAACTCCCTCACATCAAAACAAGGACACGCTTTCACATATTCATAAGGTTCGATCACTCCGTCTCCATTCAAATCCGGCGAAGTATCCCGGTGTCCCAATACCTGAAGAATAGTATATTGCCGTTGCAAATCCATTATTACTTGATAAAGCACCCGTTTTTGAGCATTTCTCCGGGTATCTGCCGGATGTCCGTTCTCATCCAGCCCCCCGATATAACAGATCCCGACACTTCGCTCATTCCAACCTTTACAATGCGCTCCTGCCAAATCAATCTCCCTTCCTTTCTCCAGTCTTCCGTCCAGACGGATAACATAATGATAACCAATACCGTTGAACCCACGTTCCCGGTGCCAACGGTCAATATCTGCGGCGGTAAAATCCTGTCCGGCTTTTGTAGCCGAGCAATGCACTATAATAGAATCTATCTTTCTCATGACATTTTATTCTTATCAACTAACCTCATTAATATTCTGAAGGAGGAATGCGCTTCACACACCCTCTGATCTCACACTTCTTCACCTCCGACTCTTTCTGTGCCAACTCTACCTCATGGCATTTATGTATCCAGTCGATCTTCTCTTCCTGCTCCTTGCGAAGCTCAATATAAAGCCCGTCTATTTTCTCGTCCCGCTGTGTCAGGCGATCTTCCAGCCAATCCACCTTTTTACGACGATTTTCTTCTTCCAGACTGCTTACGTCTGCCTCCTCTTTCCGTGCATCCGTTTTCCGGCAAGAGATATATCTCACCATCCATTTCACCGCTTCCAAACCACCCATAGCAGTAATGAAAGCAAGGATTGTAGTTATTTGCATATTGATCTATTTATGTAGTTATAAAGAAAGAATGAGGCCGAAGCCCCATTCCAAACAAAGTCGCTAATTCCCGACTTCCCGTTTATCAAGCTGCCGGATCGGGTGCTTCACCATTGCCTCCTGCACCTCCGTCAGGATCCGGTGCTTCGCCTCCTTCACCTGAATCACCGTCAATGATACTTGAGTCGTTGATATGATCCAAATCCTTAAACCTCAATCCATCCGAACGTGTCGAAGTTCCTGTAAAGAGACGAATATCCGAATTCGCACGAAAACAAACCCGCAGACCGCTGATGTCGGATACAGTAAAGTCTTCCGCCTTTTCCGTTCCCTTGCTTTGAGCTGAAAGGAAAAAGTAACCCAATCCCTTAATGTTCACTGAACGGCCCGAAAGTAATGTCTTACGTAGAAGTGTACGAAAATCTTTCAATACACTAATCGTTTCACCCTCACTGACACCGGAAGTAGAAGAGATTTCTTTCGCAAACTCATCCAGTGTAGCACTCGTATCATACTGATAAGAAATCACCGGATACACTTTCTTTCCTGCCTCTTTGTTTGTCGGGTCACACAGACGTTGAACTCTTTTAAATCTAATTGCCATAATACTTTTCTTTTTTTAATGAATACTGTTTAATAATTATTTCGCTAACGTTAACGATGCAAAGATGCGGCATATTCAACGGACATGAAACGACAAGCGATTATCGGCACTACAAAGCCTACAAACAATATTTATAGCAAATAATCAACCCAATACCTTGAAAAAAACGACAAGCAGGGAGGCAAGGGAACATAAAAAAGACCGGCAAACAAAGTCACGCTTTGTATGCCGATCTTACTACCTAAAAACAATTTCTTTTTCTAATCCTATCGATCACGAGTCCAGGTTAAAAAGAAAATAAATGACTAAATTCATTTTACGTAATGTTCCAATCCTTTCTGTAAAAACTCAATATAGGAAGTAATATCTTCATTATATGCGTACGACTTATTCAACGGATAACCTTCATTATCCAGCAATACATAAAAAGGTTGTGCATTTGCTCCAAACTTCACACGTTGCAGATAGCTCCATCTATCCCCTACCGTGCGTAAGGTACGCTCCGTTCCATTTTCCGTAACCTTAAGCGGCTTGTCCAACGGAGTCTTATCATCCACATACAAAGAGATAAGCACATACTTGTCATTAATAATGCGGCCTACTTGATTATCAGTCCATACTGCAGCCTCCATCTTCCGGCAGTTCACACAACCAAATCCTGTGAAGTCAACCATTACAGGCATTCCCTGTTGATGGGCATACTCCATTCCGGCATCATAATCCCTGAACTTCGGATGGACTTCATTCGAATACAGATTAAAATCCTGTGTCATAACAGGAGGGGCAAATGCACTGACAGCTTTTAGGGGAGCTCCCCAAAGTCCGGGAATCATATACACAGCAAATGCTAAAGAGACAAGTGCAAGAAAGAAACGTGTAACGCCTACTTTATTTTCATCACCATCGTGCGGAAACTTGATCTTCCCTAACAGATATATGCCCATCAGACCAAAAATCACAATCCATAATGCTAGAAAAGTTTCCCTGTCCAAGATTCTCCAGCCGTATGCAAGATCGGCCACAGACAGGAATTTCAGTGCAAAAGCAAGTTCCAGAAAGCCCAGTGTCACTTTAATCACATTCATCCATCCTCCTGATTTGGGCATTGACTTCAGCCACGAAGGAAAAAGGGCGAATAGTGTAAAAGGTAAAGCCAAAGCAATGGCAAAACCTAACATTCCGATAGCAGGAGCAATTACACTGCCAGTTGTAGAAACCTGTACGAGCAAAAAGCCGATAATAGGTCCTGTGCAAGAAAAGGAAACTAAAGAAAGTGTAAACGCCATCAGGAAAATGCTTAATAATCCACTAGTCGCTTCCGCTTTACTATCCACCGCATTGCTCCATTTAGACGGTAGAGTAAGTTCAAACGCCCCGAAGAAAGAAGCTGCAAAAACAACCAACATCAGGAAAAAGAGAATATTGAATATGGCATTCGTTGATAAGGCATTTAATGCGCTGGCACCGAAAATTAAAGTAATTGCCAGTCCCAAGGTCACATAAATCACCACAATCGAAGCGCCATAAGTCCATGCATCCCGAATTCCCTTCTTCTTGTCTTTGTTTCTCTTCAGGAAGAAGCTCACAGTCATAGGAATAATCGGCCATACGCAAGGAGTGAACAAAGCCAATAACCCACCAATAAATCCGGTGACAAATACATACAGCCAGGATTTATCCTCTTGAGAATGTTCTTCACCCAACTCTTGCAGTTCATTAATAACCGGCTTCCAAAGATCATTTTCCGATTGCTTCTCCACTACATTTACCGGAGTCGCTTCCTCCTCTTTTATAACTGCGATATTCGCTTCTGCTTTTGTTCCATATTGAAAAGGGATTTGAGTCGGAGGTAAACAACTCTCATCATTACAAGCCCCAAACTCCAAAAATCCTTCTATAAAGTAATCACTTCCTGTAAATCTTATTTTTTGGATAAACTGTACCGTATCTTCAAAATAGCGTACATTCATCTCAAACATCTTATCATAAATACTGATTTCTTTTCCAACAGGTTGCAGTTTACCTACTATTTCCACATGATTACTTGTATCTAGGTTGAAAGTGGCGGAAATAGGACCGTCATCTCCCAATTCAGTCGAATATACATGCCATCCTTTCTCAATGGATCCTGTAAATACGATTTCGGCTTCTGTTTCCGAAGTTATTTTCAACTCATTCTTGAACTTTACAGGCTCTTTGATTTGTGCTTGTATATTCCCGATTGTGTACCAACTCAATAAGATAAATAAAACAATTCTCATTTTCTAAGTTCTAAATTATAATCCATCAATTTCTTCTTCACTCTTATTTTATCAAATAGCAAGCATCTTTAGGATATACGACTTCACATTTAAGAGGATAAAGAATAGAATGATGATCCACGTAATTTAATGAATCTGGATGATACATACTATAAACCGTTAATCCCAATTGGGTTGACTCTCCCGCACGAAAAACACGAGGTGCGGAGTCTTCGATATAGCTACGATCAATACGACGAAATTTTAAGAAGTTCTGAATATATGTAGTTTTAATATCACAAGCCACACGATGTTCAAATGTCGATGCTTGCCCCATACTTATATCATATCTATAACGCTCTAACCTATTTTCTCCTGTCGGCTGACTTGGCTTACTTGGAGGTAAACTAACATTTCCTTCATTTACTTTTCCCTCTTCTGTAAAAGTCACATTATAATCAGGACGATAATATTTGGAAAAATGAAAATACCTCGCCGGGATATTTCTATTATTAGAGACTCTTGCAGTAACTTTATAATTCCCATAGTCATTAAATTTAATTCGCACATGTCCATTAGTGACTTGTACTATCGAAACACTTTGTGCTGTATTATTATCAAACGCACTTTCTTCTACGGTAATTCTAAAAGTAGGTATAAATCCATCCTCCTGATACGCCACTTTGAAATCATAATACTCTCCAAGTTCAATACTGCTTGGAACTGTAAAGGTTGGTTTATCATATGCGGCATTAAACTTCTTTGTATATTTCTGCTCGGTACCATCTATGTAATCAGTTACTACAAAAGTAACCATACATCCCCCCGCTTCTGTGAAACATAAATCGAATGAATTTTCACCTGTTTTCTTAAATTCATAAGATCCTGGATTAGCAACAGGTTCTACTGTAATTGTATATTTGGGGTCATAACACCACTCATATGTATACGAAGTTGTAACAGTATATTTCACTCCTATTTTTAGTTTCATTGTGCCTTTATTATTTTCAGGGGTCGGGTTGTAATCAATTTGAATTTTAGCTGGATTCAATTGATATAATTCAGGAATAAGAACTTTATCTTCAAAAGAAAATCCATTCCAAAGATTTTTATTTGTTGCTAATCCCGATTCTGGTTGCATAATAGAAGTATCATATTCACTAGAATGCTCCAATCCTACTAAATGCCCTATAGCATGCATCAAAGCATACTTCTTTTGATCTTTAGTCAATTCTGACCAGTATTTATATTTGGTATTTATATATATACGACTTCCTAGTTTACCATTTACAACTCCATCAACACGTATAAATTCCGATGAACTCATTGAATTTGCATTATCTTGGAATAAAACATCTATTAATGGGCGGTTTTTAGGTGAAAACGTATCAAAATAAGTACTAAAATGTAGGCAGCATTTGCTCAATTTATTCCATTCCGCTACAGCCTCTTTAAAAATAGTTTCATTACTATATTGGTTATCATGAAGTATCAGATGCATTCGATAACATTCAGGATCTATCCGTTTTTTATAATTCAAACGTGCTTCAGGTTGTTCACGTAATTCTTGTAATCTTGATTTCTCAAAAATAAGTTCCGATTCAACCAGATAAAAAGAATCACAATCTACTATTGCTATAGTATCATACCCATGAGCTGCTAATATTGCTTTATCAGCCTCAAGAATAGAAGAATAACTTTCTAGTCCTCTAGTTTTTATTTTCTCTGAAGTTGTTTTATCTTTAATTACCAACTCCTCCAGATTGCTACTGCATGAAAAGCAAAAAGAAGCCACCAAACAATAGAACAAGAAACTCATCATATTTTTATCATTCATAGTATTCTTTCTTTAAAGTTAATTAATTATTTACCAGTGAAATAGAACGAAACCACTTATACTCCCCCTCCGTTCCTTCTCTCCATACTTTCAATTGATATGGCTTGGTTACAAAATATTTGTTTAAAGTAGGATTGTAAATTCTTACAGCAAAATTGTATGTTCCTTCACCACCATATAATACTACAACAGTCGCATACCAATCAGAATTAAATATTTCCTTCATAGCCCCATCGGAAGGTACAGGTCTATCTATCCAACGTCCATAGTCATTCCATTGATAGACACCTCTCGGTATGACTATCGGATATTCAGAATCATAATTTACTATTGATATGTATGTATTCGACAAAGGACATTTATCACTCTCTCCAATACATAACAATTCACTTAAAGGTAGTGTTTTTTCGTAATGATAGCTTGAATACCAGCTAGTTACTACATTATCCACCACTTCATATTCTGATTCACTTGTAAGCGTCTCCGCGATTCTATCTTGTCGCCCTTTTTTCATTCTTATATTTTTGCGATGTATAAAAATGAAGCATTATGGATTTAGCAGAAAATCGATTTGGAAAAACTTGGAAACATTTCCTTGAAGCATTG
>NZ_JBDFVF010000007.1:0-177036 GCF_040913205.1 Bacteroides sp. MSSM.1001136sp1_RTP21357st2_D2_RTP21359_211015 | reverse complement strand
GAATTAAACTACTGAGAGCGAAGATTATTTATTCACAATAGAAGAAGTACCACCAAATTTGACGAAGAACCCAAATCATTACTAGTGGACGTGCGTTTGGGAGGTGTCAAATTTGTTTATACGGGATATTAACCGTACATTTGTCTGTGGTAATAATCGCCCTACAAACACATGCAGGACAAATAAATTAATTAAGCAATGAGAATAACATTGGTAAGAGACGATGGCAAGGTGAACACTATGCGTACGTTAAGAATCGAACAGCTCGTAGAGCAAATGAAAGTGGAAACCAAAGCACAGTCTGTTTCAAAAATGAGAGAAGTCCTGCCTTTTATGCTTCCGGGTGATAAAAATGACTATGTGCAGAAAGTGCAGAAGGTGATACCTGCAGCGGCCTTTTTCCGCAAAGACGGAATAACGACCATGAGTGAATACAACGGAATTGTGATGATTCAGGTGAATAACTTATCCGGGAATATGGAAGCGGATGAAGTGAAAGAGCGGGTGAGGGAGCTGCCGCAAACTTATTTAGCTTTCACCGGTTCTTCCGGAAAGTCAGTGAAGATATGGGTCCGTTTTACTTATCCCAATGACCTTTTACCGGAAACCCGTGAACAGGCAGAGCTTTTTCATGCACACGCCTATCGGTTGGCTGTGAAATTCTATCAGCCCCAACTTCCTTTTGATATCGAACTGAAAGAACCTTCATTGGAACAATATTGTCGCTGGACTTTTGATCCGGATTTGTATTTTAATCCCGAAGCGATGCCTATTTATATGAAACAACCTGTGGCTATGCCGGGCGAAACCACTTATCGTGAACGGGTGCAAACGGAAACTTCACCATTGCAACGGCTTGCACCGGGGTATGAAAGATGTGATGCGCTTTCTGTTCTTTTTGAAGCAGCCTTCGCACGTGCACTGGATGAGGAGGATGGTTATCAACCGGAAGAAGGTGATAAACAGTCTTTGTTGATAAATCTGGCCGGGTATTGTTTTCGCGCCGGTATTCCTGAAGAAGATACGGTGCGATGGTGTCGGGCGCATTATCGTTTGCCAAAAGATGATACATTGGTTCGGGGGACTGTACGGAATGTATATCGGACTTCAGAGGGATTTGCGAGTAAGAGCAGCCTGTTGCCGGAACAATTATTTGTCATGCAGATGGATGAGTTTATGAAACGGCGTTATGATTTCCGTTTCAACCAACTAACGTCACAAGTGGAATGTCGCGAACGGAATAGCTTTAATTTTTATTTTCTTCCGGTGGATAAACGGTTGATGGCAAGCATTACAATGAATGCACAATATGAGGGGCTTAAACTTTGGGATAAAGATGTCGTGCGTTTCCTGAATTCGGATCATGTACCGGTTTATCAACCTATTGAAGAGTTTCTTTATGACCTTCCTCGTTGGAACGGTAAGGATTATATTGGCAATTTAGCCAAACGGGTTCCTTGTGACCATCCTTATTGGACTCAATTGTTTCGTCGTTGGTTTCTTAGTATGGTCGCACATTGGCGTGGGATGGGTAAGAATCATGCGAATAGCACTTCGCCTATATTGATAGGCCCGCAAGCTTATCGTAAGTCTACATTTTGCCGCTTGATCTTACCACCATGTTTACAGGCATATTATACGGACAGTATCGATTTCAGTCGGAAACGGGATGCTGAACTGTATTTGAATCGCTTTTTATTGATTAATATGGATGAGTTCGATCAGATTGGCATCAGTCAGCAGTCTTTTCTCAAGCATATTCTGCAAAAGCCTGTTGTCAATACGCGACGTCCGAATGCTTCGGCAGTGGAGGAACTCCGCCGGTACGCTTCTTTTATAGGCACAAGTAATCATAAGGATCTGTTGACGGATACTTCCGGCAGTCGCCGTTTTATCGGTGTCGAGGTGACGGGAGTGATAGATGTGGTCCGCCCTATTGATTATGAGCAGTTATATGCACAGGCAATGGCTGCATTGCGGAGTAATGAGCGCTATTGGTTTGATGAAAAAGAGGAGGCGATTATGACGGAGGCTAACCGGGAGTTTGAACAGTCGCCGGCGATTGAACAATTGTTTCAGGTATATTACCGGGCAGCGGAAGAGGAAGAAGAGGGAGAATGGTTGCTTGCTGCGGATATATTGCAGCGGATACAAAAGGCAAGTAAAATGAAATTCTCTGCCGGACAAGTTAATTATTTCGGACGTATATTGCAGAGGCTGAGAGTAAAGTCGTTTAGGAAAACACGTGGGGTTTATTATCATGTGATGCCTGTAGAGTAAGGATGATGATGAAATAATGTATAGTAGATGGCTTTTATTATTTTATAATAATTATCTTTGCGTAATAACGTGAGATGTATGAAGACTATGATAAGAAATCCTTTTATAACAAGCGGATATGTCTCTGCTGATTATTTTTGCGATCGCCGTTTTGAGAGCGAACAGTTGGTGCGCGAGGTGATGAATGGGAATAATTTGGCTCTTGTCTCTACCCGGCGAATGGGAAAAACAGGGCTGATCCGTCATTGCTTTCAGTTTCCTGAAATTAAACAGGGTTACTATACCTTTTTTATTGATATATATGATAGCCGTTCATTGCGTGATTTGGTCTTTGCACTTAGTAAGGAGATTTTGGAAGTACTGAAACCTATGGGGAAGAAAGCTTTGCATGGCTTTTGGGAATGTGTAAAATCTTTGCAGGCTAGTATCTCTTTTGATGTGAATGGTATGCCTTCTTTGAATCTGGGATTAGGAGATATACAAGCTCCGGCTACTACGCTTGATGAAATCTTCCGGTATTTAGAGCAAGCGGATAAGCCTTGTTTGATTGCTATTGATGAATTTCAGCAGATTACTGGATATGTGGAGAAAAATGTAGAGGCTACTCTCCGGACTTATGTGCAGCATTGTAATAATGCGCGTTTCATTTTTGCCGGGAGCCAGCGACATGTGATGGGGAATATGTTTTTGACGCCTTCCAGACCTTTTTATCAAAGTGTGTCAATGATGCATTTGGAAAGTATTCCTTTAGAAGAATATATTCGTTTTGCAAGTATGCATTTCAAACGTGCAGGCAAAGAAATAGAGGAAAGTGCTGTTACCACAGTTTATCAACAGTTTGAAGGAATCACATGGTATATACAAAAAGTATTGAATACACTTTATGATATGACCCCGGAGTACGGAGTTTGTAAAGTGGGAATGGTGTCAGGGGCTATTCGGCAGATTATTGATTCATTCAGATATACTTATTCGGAAATTCTTTTTCGTTTGCCGGAGAAACAAAAGGAACTGCTAATTGCTATCACTAAAGAAGGAAGGGCTAAAGCTCTCACTTCCGGCACTTTTATTAAAAAATACAAACTGGCTTCTGCTAGTTCAGTTCAGGCAGCACTAAAAGGGTTGCTGGAAAAGGATTTTGTGACTCAGGAAATGGGTATTTGTCAAATATATGATCGTTTCTTGGGTATTTGGCTGAAAGAGAATTATTAAGTCATATTTCATTTATTGAAGAGGGCTTTTCGATAAATCGCGTTAATAATTAATAGAAACTGCTGCCTGTTAATCTGTTTTATTGTATCTTTGCGGTCTTAACTTTTTTAATGGTAAATAATGAAGGAATTTCTACAACTAATGCGACGTTTTGTGTCGCCTTATAAGAAGTATATCGGCTGGGCTATTTTGCTGAATATTTTGTCTGCTGTATTCAATGTGTTCTCATTTACTTTTTTGATTCCTATCTTGAGTATTCTGTTTAAAACAGAAGGAGCAGATAAGGTGTACCATTTTATGGAATGGGGTAGTGGCGATTTAGCAGATGTTGCCAAGAATAACTTCTATTATTACATCTCTCAGATGATTGTGGATAATGGTCCCACTGTAGCTCTTATTTTCTTGGGACTATTCCTGATGGTGATGACATTGTTTAAAACCGGTTGTTACTTTGCTTCTTCAGCCGTGATGATTCCATTACGTACAGGAGTGGTACGTGATATTCGTATTATGGTGTATGCTAAGGTAATGCGTCTGCCGATGTCTTTCTTCTCGGAAGAAAGAAAGGGAGATATTATAGCTCGTATGAGTGGTGATGTGGGGGAAGTGGAAAATTCCATTACCAGTTCATTGGATATGTTGATGAAAAGCCCGATTCTGATTATTATATATTTTGTGACATTGGTTACGGTTAGTTGGCAGTTGACTCTTTTTACTATCATTGTATTACCGGGAATGGGTTGGTTGATGGGAGTCGTCGGAAGAAAACTGAAACGTCAATCACTGGAAGCACAGGCTAAGTGGAGTGATACGATGTCACAATTAGAAGAAACACTGGGAGGCTTGCGCATCATCAAGGCTTTTATTGCGGAAGATAAAATGATTAACCGCTTCACCAAATGTAGCAACGAGCTCCGGGATGCGACAAACAAGGTTGCTATACGTCAGGCTATGGCTCATCCGATGAGTGAGTTCTTAGGAACGATTCTGATTGTAGCTGTATTGTGGTTTGGAGGTACATTGATTTTAGGAAAGAATGCAACCATCGATGCTCCTACATTCATCTTCTATATGGTTATCTTATATAGTGTAATCAATCCATTGAAAGACTTTGCTAAAGCGGGATACAACATTCCGAAAGGGTTGGCTTCCATGGAACGTGTGGACAAAATCCTGAAGGCAGAGAATAAGATTAAGGAAATTCCGAATCCGAAACCGTTGAAAGGTTTGAATGATAGAATCGAATTTAAAGATATCTCTTTCAGCTATGATGGTAAAAGAGAGGTGTTGAAGCATGTAAACCTGACAGTTCCCAAAGGAAAAACAATCGCACTGGTTGGTCAATCGGGATCCGGTAAATCTACATTAGTCGATTTGTTGCCGCGTTACCACGATGTGCAGGAAGGTGATATTACCATTGACGGAACAAGTATTCGTGATGTACGTATTGCAGATTTGCGCAGTTTGATTGGTAATGTAAACCAGGAGGCTATTCTGTTTAATGATACATTCTTCAATAACATTGCTTTTGGTGTGGAGAATGCGACAATGGAACAAGTAGTAGAGGCGGCGAAGATTGCCAATGCGCATGATTTCATTATGGAGAAACCGGAAGGATATAATATGAATATCGGTGACCGTGGCGGAAAATTGTCCGGTGGTCAGCGTCAGCGTATCAGTATTGCGCGTGCTATTTTGAAGAATCCTCCGATTCTGATTCTTGATGAGGCTACTTCTGCTTTGGATACCGAATCAGAACGTCTTGTACAGGAAGCGTTGGAACGTTTGATGAAAACACGTACGACGATTGCTATTGCCCACCGTCTTTCTACGATTAAGAATGCAGATGAAATCTGTGTACTGTATGAGGGTGAGATTGTGGAACGTGGTAAGCATGAAGAACTCATTGAGTTAAACGGTTACTATAAACGTCTGCATGATATGCAGCAGTTGTAATTCTTGATATTGCAATGATATTATTAAGTTTTGATACAGAAGAATTTGATGTACCTCGCGAGCATGGTGTAGACTTTCCGCTGGATGAAGCAATGAAAGTGTCAGTCTATGGTACGAACAAGATACTGGACTGCCTGAAAAAAAACGGGGTGAAAGCTACTTTCTTTTGTACAAGCAATTTTGCAGAAAATGCGCCGGAAGTGATGTGGCGCATTATGGACGAAGGGCATGAAGTTGCTGCGCATGGATGTGACCATTGGCAGCCACAGGCTTCGGATGTCAGTCGTTCAAAAGAAATTCTGGAACGCCTTACCGGCAGGACGATACAAGGTTATCGCCAGCCGCGTATGTTCCCCGTATCAGATACGGAACTTGAACGGATGGGGTATGTATATAACTCCTCATTGAATCCCGCATTTATCCCCGGAAGATATATGCATTTGTCGGAGCCCCGTACCTGCTTTATGACGGGTAAGTTACTTCAAATCCCGGCTTCTGTAACTCCGTGGATTCGCTTCCCGCTATTCTGGTTGTCTTGTCATAATCTGCCGATGTGGCTGTATCAACTCCTGGTAAACCGGGTATTGAAGCATGACGGATATTTTGTGACTTATTTCCACCCGTGGGAATTCTACCCGTTGGGTGAACATCCTGAATTTAAGATGCCTTTTATTATCCGCAATCATTCCGGTAAAGGAATGGAAGAACGTTTGGATATGCTTATCCGCAAACTGAAAGAAAAAGGATATGCTTTTATGACTTACTCGGAATTTGCACAGATAAAACTGGCTGAACTAAATAAACCGGACGAAAAATGATAAAATTGGCTATTGTATCCCCCTGCTATAATGAGGAGGAAGTGTTGGAAGATTCGGCCGCCCGTTTGACAGCCTTGTTTGATGAGTTGGTGGCGAAAGAAAAGATCAGTGCCGACAGCTTTGTGCTCTTTGTGAATGATGGCAGCAAAGATCGTACATGGAGCATCATTAAGAAATTGCACGGGACGAATCCTTATATAAAAGGAATGAATCTGGCACGGAACGTGGGACATCAGTATGCGATCATGGCCGGTATGATGACCGCTAAAGACTGGAGTGATGCCGTTATTACCATTGATGCCGATTTGCAGGATGATCTGAATGCGATTGAGGAGATGATCGATGCTTATACGCAAGGATATGATGTTGTATATGGAGTGAAAGTATCTCGTCAGGCAGACCCCGTGTTGAAACGTCTTTCTGCAACAGCCTTTTATAAATTACAGCACCGGATGGGAGTGGAGACTATCTACAATCATGCGGATTTTCGTTTTCTAAGCCGGAGAGTGCTGGAACAGTTGTCTCATTATCAGGAACGCAATGTCTATCTGCGTGGTATTATCCCGTTGCTGGGTTTCCCTTCTACTACGGTAGATGATGTGATTCGGGAACGGACAGCCGGAACTTCCAAATATACAGTGAGAAAGATGTTCAGTCTGGCTTTGGACGGGATAACCTCTTTCTCGGTAAAGCCCATTTACGGAATTGTTTATCTGGGAGGTATCTTTGTTTTTATCAGTATTTTGATTGGAATCTATGTTCTTTACGCATTGATTTCGGGTACTGCGGAACATGGCTGGGCCTCTTTGATGTTGTCTATCTGGTTTGTTGGCGGGGTTGTTTTATTATCCATAGGAGCTGTCGGACTGTATATTGGCAAGATTTATAAAGAGGTAAAACGTCGTCCGCTCTATAATGTGGAAGAAGTGTTGTACGATGATCAGAATAAGTAAGGCTATACTTGAGAAGCACCCGGATTGGCGGGATAAGTTCTGGCAGTTTGTTCGTTTTGGAGTTGTCGGCACTATATCTTCAGCCATTCATTACGGCGTATATTGCCTGGTCTTGTTGGTTGCGAATGCCAATATCTCCTTTACGGCTGGTTATGCTGTAGGATTTGTCTGCAACTACTTCCTGACTACTTTCTTCACCTTTCGTTCCAGACCATCCTCGCATAATGCGATCGGCTTTGGTTTTAGTCATCTGATTAATTACCTGCTTGAGATCGGCTTACTGAATCTCTTCCTCTGGATAGGGGCGGGTGAACTGCTTGCACCGATACTGGTAATGATTATCGTGGTGCCTATCAATTTCCTGATTCTTCATTTCGTTTATATCTATAAAGGGAGGAAATAACACTATTCAATCCCTTTCATTTAATTCATAAAAAGAAAAGGCTATTATGAAACGTTTTCTAAATCTTGTTGTATATATTCTTACCATACATGTTTCGGCTTTACTGATCGCAGGACTGTTTCGCCTGGTACTTTTTATCTCATCTTATCATCAGTTGACCTCTGAAGCCTTGTCGGATAAGACACTTCCGATGCTTGCTTTTGTGCATGGTGTCTGGTTTGACAATGTGATAGGCTGTTACATACTTCTGTTGCCTCTGGTAGTTGCGGTGGTATGTGGAGTTTGCAACTATTATGGGAAAGCGTTGTTCCGTTTCTTTACGATCTTTTTCAGTGTCTTTTATGGATTGGTTTATTTAATCAGTGCGTCAGACATTCCTTATTTTGCCTATTTCTTTAAACATATCAACTCTTCCATATTCGAATGGTTCGGTTATGCGGGAACTACCGCCGGAATGATATTGGGGGAAAGTGCCTATTATCTGTCCATCGGATTATTCCTTCTCTTTCTGGCCGGATTCGTAGTTTGGCTTATCTATCTGGCACGTTATTTCCATCATCGTAGCCTTACCATTTCCGCTCCGTTTCCTTATTGGAAGCGAGGAGGGGCGGTTCTGATCGGTGCTTGCTTAATCGGACTCTGCATCTTTGGAATCCGGGGGCGTACAGGCTATAACCCGATCAAAGTAAGTGCGGCATATTTCTGTCAGGATGCTTTTCTCAATCAACTGGGAGTAAGTCCTACTTTTAACCTGCTGACGAGTGTGATGGATGATATGAGGCCTGAAAATAAATATTTGCATCTGATGGATGAACAGGAAGCCATCACCAAGGCGCAAGCTCTGCTCAACCGTCCGGGAGATGCGAATGTTTCCCCGTTGGCTGTTTACAGGCATGCTGCAAAAGCGGATAGCGTGCAACAACGCCGTCCTAATGTCGTCTTGATTATGATGGAGTCTATGTCCGCCAAGTTTATGAAGCATTTCGGGCAATCGGAGACTTTGACTCCTTTCCTGGATAGCCTGTATACCCGTTCTATCAGTTTCCGCAATTTCTATTCGGCAGGAATCCATACGAACCATGGTTTGTATGCCACCTTGTATTCTTTTCCGGCTATGATGAAACGGAACCTGATGAAAGGCTCTGTCATTCCCCGCTATTCGGGACTGCCTACCGTACTGAAAGAAAACGGCTATTACAACCTTTTCTTTATGACGCATGAAGGGCAGTATGATAATATGAACGCTTTCTTCCGGACGAACGGCTATGATGAAGTGTTTTCACAAGAAAACTATCCGGCTGATAAGGTTGTGAATAGCTTTGGAGTGCAGGATGATTTCTTGTATGACTACGCAATTCCGGTATTGAATCAGCGGGCTGCCACCGGACAACCGTTTTTTGCTACTTTACTGTCCATCAGTAATCATCCGCCGTATGTGATACCTCCTTTCTTCCATCCGAAAACAAGTGAACCGGAGACGCAGATCGTTGAGTATGCGGATTGGGCTTTGCGTCAGTTCTTTGAAGAGGCGCGTAAACAACCCTGGTTTGATAATACGATATTCGTATTGGAAGGGGATCATGGCAAACTGGTGGGAGACGCCGAATGTGAACTGCCGGAATCTTATAATCATATTCCACTGATGATTTACTCCAGCCGTATTCAGCCGGAAGAGAAAACTACATTTGGCGGTCAGGTAGATATACAGCCAACAATATTAGGGCTGTTGAATATTGATTATCTACAGAATAATTTTGGAGTGGACTTGCTGAAGGAAGAACGTCCCTGTATGTTCTATACTGCTGACAATATGGTGGTGGGACGCAATGACACGTTACTCTACCTTTATAATTACGAGACTCAGCAGGAACTTACTTATGATATCGGTAACGGCAAATTGAATGCTGTTCCGATGGATGATAGCTTTTTGCCTTTAAAAGAATATAGTTTTTCCATGCTCCAATCGGCGGAGTTCCTTGTGAAGCATGGAAAAACGCTTAATTCTATACCTTTTACTCAACAATAGGAGTCGTTTCAGTATTTTCAGGCTGTTGGTTTTTAACGAACTTGTATATCTTGGCTATTTGCCGGAGTACTCGTTTAGGGGATTCATATACCTCCTCAAACTGATACCCTTCTTTCTCGAATTCGGGAAGATATTTCTCTGCATCATTCGTGCCGATTAACAAGAAACCTTCCGAAGGACGTTTCTCATAGAAGTTGTCGAGACGATTGTGCAGATAGAAATTGAGTTCGAAAAAATGTACGGGGTCACCTGCTGCATGCAGACTTTCTTCAATGAATTCGTACATCGTTCCTTCGCTTTCCGGCGCAACCTTTTCTATTTCTGTAGCGATGAATTTGACCGACTTCGAATTTAATGCTGCCGGCTGATAAGCACCGTCCAATGCAAGGTATAATCCCATTGTAAGCACAACGAGAGCGTATAGGAAACGGTTGTTCAATGCATTTTTCCGTTGATAGAACCACCAGTAGATACCGAGAATGGTAGGAATGGCAATCAGGAATAAGGCCCCTGCTCCGCTGATATTCTGTATTGCACGCATGAAATTAATATTGTCCTGCGCGTGACGACCCTGGAAAATAGTTTCAGGGATGAGTCCGCATTTTAATACGATGAAGCAGGTGAACAGTAGCAGGCTGATTACTGCAAGAATACTTCCGTATACCTTGATGACTTTAGATTGCTTCTTGACCAGATAGAATAGATATTTGGCAAGGAAATAAGCAATGAAAGGATAGATCGGCATCAGATATACACTACGTTTGCTCTGCGGAATACAGTAGAAGACGAAGATTACAACGATACTGGTGAAAGAGAATAAATCCACCGGGTCCATATTCTTTATCCATCTGGTGAAGCGTTTCCACCAGGCTGCCGGTTGGATGCTGAATTTATGGTAAGTCAGGCTGAACAGGGAGAGCACGACTAACAGTGTCCAGGGAACGTATCCGGCAAATAGGGTCACAAAATTATAATGCCAGGGGTTCACGCATGAATTGTAACTCATGGTATTAGTCATACGACCGAAGTTTTCTTCCATAACTAATGCCAGGAACTCTTCACCACCTTGTTGGTAAGCAGCGACATACCAGCAGAAAGGCAGGATGAGTGAAAGAATGGCCCAAGCGGAAAGTAACAGGAAGGCTTTGAAGAAGTTGACACCCCGGAGTAATAAGAAGATGCCTACCACTAAACATGGAATGATAGTACCTACCGGTCCTTTCGTCAGTGTGCCGCAGCTCATCAGGAGAATGGCCAGCCAGGGAATACCTTTGAGTCCCTTCTCATACCATTTGTAGAGACAATACAGAGCGCCAACGGTGAGTGCTGTCAATACCATATCCACCCGGCAGTTTGCTCCGGCCCGGTGCAGCTCAAAATTAGTCAGGGTAATAAAGGCAGCCAACAACGCCAGTTCCACTCCTTTTCTTTTGGCAAAGAACAGAAAGCCGCAGAGGGTCATGGCGATCAGGGCGATGGCAGACGGCAAGCGGGAGGTCATTTCTGTGACTTGCCCTCCGTTTACTGCTGCCGAAACAGCGGCTATACTCCAGTGGAAGAAAGGCGGTTTGTAAGCCATTTCTCCTCCGTTGTTTCTGGGTAAAATCCAGTTTCCGCTATCCAGCATGGAGTAGGAGACAATAGATTCGCGAGGCTCCCCTTTGGTGTGGTACTCCGATAAACCGAGGAAAGGCAGGATAGTAACTACGCAAATGACTAGTAACAGCCAGAAAGCTTTGTTTGAAGTCAATGTTTTCATCTTTATCTTATATTGAAATTTATGTTCTTTTATTTTCTGCCGAAGTCGGCCGGAATTTCTCCCCATTCTTTCGTTTCCCATTTCAGAATAGGGGTGGTATAGGTGTTTCCCTGCAACCATTTTTCTGCCCGTTCAATCAACAGAAAGAGTTCTTCTGTTTCCGGGGTCCGGGGGAGCTTGGTCTTGCACTTCTTCTGTCGTACCCAGCTGATGGCATTCGCGCTGTCACTGTAAATGGGCATATCGAAACCTTTCTTTTTCAACAACGCCAACCCGTGTACGATGGCTAGAAACTCGCCGATATTATTCGTGCCTTTCATCGGGCCGAAATGAAAAATCTCCTGACGGCTGGCAATGTGTACGCCGCGATATTCCATCGGTCCCGGATTACCGCTACAGGCTGCATCGACAGCCAGGCTATTGTCGATCACACAAGAGGGTAAGGTATCCGAAGAAGGTTTGGGACCTCCTGATTTAGCCTTTGCATTCTTGCCGATATAAGCATAGGGAGACATTGTCAACGCGCGTTCCGCTTCTTCGCGCGTGTCAAATGATTTGTATTTGGCAGCTTCATATCCTTTGATTTGAAGCTGGCAGTCTGTCCAGGAAGTATAAACTCCGGGGGTGACGCCTTCCCATACTACATAAAATTTCTGTTTAGCCATTTTTTCTGACGATAATTTTAGATAGTCAATGAATTGACGCTGCGAAGGTACAAATATATTCTCTAACTGAACAAGTTAGGGGGGCTACTTGTTATAAAAAAAAGAGAGTTTTAAGAATATAAAATAAGAAAGAAACTATGATGGAAAGATCTTTTAGTGAAGCTTTGAAACAACGTCGAACTTACTATTCAATTACTAATCAGTCACCTATATCCGATCAGGAGATCGAATGTATCGTTAATATGACCGTGCGCCATGTGCCGTCGGCATTCAATTCGCAATCTACCCGTGTGGTACTTCTATTGGGAGAATCGCATAAGAAATTGTGGCAGATTGTGAAGGACGCATTAAAGAAGATTGTACCGGCTGAAGCGTTTGTCAAGACAGAAGAGAAGATAGATCATTCCTTTGCCTGTGGTTATGGAACTGTACTGTTCTTTGAGGATCAAAAAGTGGTGAAAGGACTTCAGGAGGCTTTCCCGTCTTATCAGGAGAATTTCCCGGGATGGTCATTGCAGACTTCTGCCATGCACCAGTTAGCTATCTGGGTGATGCTCGAAGATGTAGGTTTCGGAGCATCGCTGCAACACTATAACCCGTTGATTGATGAAGAAGTGCGCCGTGCATGGGATTTGCCGGAACATTGGCATCTGATTGCGGAAATGCCGTTCGGACTTCCTGTCGGCAAACCGGGTGAAAAAGAATTCCAGCCGCTTGAAGAACGGGTGAGAATCTTTAAATAAATCGGGAATGAAGAATGAATAATGAAGAATTGGATGGCATAATGGCTAAAATTCTTTATTCTTCATTCTTCATTCTTCATTAAATGATTAATTTTGTGAGCAAAATTAATCATTTATGGTTCGTATCTTCCTTACCGGCTATATGGGTGCCGGAAAAACGACGTTGGGTAAGGCTTTTGCCCGGCATATGAATATACCGTTCATCGATCTGGACTGGTATATTGAAGAGCGTTTTCACAAAACCGTTGGAGAATTATTCATTGAACGAGGCGAAACAGGATTCAGGGAGCTGGAGAGAAATATGCTCCATGAAGTAGCCGAGTTTGAGAATGTGGTAATTTCGACGGGGGGTGGAGCGCCTTGTTTTTATGATAATATGGATTTTATGAACCGGACCGGAAAGACTGTTTTTCTGGAGGTGCATCCGGATGTGTTGTTCAGGCGCTTGCGTGTGGCTAAACAACAACGTCCTATTCTTCAGGGTAAAGAGGATGAAGAACTGAAAGCGTTCATTATTCAGGCACTCGAGAAGCGTGCTCCTTTTTATCATCAGGCACAATATATCTTTAATGCAGACGAATTGGAAGATCGTTGGCAGATTGAAACATCGGTGCAATGTTTGCGACAACTTTTGGGGTTGTAGAAGTAACAGTCGTTATATTTTGTGTAATCGTCATTTGGAAAGCTGTGGAATGTGTGTAATTTGTGCCTGATAATGAATGATTATTGGGAGGAATTTTACTGTATTCAGAAATCAGGTAGTTGTAATGTTCTCTTTTTGTTGGAACTTCGTTTTTTTTGAGACTCTTGTTTGTGCATTCGGTCAATATTTGTACCTTGCACTCGTTATGAGATTTTTTATTGACTAGTAACACAAAATTAAGGTAAAGTTCTATATCATGAAAACTTTAAAAGAGAAATTTGGGGAGTTATCCGCTAAAATTAAAGCATCCGGACAGCCTGCAAGGGTATGGTTTCCGCAGTATACACCGGCTTCATTGTTAAGTGCGGAAAACTGGTGGGAAGCATTGGCTGTATGTGAATATGCTTTGGACACAAAAGAAGACGAGAAATTAACAGAAGATTTTTTTGAACTGATATTCAGTGCTTTTGACTGTAACGTAGAGGTAGAACTCAACGCGGAAGAATATGAATTCTGGTGGGAAAAGGTGATGCAGGTATGCGACCGTGTGGCAGAGTTTAGCGGTGCGGGATGGGCGCAGAAGGGTGCACAATATTCCGAAGCCCGTTATGGAAAGCGGGACATGAGTTATTTGTTTCCATGCTACGAGAAGGCCGCCGATATGGGTTGGGCTGAAGCGGAAGCAACTGTTGCCTATTGGCGATACATGGGATTCTATTGCGAACAAGATAAAGAAGAGGGTGAACGGCGTTTTGCAGCTCTCACTTCTCCCGAAGCTATTTTATGGGGAAAGCATTATCGTGCTTTTGCCGAAGAATTTACAGGGGATAAAGCAAAGGCATTACAGATACGGAATGAACTGCTTGCCGAACTGCCTGAAGGAGAACGTTTGCGTGCTCATGTATATGCAGCGTTGGGGGATGCGCTCGACAGGGCGGAAGGTAACGTGGCAGAGGAAGCTGCTTATTACGAAAAAGCCCTGGAAATAGTTCCCAATCTTTATAGTCTTAAAAATCTGGCTACGCTTTATTTCCGTTACCCGGAACTGAATAAACCGAAAGAACTGAGCTTTGAACTTTGGGAAAAGGCTTGGCATGCCGGTGTGTGGTCTGCCGCCAATTTCCTGGGATATAACTATCAGGAGGAGGAATGGCTGGATATGCCTAAGGCGATTGAATGGCTGGAAAAGGGCATGCTTTATTGTGAACCCTACAGTGCGTATGAACTGGCATTGATCTACCTGTATAATGATGAATATAAGAACGTGGAACGTGGACTGATGTGTCTGAACCGTTGCGTGGAGGATGATTATATACAAGGTATCGAAGGACTGGCCAATATTTATTTCAACGGTGATTTGGTGCCGGAAGACATGAATCGCGCGAAAGAGTTGTTGGAGAAAGCCATTGAGTTGGGTTCGGGAAGTGCAGCTTATCGTTTGGGCTGGATGTATGAACGTGGCTTCTTGTCTGAAGAACCGGATTATGTGAAGGCTTTAGAGTTTTATGAAAAAGCGGCTTCACTGAATAATGCCGATGGGTATTGCCGTGTGGCTCTTTATCTGGCTAATGGATATAGCGGTGTGAAGGACCCTGTAAAATCAAGGGAATATTATGAAAAAGCGGCCGAACTGGGTGCTTGCTTTGCCCTTGTGGAACTGGCATTCTTATATGAGAATGGCGATGGAGTGGAGAAGAATTATGAAAAGTCATTTGAACTGATTAGCAAGGCTGCCGAACAGGGTTATCCTTATGCAATGTTCCGTGTAGGTCTTTATATGGAAAAGGGTGTTCTTGGTGAAGTGAAACCGGAAGAGGCCTTTGCCTGGTATACAAAGGCAGCTGAAGCGGACGATAATGATGCGATCTTTGCTTTGGGACGTTGCTATAGAGAAGGTATCGGAACGGAAGAAAACTGGGATAGGGCACTCGAATGGTTTAGTAAAGGGGCGGAAAAGAATGAAGCCCGTTGTCTGACGGAACTGGGGATGGCTTATGAGAATGGTAATGGCGTGGAAGAGAATCCACAGAAGGCAGTGGAATATATGATGAAGGCTGCTGAACAGGATTATGGCTATGCTCAGTTTAAGATGGGAGATTATTATTTCTTCGGTTGCGGTCCCTGTCTGGAAGATAATAAAACGGCAGTGGAATGGTATGAAAAGGCAGTGGCTAATGAGATTCCGATGGCTATGCTGCGTGTGGGTGAGTATTATCTGTATGACTATGATAGCCTGAATGAGTCGGAAAAGGCTTTTGCTTATTTCAAGAAAGCTGCCGAATATGAATGGTATAGTGAAGGACTGGGTATCTGTTATGAAATGGGTATCGGAGTGGAAGAGAATGAAACGGAAGCCTTTAAATATTATACACTGGCTGCGGATAATGGAAATACGACAAGTATGTATCGTACCGGACTTTGCTATTATAACGGAGTAGGTGTGAAACAGAATTATGCCGAGGCCTATCGCTGGTTCACGGATGCGGCGGGGAATGAGAATGTCGCTGCAATTTATTATCTGGGCAAGATGATGATGTATGGCGAAGGTTGTAACCCTGATCCGGAAGCTGCAGTGCAATGGTTGCTGAAAGCTGCCGAGAAAAATAACGATAAAGCACAATTTGAACTTGGAAATGCCTATTTGACAGGAAATGGCGTGGAAGAAAACGATGAAATTGCAATGGAGTGGTTCGAAAAGGCCGCAGAGCATGGCAATGAGAAAGCTCTTAAAATCACCGGAAGGAGGAGGAAGTAAAAGAGGAACATGGAAAAAGAAGGAAATAATCTGTTTCAGGTCAATCTTAAAGGTATGATTGCCCTGTTATCAGAGCACATTTATAGTAACCCGAATACTTTTGTTCGCGAACTGTTGCAGAATTGCGTAGATGCCATCACGGCACTACGCAATATTGACGAGAATTATAAAGGTCGCATCGATGTCTTTCTGAATGAGGACAAGACAGTGGTATTTCGGGATAATGGTATCGGACTGAAAGAGGAGGAAGTTTATCGCTTTCTGACTGTTATCGGGGAGAGCTCAAAGCGGGATACTCCCGATGCGGACGATTTTATCGGAAGGTTCGGTATCGGATTGTTATCTTGTTTTGTGGTGACCAATGAAATCACCGTAGAGAGTCGTTCTGCAATGGGCGGACAGCCTGTTTGCTGGTGTGGAAAAGTGGATGGGACGTATCAGCTGACTTTATCAGACGAAGAACGGCCCATCGGGTCGCAGGTAGTATTGCACCCGAAAGGAGATTGGATGCATCTTTTTGAATATGAAACATTTAAGAAGATACTGGTCGGTTACGGAGAAATGCTGCCGTATCCTATCTATCTGCATTATCAGGGGGAAGAGGAGTTGGTAAATACGCCTTCGCCTGTATGGCTTGACCCGAAGGCGACTCGTAAGGAGTTGCTGGATTATGGAGCGAAAGTGTTTCAATCGTCTGCTCTCGATGCTTTCCGGATCTATACTGAAAGCGGCAAGGTGGAAGGGGTGCTTTATGTCCTGCCTTTCCGTACACAATTTTCAGTGCGCAACTCTCATAAGGTCTATCTCAAACGTATGCTGTTGAGTGAGGATGATTGCAATCTGTTGCCGTCGTGGGCTTTCTTTATCCGTTGTCTGGTGAATGCGGACGGGTTGCTGTCTACCGCTTCCCGGGAGTCTTTGGTGAGTAATGACCAACTGAAAGATGCCCGGAAAGAGATCGGGGTGGCTATCAAGGATTATCTGCGGGGATTGGTGCAGAATGACCGTGCCATGTTCAATCGGATTCTGGATGTTCATCACTTTCATATCAAGGCGATTGCTTCGGAGGATAATGAATTGCTTCGTTTGTTTATGGATTATCTTCCTTTTGAAACCAATAAGGGTTTGCGTAGTTTTGGAAGTATTCGTTCGGCAAGCAATGTGATATGTTATACCAAGAATCTGGAGGATTTCCGGCAAGTGCGGCGTATAGCCGGAGCACAGGGTTGGCTGGTCGTGAATGCTGCTTATACGTTTGATGAAACGTTGTTGAAAAAGTATGTCCGCCTGAATCCGGAACTTACTTTGGATGAAATATCTCCTTCACGGTTGCTGGAGCAGTTTGGTGAAGTGGAGGCGAACCAGGAGTTTCAGGCTTTTGAGGTGAAAGCGAACGAGTTGTTGAAGCGGTTTGGCTGTATCTGTCGTCTGAAGCATTTTACTCCGGTGGATATTCCGGTTATTTTTGTGGCGGAGGAAAAGGAGAATGCCGCTAAAAGTGCTAATAATCCGTTGGCGGCTGTACTGGGAGCTGTGAATACTACAAAGCAGATTCCGCCGACACTCACTTTCAATGCGGATAATGAAATGGTGCAGACCTTATTGCAAATACAAGGAGACAATAAACTGTTTCAGCATGTGGTGCATATATTGTATGTACAATCGCTTCTGCAAGGTAAATATCCGGTAAACAGCGAAGAAATGGAGCTTTTCAACCATTCGCTAAGTGAACTGATGACTTCGAAAATGAATGATTTTATAAATTTCCTGAATTAAAAAAAGAGTATGAGATACACACTTGAAATACAAAAATTGCTGTTGCAGACACAGAATAACAACCTGCATCCCCGCGAAAAAGCCAATCTATTGAAAGAAGCTATCCGCATCGCCGATGAGAACGAAGATGTGGAATGGGCTACGGAGTTGAGACTGGATCTTATTTATGAACTGAATCTTCTTTCGGCGGATGCTGAAGAGATTACCGTGTTCTCTAAAATTCTGGATGATTACGAGAACCACAAGGATGTGATTAAGGAAGATGACTTGTTGTGGAAATATAAGTGGATATGGGCTTGTACGTTCGATCTTCCGGAGATCCCGATGGAGCAGGTACAGGCAATTGGGGAGGATTATAAAACCCGTATCCTCCGGAACGGGTATTCTTTGCGGAGTTATTATCACCGCTGGTCTGTGGAATGTGTCTGGATGCGGCAGTATGACAAGGCGAAAGAATACATTGATAAAATGTTGAATGAGAAGATAGACGATCAGTCGTGTGAGGCTTGTGAATTGAACTTTATGCTGGATTATTATCTGGAAACGGGACAGTTTGATGAGGCTTACAGCCGCGCGCAACCGTTGATTAATAAGCAGATCACTTGTTATGAAGCCAATTTGCGGGCCTATTTGAAGCTTGCTTATTATGCGCAGAAAGCAGGTAAACCGGAGATTGCCGCCGATATGTGTGCACGTGCCGAAGAAGCATTGGTGGGAAGAGAGAAGGATGAATATCTTTTGCTCTATCTGGGATTGTTTATTGCCTATAATATGATGACGAAGCCGGAAAGAGCTTGGGAATATGCTGAACGCTGTATTGGTTGGAGTTTGCGTACTAATACGCTGAAGAGTTATCGTTTCTCCTGTGATATGGTAGAGGCTCTGAAATATGAAACCCGTCCGGAAGTCTCGTTGTCTTTGCCGGAAGAGTTCCCGCTTTATCGTCCGGATGGAATTTATCAGGTAAACGAACTTCGCAATTATTTCTATCAACAGGCAGAAGAGCTGGCACGTCGCTATGACGCCCGTAACGGAAATAGTGGTTATATGGACCGTTTGAAAGATTTAATGTCTAATTAATTGCCAACATGTAGATTAATCCGTATTTTTGCCGTCCAATTATTTACTAAAAACACTGAATAACAGAAAATGAGAAAGTGGCGTATTGAAGATTCTGAGGAACTCTACAACATCACAGGTTGGGGTACCTCGTACTTTGGTATTAATGACAAAGGTCATGTAGTTGTTACACCTCGTAGAGACGGAGTGACTGTCGATCTGAAAGAACTGGTCGATGAGTTGCAATTGCGTGATGTGGCTTCTCCCATGTTGATACGTTTTCCGGATATTTTGGACAACCGTATTGAAAAGATGTCTTCCTGCTTTAAACAAGCGGCCGAAGAGTATGGTTATAAAGCCGAGAACTTTATAATTTATCCGATTAAGGTCAACCAAATGCGCCCGGTGGTGGAAGAGATTATCAGCCACGGAAAGAAGTTCAATCTCGGACTGGAAGCCGGTTCCAAACCGGAACTCCATGCAGTGATTGCGGTCAATACGGATTCTGACTCATTGATTGTCTGTAACGGATATAAAGACGAAAGTTACATCGAACTGGCTTTGCTTGCCCAGAAAATGGGTAAACGTATCTTCCTCGTTGTAGAGAAGATGAACGAACTGAAGCTGATTGCAAAGATGGCAAAACAGCTGAATGTGCAGCCTAACCTCGGTATACGTATCAAACTCGCTTCTTCCGGTAGCGGAAAGTGGGAAGAGTCTGGAGGTGATGCCAGCAAATTCGGCTTGACTTCCAGTGAACTTCTCGAAGCGCTCGACTTCCTGGAGAGCAAAGGGATGAAGGATTGTTTGAAATTGATTCATTTCCATATCGGCAGTCAGGTGACAAAGATACGTCGTATCAAAACGGCTTTGCGTGAGGCTTCACAGTTCTACGTGCAGTTGCATTCGATGGGATTCAATGTGGAATTTGTAGATATTGGCGGTGGACTCGGAGTGGATTATGACGGAACCCGTTCGTCCAATAGCGAAGGCAGCGTGAATTATTCCATCCAGGAATATGTAAACGACTCTATTTCTACTTTGGTGGACGTGAGCGATAAAAATGGTATCCCACACCCGAATATCATAACGGAGAGTGGACGTGCATTGACGGCACATCATTCTGTTCTTATCTTTGAGGTACTTGAAACCGCTACATTGCCCGAATGGGATGACGAGGAGGAAATTGCTCCGGATGCACACGAATTGGTGCAGGAGTTATATGGAATCTGGGATTCGCTGAACCAGAACAAGATGTTGGAAGCATGGCACGATGCGCAGCAGATCAGGGAGGAAGCATTGGACTTGTTCAGTCATGGAATCGTGGATCTGAAAACCCGCGCACAAATCGAGCGTCTGTATTGGTCTATTACACGTGAGATTAATCAGATTGCAGCCGGTTTGAAGCATGCGCCCGATGAATTCCGTGGATTGTCCAAACTGCTTGCCGATAAATATTTCTGTAACTTCTCGTTGTTTCAGTCACTTCCTGACTCTTGGGCAATTGACCAGATATTCCCGATCATGCCTATTCAGCGGTTGGATGAAAAACCGGAGCGTTCGGCTACCTTGCAAGATATAACCTGCGACTCGGACGGCAAAATTGCCAACTTTATCTCTACCCGTAACGTGGCTCATTATCTGCCTGTACATGCACTGAAGAAAACAGAACCTTATTATGTGGCTGTGTTCCTGGTGGGAGCTTATCAGGAGATTTTGGGAGATATGCATAATTTGTTCGGTGATACGAATGCCGTGCATGTTTCGGTGAACGAGAAAGGATATAATATCGAACAGATTATCGACGGAGAAACGGTAGCGGAGGTGTTGGACTATGTGCAGTACAATCCGAAGAAACTGGTACGTACGCTCGAAACTTGGGTGACGAAATCAGTGAAAGAAGGAAAGATTTCTTTGGAAGAAGGAAAAGAATTCCTTTCCAACTATCGTTCGGGGCTTTACGGATATACTTATTTGGAATAACCGGCAGGGGGCCGGAGCCGGATTCTCCATTCGGTGAACTTATTAGAAATCAAGAAATGAGAGAAAAACTAACAGTTATTAAGGTGGGTGGCAAAATCGTAGAAGAGGAAGCCACCCTTCGTCAGTTGTTAAATGACTTTGCCGCTATCGACGGACATAAAGTGTTGGTTCATGGTGGCGGTCGTTCGGCAACAAAGATTGCCGCACAACTGGGTATTGAAAGCAAGATGGTAAATGGTCGTCGGATTACCGATGCCGAAACATTGAAAGTCGTAACGATGGTGTATGGCGGATTGGTGAATAAAAATATTGTGGCAGGTCTGCAAGCACGCGGAGTCAATGCACTCGGATTGACCGGTGCGGATATGAATGTAATCCGTTCGGTGAAACGTCCGGTGAAAGAAGTAGACTACGGGTTTGTGGGAGATGTGGAACAGGTGGACGCTACTTTATTGTCGGATTTGATACATAAAGGCGTTGTTCCTGTGATGGCTCCATTGACGCACGACGGCCACGGCAATATGCTGAATACGAATGCAGATACCATTGCTGGGGAGACAGCGAAAGCGTTGTCGGCCTTGTTTGATGTGACATTGGTATATTGTTTTGAGAAGAAAGGCGTGCTGCGTGACGAGAATGATGACGACAGTGTGATTCCCCAAATCACCCGTGCCGAATTTGAACAATATGTAGCTGATGGCGTTATTCAGGGAGGTATGATTCCCAAGTTGGAGAATTCTTTTGAAGCAATAAATGCAGGAGTATCTGAAGTGGTAATCACCTTAGCATCAGCGATTAATAACTCTGGTGGAACAAGAATAAAAAAATAATTCAAAAAAAGTAGTGGGCGACTGTAACTTTTCATATCCTAGCCCGTCATTATTATAGAGATGCAAGAAATCAGCTTCCGAAACGATATTTTGCCGTTGAAGGATAAACTCTTTCGATTGGCTCTCAGAATCACCCTGGATAGGGCCGAAGCCGAGGATGTCGTTCAGGACACCATGATAAGAGTGTGGAATAAGCGTGATGAGTGGTCTCAATTTGAATCGGTCGAAGCCTATTGCCTGACAGTGGCAAAGAATCTGGCGATAGATAGAAGTCAAAAGAAAGAAGCTCAAAACGTGGAACTCACCCCCGAGATGGAGGAAGAACCTGATGCAAACAGTCCGTATGACCAGATGATTCATGATGAAAGAATGAACATTATTAATAGACTGGTAAACGAACTTCCCGAAAAACAGCGGCTTATCATGCAACTGAGGGACATTGAAGGTGAAAGCTATAAGAAAATTGCAGGGTTGCTGAATCTGACAGAGGAACAAGTGAAAGTGAACCTCTTCAGAGCCAGACAAAAAGTAAAACAAAGGTATTTAAAAATTGACGAATATGGATTATAAGGATATAGAACAGCTCCTGGAGCGATACTGGCAATGCGAAACTTCCGTTGAGGAGGAAGCAACATTGCGCGACTTCTTCGCAAAGGAGGAAGTTCCGGCTCATTTGCTTCGCTATAAAAACCTGTTTGTTTATCAACAGGTTCAGCAGGAAGTAGGACTGGGCGAAGACTTTGATACACGTATTCTGGCAGAGGTGGAGCCTACGGTCGTAAAAGCGAAACGCTTGACACTGACCGGTCGTTTTATTCCTCTATTCAAAGCCGCTGCCGTGATTGCAATCATCCTTTCTTTGGGGAATGTGGCACAACATTCTTTCTCCGGAGATGACGGAAGTGTATTGGCAACGGATACCATTGGTAAACAAGTAACAGCACCATCGGTCGCTATCTCAAATGATGTGAAAGCGGAACAGGTTCTGGCTGATAGCCTGGCGAAGATCAACCATAAGGTGCAAGTTATAAACGAATAGACATTTTCATTTGCTTTAAACATATAATATAGTTAGTGTGCTTAATTAAAACAACAACGAAGGCGAAACTGTGAAGTTTTCAATTCTCTCAAATTTTTATAATGAAACTAACTAAATAAATGGGCTACCGCGTGATGCAGTAGCCCTTTTATGCTTTTAGACTGTATTTGTTCAAATTGTCTTTATTTGATCTGCCGTATGTTTTTCCGTGGAGCATCCACTTCTTGTGGATTGCCTTTATAAGCAATATCGCCACTTCCTTTCACGCGGGCAACCAGTTTTTGACTTGCATAACAACTGATGTTTCCGGATCCACTGATACTTGCATCCGTATTCTCTGCTTCTAAATCTGCGGCCTGAATGTTTCCCGATCCGGCAATAGCATATTTTGCTTGAATGGCTTTACCTTTAAGATTAATATTACCCGAACCTGAAATTCCTGCCTGACATTCCTGGCTCTCTATTTGTTGCAGTCTAACATCTCCCGATCCGTTAATTGAAACAGCCATTCTTCGGCAATTAAGCCCTTCTCCCTGAATGTTCCCCGAACCATTTATATGGAACTCGATATCTTTAGAGGTTTGTATTCCATTGATTAATTTTATATTTCCCGATCCGTTGATTGACAGCTTATTCAGTTCCGGAGCAAAAACTTTTATTTCCAGTTTTCCTTTCCATATACTGACATTCTTCTTGAATTTTATCATTAATGTATTACCGTCTACATACGTTTCTACAAGTGGTATAATGTTGTCGGAACCATGTATCTCCACGTGACTGCGTGTGTCTTGGTGATAACTGATATTGGCACTTCCCAATAGTTTGATTTCATTGAAATGATCGGCTTTTACTTCTTGGGAGATGTAGTTTTTGCTGCCTACTACGTGTTTTCCCTGCAAGCAAGAGCCGGCAGTAAGTACTAGAGACAATCCGGTGACTAATACGAGCAATAAACTTGTTTTCATAATTATGTTTTTCTATGATTGATATGACAGTTAGACGGAAGAAACTGATATAAAGTTGCATCTTCCGCGAAGTTTTTCATTGGAATCTTCTTTTTTATTACTTTTGTGGCTGTTGATAGGAGGATTATAATGGATAAGATCGTAGAAGATGACGAATTAGGACGTCTGATAGTGCGTGTCAATTCACGTGCGAGGAGTCTTGTGTTTCGTACAAAGAGTGATGCTGTTTATGTTTCAGTTCCTCCCGGCACTACATTGAAAGAAGTGAAGCAGGCAATCGAGAATCTGCGTGGTAAACTTCTGGCCTCCCGTCAAAAATTAGCCCGGCCATTGATTGATTTGGACTATAAAATTGATGCGGAACACTTTAAGTTGTCCTTGGTGTCCGGTGAAAAGGATCAGTTTCTGGCTAATTCCCGGTTGGGGGTTATGGAAATTGTTTGTCCGCCTCATGCGGATTTTACGGACGAGAAACTGCAAAGCTGGTTGCATAAGGTGATTGAAGAATCGTTGAGGCGGAATGCGAAAAGTATCCTTCCTTCACGTTTGGCTTCCTTGTCCAAGCAATGCGGACTTCCTTATTCGAGTGTGAAAATAAACTCCAGTCAGGGCAGATGGGGCAGTTGCTCGGCTCGAAAGGATATTAATTTGTCCTATTACCTGGTTCTGTTACCTTCTCATTTGATAGACTACGTGTTGCTGCACGAATTATGTCATACTCGCGAGATGAATCATAGCGAACGATTTTGGGTATTGCTCAATCAATTTACAGAAGGAAAAGCATTGGCTTTGCGGGGGGAATTGAGAAAGTATCGTACGGAGATTTAGAATACTTTATTGCCAGGATAGTGCTATCGTGTTGGCACACTTGTGTCAACACGCTGGCACAGTCGTGACAATGCGATGGCATGGTTGTGCCAATATGGTGGCACAGACTTAGTTAATACCTTTATTACTTGGCTAATTGTTTAATCCCGTCTGATTCTTTTTCGAACTGATAAGTTCCTCCTTTTTCACTAAGATCAAACGTAGACACTAATTCTGTGTTATTATCTACAATCAACAAGGCGCTCTGTTCGGCAAAACGTCCTATTTCTACAGTGTAAGGTTCTTCCGACATGGTTTTGTTGGAGATCAGACTGTCGTTGACAAATAAAGAGATAGAATCTCCGGCAAAACCTTTTACCAGACTGATCGTATAGCTTTCGATGAAATGACGTTCTTCCTGCTTTTCCCGTTGTAGCCGCATGCTCATATAGACAAAAATAACCACGACAAAAATGACGGCAAAAGCAAGAATTCCGTTACCTACCATAAACTGTTTATTTGTGTTGAGACGATGTGCCATAGTCGTTATTTTTTGAATTACGGCGTAAAGATACGAATATAGCACTGTTAATTCATACTTTTTTTCTTTAATGTTTTGTAGTCGAACAGATTATTTATATCTTTGCAACCGAAAACGGATGAAAGGTGGAGGGGCAATTAAGCTCCTTTTTTTGTTCTTATATAGCTAATAAATGATAGAAAAGAAAACTGTTTGTCAGATTGTAGAAGAGTGGCTGGAAGGAAAAGACTACTTTTTAGTAGAGGTAACCGTGAGCCCGGATGACAAGATTGTGGTTGAAATAGACCATGCAGAAGGTGTTTGGATTGAAGATTGCGTGGAGCTTAGTCGCTTCATAGAGTCGAAACTGAACCGCGAAGAGGAAGATTATGAACTGGAAGTAGGGTCGGCTGGGATCGGACAACCCTTTAAAGTTCTGCAACAGTATTATATCCACATCGGACAAGAGGTGGAAGTGCTGACCGGAGACGGACGGAAGCTGGCCGGTATACTGAAAGATGCCGATGAAGAGAAGTTTACGGTAGGCGTACAAAAGAAAGTGAAAACCGAAGGATCAAAGCGCCCGAAATTGGTAGAAGAGGACGAAACCTTCACTTATGAGCAAATAAAATATACTAAATACTTAATTAGCTTTAAATAGTTATGGCCAAAAAAGAAGAAACAATCAGCTTGATTGATACATTTTCGGAATTTAAGGAACTGAAGAATATCGATAGAACGACGATGGTTAGCGTACTCGAAGAGTCGTTCCGTAGCGTAATCGCGAAAATGTTTGGCACCGATGAAAATTACGACGTAATCGTGAACCCGGACAAGGGTGACTTCGAGATATGGCGTAACCGTGAAGTTGTGGCCGATGAAGATTTGACTAACCCGAATATGCAGATTTCGTTGAGCGAAGCACAGAAAATTGATGCTTCTTACGAAGAAGGTGAAGAGGTGACTGACGAGGTTATCTTTGCCAAGTTCGGACGTCGTGCGATCCTGAATCTTCGCCAGACACTGGCTTCCAAGATTCTGGAACTCGAAAAAGACAGTATTTATAATAAATATATAGATAAGGTAGGTACTATCATCAATGCAGAAGTATATCAGATCTGGAAAAAAGAGATGTTGCTTTTAGACGATGAAGGAAACGAATTGCTGTTACCTAAGACCGAACAAATCCCGAGCGACTTTTATCGTAAAGGTGAAACGGCCCGTGCAGTAGTTGCCCGCGTGGATAACAAGAATAATAATCCTAAGATTATCTTGTCACGTACTTCTCCCGTTTTCCTGCAACGCCTGTTCGAGATGGAAGTACCCGAAATTAATGATGGTTTGATTACCATCAAGAAGATTGCCCGTATCCCCGGCGAACGTGCCAAGATCGCGGTGGAATCTTACGATGACAGAATCGACCCTGTAGGAGCCTGTGTAGGTGTAAAGGGAAGTCGTATTCATGGCATTGTTCGTGAACTTCGCAATGAGAACATCGACGTAATCAATTATACATCGAACATCTCATTGTTTATACAGCGCGCTTTAAGCCCGGCTAAGATTTCTTCTATTCGTCTGAACGAGGAAGAGAAGAAAGCAGAGGTATTCCTCAAACCGGAAGAAGTTTCGCTGGCTATCGGTAAAGGCGGTTTGAATATCAAACTGGCCAGTATGTTAACTGAGTACACTATCGACGTGTTCCGTGAGTTGGATGAGAATGTAGCTGACGAAGATATCTATCTCGACGAGTTTAGAGACGAAATCGACGGATGGGTGATCGACGCTATCAAAGCTATCGGCATCGATACAGCGAAGGCTGTGTTGAATGCTCCTCGTGAGATGTTGATTGAAAAGACGGACTTGGAAGAAGAGACAGTGGACGAGGTAATACGCATTTTGAAATCGGAGTTTGAAGAAGAAGATCCTTCAATTGAAAATAAAGATGAAATTAAAGATTAAAAGTTGCGATACAATATAATGCAGCAGACTTTTATTTCTTAATTCTCAATTTTCAATTAAACAAGCTCCATTTATTCATTAATTTTAAAATATGACGATAAGGTTAAACAAAGTTACAAGAGATTTGAACGTAGGAATCGCGACGGTAGTTGAGTTCCTGCAAAAGAAAGGGCATACCGTTGAGGCTAATCCTAATACTAAAATTAGCGAGGAGCAATACGCTATACTCGTAAAGGAGTTTAGTACAGATAAGAACCTTAGACTTGAATCGGAGCGTTTCATACAGGAACGTCAGAATAAGGAACGTAATAAGGCGTCGGTATCGATTGAGGGCTTCGAAAAGCAGCCCGAAAAACCGAAGTCGGAAGATGTGATTAAGACAGTCGTACCTGAGGATGCACGTCCGAAGTTTAAACCTGTCGGAAAAATAGATTTGGATAAATTGAACGGTCGTAAACCTGAAAAGGTAGAGAAAGAACCGGAACAGAAACAGGAAGAACCGGTTGTGGAACGGCCTGTCGTTAAACCCGAAGTGAAAAAGGAGCCCGAGAAGAGAGAACCCGAGGTGAAGGAGGAAGAGGTGGTGACACCTCCTGTTTCTGTAGTAGAGCCTACTCCAGTGGTGGTTGAACCCGTAGTAGTGCCGGAACCTGTAGTGGAGACGAAGCCGGTAGAAGTTGAAAAAGTAGTAGAAGAAGTGAAAAAAGAAGAGCCGAAGGTAGTAGTAGCTGCACCTGTGAAGGCGGAAGAACATAAAGAAGAAGAAAAGGTGGAAACTGCACAGGCTGAAGTAACCCCGGTAGCGGAAAAGGCTCCGGAGGATGATGGTGTTTTCAAAATCCGTCAACCGGAATTAGGCGCAAAGATTAATGTGATCGGTCAGATCGACTTGGCTGCATTGAATCAGTCTACTCGTCCCAAGAAGAAATCGAAGGAAGAGAAACGTCGCGAACGTGAAGAAAAGGAAAAAATCCGTCAGGATCAGAAGAAGTTGATGAAGGAAGCTATCATCAAGGAAATCCGTAAGGATGATTCTAAATTGGCGAAGAGCGGACCTAAGGACAGTGCGGAAGCGGCTGCTAACAAGAAGAAACGTAACCGTATCAATAAAGAGAAGGTGGACGTTAACAATGTTGCAACTTCCAACTTTGCTGCTCCAAGACCTAATGTACAGGGTAAAGGCGGCAATAGTAACGGTCAGGGTGGCCAGGCCAACGGACAGGGAAATAACAACAGAAGAAATAACAACAATAAAGATCGCTTCAAGAAACCGGTTATCAAACAGGAAGTGAGCGAGGAAGACGTAGCAAAACAGGTAAAAGAAACCCTTGCACGTCTGACAACCAAAGGTAAGAATAAAACGTCCAAATACCGTAAAGAGAAACGTGAAATGGCTTCCAACCGTATGCAGGAACTGGAAGATCAGGAAATGGCAGACAGCAAGGTATTGAAGTTGACCGAGTTCGTTACGGCTAACGAATTGGCAACGATGATGGATGTTTCTGTTAACCAGGTTATCGCTACTTGTATGAGTATTGGTATCATGGTTTCCATCAACCAGCGTTTGGATGCTGAAACCATCAATCTGGTGGCTGAAGAATTCGGATTCAAGACTGAATATGTAAGTGCGGAAGTGGCACAAGCTATCGTTGAAGAAGAAGATGCTCCGGAAGATTTGCAACCGCGCGCTCCGATTGTAACGGTGATGGGACACGTTGACCACGGTAAGACTTCTTTGCTTGACTATATCCGTAAGGCGAATGTAATTGCCGGTGAGGCCGGAGGTATTACCCAGCATATCGGTGCTTATAACGTGCAATTGGAAGACGGTCGTCGTATTACATTCCTCGATACTCCGGGTCACGAAGCGTTTACCGCTATGCGTGCACGTGGTGCCAAAGTAACGGATATTGCTATCATTATTGTGGCTGCCGATGATAACGTGATGCCACAGACGAAAGAAGCGATCAATCACGCGATGGCTGCCGGTGTACCTATTGTATTTGCAATCAATAAGGTAGATAAACCGACTGCAAATCCGGATAAGATTAAAGAAGAACTGGCTGCAATGAATTACCTTGTTGAAGAATGGGGTGGTAAATATCAGTCACAAGATATCTCTGCCAAGAAAGGTATGGGTGTGGAAGACTTGCTGGAAAAAGTATTGCTCGAAGCGGAAATGCTCGACCTGAAGGCAAATCCGAACCGTAATGCTACGGGTTCCATCATCGAATCTTCACTGGATAAGGGACGCGGATATGTAGCTACTGTATTGGTATCTAACGGTACTTTGAAAGTAGGAGACATCGTATTGGCGGGAACCAGCTACGGACGTGTGAAGGCTATGTTCAACGAACGTAACCAACGCGTCAAGGAAGCAGGACCTTCCGAACCGGCATTGATTCTGGGATTGAATGGTGCTCCTGCCGCAGGTGACACATTCCATGTAGTCGAAAGCGATCAGGAAGCTCGTGAGATCACTAATAAACGTGAGCAGCTGGCTCGTGAACAAGGTTTGCGTACGCAGAAGATCCTTACATTGGATGAATTGGGTCGTCGTATTGCTTTGGGTAACTTCCAGGAATTGAACATCATCGTTAAGGGTGACGTGGATGGTTCTGTGGAAGCGTTGAGCGATTCGTTGATTAAGTTGTCTACGGAACAAATTCAGGTAAATGTTATCCATAAGGGTGTGGGAGCAATTTCTGAATCTGATGTTTCTCTGGCTGCTGCTTCGGATGCGATTATTGTCGGATTCCAGGTACGTCCTTCGGGTGCTGCCGGTAAGATGGCCGACCAAGAGGGTGTTGACATCCGTAAGTATTCTGTCATCTACGATGCAATCGAAGAGGTAAAGGCTGCTATGGAAGGTATGTTGGCTCCGGAAGTAAAGGAACAGATTACTGCAACCATCGAAATCCGCGAAGTATTCAATATTACGAAAGTCGGTCTTGTAGCCGGAGCAATGGTGAAGACCGGAAAGGTGAAACGCAGCGACAAGGCTCGTTTGATCCGCGATGGTATCGTAATCTTTACCGGAAACATCAACGCATTGAAACGTTTCAAGGACGATGTGAAGGAAGTAGGTACAAACTTCGAGTGTGGTATCAGTCTGGTGAACTGCAACGACATGAAGGTAGGCGATATGATCGAGACATTCGAAGAAATAGAAGTGAAACAGACGCTGTAAATATAGTAAGGTTATAAGTGTATTATAATGTTATAATATAGCAGAGGTCATGATTGATAAAGAGGTGGTAATGTGGTACTGTTTGCAGAACACCACCTTACCACCTTATTTTTTATCATTCGGCACCTTCTCATTATAATCAGCTTATATACGACTTATTGGTTTATAGCTTATAACATAATAAACGTGGCAACGATTGATATAATTATCCTTATTGTAATAGGCGCCGGAGCGATTGTAGGTTTTGTAAAAGGCTTCATTCGTCAGTTGGCTTCTATTTTGGGGTTAATAGTCGGTCTGTTGGCAGCGAAAGCTCTGTATGCTTCTTTGGCGGAAAAGCTTTGCCCGACAGTGACGGATTCAATGACAGTTGCGCAAGTGTTGGCTTTTATCATGATCTGGATTGCCATACCATTGATCTTTGTATTGATTGCCTCGCTATTGACAAAAGCAATGCAGGCTATTTCGCTGAACTGGCTGAATCGCTGGTTAGGAAGTGGGCTGGGAGCACTTAAGTTTCTGTTGTTAACGAGTGTAGTGATTGGTGCGATAGAGTTTGTGGACAGCGATAATAAGTTAATTAGTGCAACAAAAAAGGAAGAATCTTTGTTATATTATCCGATGGAAACGTTTGCGGGGATCTTTTTCCCTGCTGCGAAGAATATGACGCAACAATATATATTAGAGAATAAAGATAAAGATGCAACAAGAACCCAATAAAATGAAACCCAATCAGAAAGACGAACTTGAAAAGAAGACTGATAATGAGTTTGTCCGGAAATTTGCGGAGGAGAAATATAAATACGGTTTCACCACAGAGGTGCATACGGACATCATTGAGCGTGGACTTAATGAAGATGTCATTCGTCTGATTTCATCGAAAAAGGACGAACCGGAGTGGTTGCTGGAGTTTCGACTGAAAGCGTATCGCCATTGGCTGACGCTGGAAATGCCTACCTGGGCACATCTCCGTATCCCTGAAATTGATTATCAGGCGATTTCTTATTATGCCGATCCGACAAAGAAGAAAGAAGGACCGAAGAGCATGGAGGAAGTCGATCCTGAACTGATAAAGACGTTTAATAAACTGGGAATTCCTTTGGAAGAGCAAATGGCTCTTAGTGGAATGGCAGTGGATGCCGTTATGGACTCTGTTTCCGTAAAGACTACCTTCAAGGAAACGCTGATGGAGAAAGGAATTATATTCTGCTCGTTCAGTGAAGCCGTGCGGGAGCATCCGGATCTGGTGAAGAAATATATGGGCTCGGTAGTAGGTTATCGGGACAATTTCTTTGCAGCGTTGAATTCCGCAGTGTTCTCTGACGGCTCTTTCGTGTATATTCCGAAAGGAGTACGTTGCCCGATGGAGCTTTCCACTTATTTCCGTATCAATGCCCGTAACACGGGACAGTTTGAGCGTACGCTGATTGTAGCGGATGATGATTCGTATGTTTCTTATCTGGAAGGATGTACGGCTCCGATGCGGGATGAAAATCAGCTGCATGCCGCTATCGTTGAGATCATTGTGCATGACCGTGCAGAGGTAAAATACAGTACCGTTCAGAACTGGTATCCGGGAGATGCAGAAGGCAAGGGCGGTGTATACAACTTTGTGACTAAACGCGGTAACTGTAAAGGAGTGGACAGTAAATTATCCTGGACACAAGTGGAAACCGGTTCGGCAATCACCTGGAAATATCCTTCCTGTATCCTGACGGGCGATAACTCGACCGCTGAATTCTATTCCGTAGCTGTAACGAACAACTATCAGCAGGCAGATACCGGAACGAAGATGATTCATCTGGGTAAGAACACTCGTAGTACGATTGTAAGTAAAGGCATTTCTGCCGGACATAGTGAGAACTCCTATCGTGGGTTGGTACGCGTGGCCGAGAAAGCGGATAATGCCCGTAATTATAGCCAGTGTGACTCTCTGTTGCTGGGAGATAAGTGTGGTGCACATACCTTCCCGTATATGGATATTCACAATGAGACGGCAGTGGTAGAACATGAAGCTACGACAAGCAAGATTAGTGAAGACCAGATATTTTATTGCAACCAGCGCGGTATTCCGACAGAAGATGCTATCGGACTTATTGTGAACGGATATGCAAAGGAAGTGTTGAATAAACTTCCGATGGAGTTTGCGGTAGAAGCACAGAAGCTGCTTACCATCTCATTGGAAGGAAGCGTGGGGTGATGTTGACTTTTTAATAGTAAATCGTAAAATCGTAAATATAATCATGTTAGAAATAAAAGACCTGCATGCCAGCATTAATGGCAAAGAGATATTGAAAGGTATTAACCTGACGGTGAATCCCGGTGAGGTGCACGCTATTATGGGACCGAATGGTTCCGGTAAAAGTACGCTTTCCTCCGTATTGGTGGGTAATCCGGCTTTTGAGGTAACAAAAGGTTCGGTCACTTTTTATGGAAAGGATCTGTTGGAGTTGAGCCCCGAAGATCGTAGCCATGAAGGAATCTTCCTTAGTTTCCAGTATCCGGTGGAAATCCCGGGTGTGAGCATGGTGAACTTTATGCGTGCTGCTGTGAATGAGCAACGTAAATATAAAGGTCTGCCTGCACTGACCGCCAGTGAGTTTCTGAAGCTGATGCGTGAGAAACGTGCGGTGGTGGAGTTGGATAATAAACTGGCTAACCGTTCGGTGAATGAAGGCTTTTCCGGTGGTGAGAAGAAACGGAACGAGATTTTCCAGATGGCTATGCTAGAACCGCGTTTGAGCATCCTCGACGAGACAGACTCCGGTTTGGATATTGATGCGCTCCGTATTGTTGCGGAAGGAGTGAACAAGCTGAAAACTCCTGAAACAAGTACAATCGTTATTACCCACTACCAACGTTTGCTCGATTATATCAAGCCTGATATTGTGCATGTCCTTTATAAAGGTCGTATCGTAAAAACTGCCGGACCGGAACTTGCTCTGGAACTGGAAGAAAAAGGATACGATTGGATCAAGAAAGAAGTAGGAGAATGACAAATATAAAACGATGATGGTTGAACAACAATATATAGAACTTTTCTCACAGACGGAAGCGATGATCTGTAAGCATAGTGCCGAAGTGCTGAATGCACCTCGTGCGTCAGCATTTGCCGATTTTGAGCGACTCGGATTTCCGACCCGTAAGATGGAGAAGTACAAATATACGGATGTGAGCAAGTACTTTGAACCGGATTTCGGTTTGAACTTGAATCGTTTGGCTATTCCGGTCAATCCGTATGAAGTGTTTAAGTGTGATGTGCCGAATATGAGTACCTCCTTGTATTTTGTGGTAAATGACACATTTTATAATAGAGCGCTTCCCACAGGAAATCTGCCGGAAGGTGTGATTTTCGGTAGCCTGAAAGAAGTGGCCGAGCAACACCCGGAATTGGTGAAGAAATATTACGGTCAACTGGCAGATACCTCTAAAGATGGTGTGACTGCTTTCAATACCGCTTTTGCACAAGATGGCGTTGTCTTTTATGTGCCGAAGAATGTGGTGGTGGAAAAAACAATCCAGTTGGTAAATATCCTGCGTGCAGATGTTAACTTTATGGTGAACCGTCGCGTACTGATTATCCTGGAGGATGGCGCGCAAGCCCGTTTGCTGATTTGTGACCATGCAATGGATAATGTGAACTTCCTGGCGACACAAGTTATTGAAGTATTTGCTGGTGAGAATGCGGTATTCGATATGTATGAACTGGAAGAAACACATACAAGCACAGTTCGTATCAGTAACCTGTATGTAAAGCAAGAGGCCAACAGCAATGTATTGCTCAACGGAATGACTTTGCATAATGGTACTACCCGCAACACGACCGAAGTGTTGCTGGCAGGAGAAGGAGCCGAAATAAACCTTTGTGGTATGGCGATTGCCGATAAAAACCAGCACGTAGACAATCATACAAGTATTGACCATGCCGTACCGAACTGTACCAGCAATGAGCTGTTCAAGTATGTGCTCGACGACCAGTCGGTAGGTGCGTTTGCCGGATTGGTACTCGTGCGTCCCGATGCACAACATACGAATTCCCAACAGACTAACCGGAATCTTTGTGCTACGCGTGATGCAAGAATGTATACACAACCTCAATTGGAGATTTATGCGGATGATGTGAAATGTTCGCATGGAGCAACAGTAGGCCAGTTGGATGAAGGCGCATTATTCTACATGCGTTCGCGCGGTATTGCAGAGAAAGAAGCCCGTCTGCTGTTGATGTTCGCATTTGTCAACGAAGTGATCGATACCATTCGTTTGGAAGCGCTGAAAGATCGTTTGCATCTATTAGTAGAGAAACGTTTCCGTGGCGAGTTGAATAGATGTCAGGGTTGTGCCATTTGTAAGTAACCACTAAAAAATAATGAACGTGGATATTCAAAAGATACGTGAAGATTTTCCGATATTGAGCCGTACGGTTTACGGTAAACCTTTGGTTTATTTCGACAACGGTGCGACAACACAGAAACCCCGTCTGGTGGTTGATGCGTTGGTGGATGAATATTATTCCGTCAATGCCAATGTGCATCGCGGCGTACATTATCTTTCCCAGCAAGCTACGGAACTGCATGAAGCTTCCCGTGAAACGGTACGTGAGTTTATCAATGCCCATAGCACGAATGAAGTTGTCTTTACACGCGGAACAACAGAAAGTATCAACCTGCTTGTTTCCAGCTTCGGCGACGAGTTTATGGAAGAAGGGGATGAAGTGATTGTTTCCGTGATGGAACATCATAGCAACATCGTTCCCTGGCAACTGTTGGCTGCCCGTAAAGGAATTGCCATAAAAGTAATCCCGATGAATGATAAAGGTGAACTTCTGCTGGATGAATATGAAAAACTATTTTCCGAACGTACGAAAATAGTCAGCGTAGTTCATGTATCGAACGTACTGGGTACAGTGAATCCGGTGAAGGAGATGATCGCAACAGCTCATGCGCATGGTGTGCCTTGCCTGATAGATGCTGCACAGTCTATTCCTCACATGAAAGTGGATGTACAGGAGTTGGATGCCGATTTTCTGGTATTCTCCGCCCATAAGATATATGGCCCGACAGGTGTCGGAGTGCTTTACGGAAAAGAAGAATGGTTAGATCGCCTTCCACCTTATCAGGGAGGAGGAGAGATGATTCAGCATGTCTCTTTCGAGAAGACCACTTTTAATGAACTTCCTTTCAAGTTTGAAGCCGGTACGCCCGACTATATCGGAACTACCGGACTGGCAAAAGCCCTTGATTATGTGAACGGACATGGCATTGAACAGATAGCCGCCCATGAGCATGAACTGACAACTTACGCTTTGCAACGTCTGAAAGAAATCCCCCATATACGTATATTTGGTGAAGCAGCCGAACGGGGAGCGGTCATTTCTTTCCTGGTGGGAGATATCCATCATTTCGACCTCGGCACGTTGCTGGATCGTCTAGGTATTGCCGTGAGAACAGGGCATCATTGTGCACAACCTCTCATGCAACGTCTTGGCATAGAAGGAACTGTACGTGCTTCGTTTGCCATGTACAATACCAAATCGGAAATAGACACTTTGGTGGCAGGAATTGAACGTGTCAGCAAGATGTTTTAAAGATATGAGCTGCTATTCCTGTGGAGTAGCGGCTTTTTTTATTCTTTAACTAAAAAAAGAGGGCCTCGAGTGCAGTGATTTGAGCTTTCGTGCGTCTAATAGGTAAAGAAACAAAATGTTCATTGAATATCAGGAGGGTCGTGAGACCATGCTTATATTATATAAATTCTCTCTCTTTAACATTAATGCAGCTATATCGTAAAAAGTTACGGTGTAGCTGCAACTTTTTTAGAGACTTCCTCTGTCTAATAGAATAGTTGTAACCATTGAAACAGCTGTTGCGATTGAAGATGAATTGAATATTATTGTATGTAAAAAGAAAGGGGAAACGCTGATAACAGCGAATCCCCCTTTTTTATCGATTATTTCCTTCCTTTTTATTCAGCAGTCAGCTCAATTACGCGGCTGAAAGCCTGATTTGTTGTGAAAGCATTGATTCCCACTTTCATCAGATAATCTCCTGAATAAGTTTTCTCATTGGCAGCCAGATTCGATTTGGAATTCGGCATCAGGTTGATTTCTTTCACCTTATACATTTTCTTCGCATCCAGTCCCTGAAGTTTTACCGGGAGCAGTTTCTCACCGAAACGTGGGTGGATATCGTAGGTATAAAGCACAGCTTTGTTCTTATCCGGTGAGGCATACATGAGAGACATGTGATTGCCATCGTAGGGAGAAACCAATCTGTATTGATCGCCGTCCAGAATCACTTTTTTCAGACGCGTCCAGTTGGCAACTGCATTCTGGCAGTAAGTCTGTTCGTCTGCATTCAGTTCCTTCAGTCCAAGGTCAAAGCCCAGTTTGCACATACTTGCCACATCCGTACGGAACTTCACGCTTGTGTTCTTGTTCCAGCTGGTTACGTGTGCACACATGGCTTTTGCCGGGAAGATTTGTGAGAATCCCCACTGGATAAACAGACGTTCTATCGGGTCTGTGTTGTCGCTGCACCAGAATTCTGTGTAATATTTCAGAGCTTCGTAGTCGCAACGGGCGCCACCGCCGGAGCAGAGCATCATTGGCACGTTTGGATATTTGTCTTTGATACGTTTCAATACATTGTATATACCACGTACATGGTCGATATAAAGCTGTCCCTGTTTATTTTTTAAATATGGAGAATAAACATTTGTAATTGGAGAGTTACAGTCCCATTTAAAGAAAGCCACTTCCGGATTCTCTGTCAGGATCTTATCCACTACACCATATACAAAGTCCTGTACTTTCGGATTGCTAAGATCGAGTACCAGCTGATTACGGTAATAATATGTTTCGCGGTTAGGCGGTTGGATAGCCCAGTCGGGATGTTTTTCGAACAACTCACTTTTAGGGTTAACCATTTCCGGTTCAATCCAGATACCAAATTTCACTCCGGCTTCTTTGGCAGACTGTACAAGGGCAGGAATACCGCCCGGCAGTTTGGATCTCATCACTTCCCAGTCACCCAGTCCGGCATTGTCACTGTTGCGTGGGTGCTTGTTGCCAAACCAGCCGTCATCCAGCAGGAACATATCTACACCAAGATGTTTAGCTTCCTTCATCAGTTCGGCAAGCAGTTCCTCATTGAATTTGAAGTAAGTATTTTCCCAGTTGTTTAATAAAGTCATACGGTCGCCTTGTCCGTCTTTCAGCTGATAGTTGCGTGCCCATGCGTGAAGGTTGCGGCTGGCTTCGCCCGTACCGTTGTTGCTGAAAGTAAAGATGAATTCAGGAGTTGTAAACACTTCATTCGGCTTCAGTTCATAATCAGATGCATAAGGATTGATGGCGGGGATTACACGGAGGTTACCTACGTTGTCCACTTCGAAAGTGAACTGGAAGTTTCCTGTCCATCCGATAGTACCTAGCATGGCACGTCCCTGCGCTTCCTGTGCCGGTTGTTCAAAACCAAGCTCAAAGAACGGGTGGGTGTGCATGGCAGCACGGCTTCCCAGTTTGGTGTCGATCACCTTTTTACCGAACAACAGAGGTTGTGTGCTCATTTGTGCTTCTTTTGCCCAATCGCTGCTGAATTCTGTCAGGTAATATTCGTTTCCGGAGAAATAAAGCATGGTGGAAGCATAACGCCATAAGGTCACAGGCTTCTTTTCAGCATGTTTGATTTCGCTCCACGTCTTGATGACGTTTTCTTTCGGATAAGCGATGTAATGTAGTGTGACTTCTACCGGATACTGATTATCTTTTAGTTGAATGATCGTTTCCGTTCCGCCCGCCACTGCCTTCTGCTCGGAGGATATATAGCGGAGAATCGTACTTGGGTTTCCATCATTGTGCGTGATAGCTACAGCCGGTTCAAAATAATCTTCGGCGCCGGAGCCCGGATATACTTCCCATCCTCGGGTGGATACGCTACCGTCACTTCCTCCTTTTACGTAAGGAGAAAAGTTGTTGATGTCTTTCTCGTTCAGTAACTTATCGCCCAGATAAGCCTGATAGAGTCGTCCGTTAGGAGCTACTTGGAGAATTAAGTCTGTGTTGTCCGTTGCGATGCGGATAACGTTCTTTTCCTGGGCGTCCACTTGCGCCAGGGTAAACAATGCCATAAGTAATACGAAAAGTTTCTTCATGGTTTTTTTAATAATTAATTAGGTATTAGTTAGTTTGTGGGCATAGAATGCCGCAAAGATAATTATAATTCGTCAGGAATGAACTAGAATTTAATGCTTGCGCTAAATTCTACGGTAAATGGGCGTAAATAATTTCCACTCATATAGTTGCCGGCATACTGGGCAGCTTCTTCTTTGGTAATCAGTTCCGAACCGTTGATGGTTCCGCTGGCCCCCTTCTGATTCAGGAAGTTGATGACTGTTGCCCCTAAAGAAAGATGCTTGTTTACATTCCAGTTGATCCCCCCGAAAGTTTCCCAGCGACCGTTGAAATAGAGGGCTTCCTGGAGATTGGCGTAAGTCTTGCCGAAATAGCGGAAACTAAGCCAAAGGCGTAAGTCCTTCGTGATATTATAGCTTGGGTCGAGTTCGACAAGAATCTGCGGAATCTCTTTTACAATCATCCCATTGGCGTTGACAGACATTTCCGAACCATCGTTGAATGTGACGCTTGCGTTATAGTTCTTGTAAACAGGTTTCTGATACGTGAACAGAGCGTGCAGGTGAAAACCTTTGAACGGGTCGATTTCGGCAGATGTGGTCCATCCCAGTGTTTTGATATTATAAATAAGCAATACGGTCTTTCCTTCTTCCGTTCCCGGTTTCGTCAGGTTTTGCTGGTCAATATTATTAGATTTAGAGATATAGGTAACCATAGAGGTGAGGTTGATCCACTTGTTCTTGTAGAACAAACCGCCACGGATTAACGGTATGGTGACACGTTTGTATTGCTCTTCCGTAGGACCTGTTCCGGCATATTCGTTGATACGTGGGAAGCGGGTGGCTACTGTTCCGTCGGCAGTCAGGCCGAATTGCCCGGTTACGTTGTAAGTGGCGCGGAGCGTGGCGGCATAGTTCAGTTTATCCTTTACCACTTTGGCGGGATGAATGCTGCGTTGTGTGGCAATGATATTTCCTGTTTCTTCCTCTTTGCTATAAGTGGTAAAGTCGCCGATGCGGAAACCCGGGAAACGGGAAGCGGATATTTGATCGGCACTCATCCGGTAATATTCCAGGCGTCCGCCATAATAGATATTGAATTGGGGAGTTACTTGCCAGTTGTCTGTAAAGTAAAGGGCGAGTTTGTTCTCATATCCCTTTGTATATTCGGGACTAAGTTCGTTGTACCCGTATGTCTGTACGCGCTGACTGGTCAGAGTAGGGTCCAGGGAACTTGTAGTTGTGGAAGTCAGCAACTGTGGATAGTTCTGTACGGTGGCCATCCATTGCAGAGAAGAGGAATAATAATCAAGATGGTAATACCATTCGTTCACTCCCAGACGCAGATCATGGTTGCCAAAGGTCTTGTTTAGCTCGGAAGTGATTAGGAAGTTTTTCACTTTGCCTACGTGCAACCAGGTGCGGCGACCTTCTGCCAGTCCCTCATACGGATCACCGTTTGATAGCGTAAAACCATCGTTGGCGGTTACTTCGCTGATGGTGCTGCCTCCGAAGTCGACATAGTTGGCACGTGGAGCATCCATATATTTCAGATTGAATTTCCATAGCAGATCGTTCCTGAAACGATAATCGGAGATCAATGCAATCTCATTGGCACGGTTTTCAGAACCATCGCCCAAATTCCATGTTTTCATCTTTCCGTCTCTTACGTCCATGTATGGGAAAGAACCGTTCTGCGGAACATAAGAATTTGTTCCCAGTTTGAAACCGTCTATCTCTTTAACCGAGCCGTCGCCGACATAGATAAAAGGAGCTGCATTGGCATAGCTGGCCGGATTTTCACTGCGGGAGTGTTTGTAGAGCAAAGATATTTTGCCGCGTCCGTTGTTGAAGAGACGGGTCAGGCCGGCATGATAAATCTCTGTGCGGTCTGCATAGTTCGTAAATTCCAGGTCGAAACTTCCCGGGTCGAAGTTCTGGTAAATGCTTGCCGTGTAAAGCCATTGGTCATTGATGGCTCCTGAAACATTGAAGTCGAAGTTCTGCATACCGAAATGATTGGTGCGGTAGTTTAATATACCTTGGAAATCCTTTTGTCCCAGTTTGCTGAATGAGTTGACGGAGTAAGCAATATTACCGGTCGTGATGGCCGATTCGGAAGGAGATAAAAGTCCTACTTCTCCCAGGCTGCTGTCGCTACGCCAATGAGCGGCAAGTTTGTGAACGGTAGAGGAATATACGGCAGGAAGTCCATTCTCATAGACATTAACGTCCTCGCTGGGAAGGCCGATTTGAATTTCGCGGGGTTTGTTGGCGTCAGAAGCATTCAGCATCACATTGCGTTCGCCTTCTTCTGATTCTTTTTTAGTAGAGTTGGCAGGAATCGTATCCTGCTTCATTTCGGTTCGGTTCGTCTTTTTCTTGTTCACCTGAATGTTCGCTGCATTCCCGTTGGAAGGAATCAGTTGCAACAGGGTTGCTAGAGTAAGGCAACTAAAGGTTACTTTTTTCATCACTTGTATTCATTTAAAGATTTGGAAGTTCACATCGGTTGTGTCATTTTGACGAAGGCAAAGATAGGAGGAGGAGAAACAAGTGGCTATACTCTTTTTTGTCAAGATGTGCAAGAGATGTTTCAAGTGTGCGATAGCCCTTTGCAGTGCGACATTTATTGCCATCCGTGCAACAAATGTTTCATCCTTCCTATGCATTTAGCGTAAAAAAAACTATATTTGTCGCTATCTAATATCTGTGTATGAAAAGGAAATTGCTGCTTTTTCTCCTTTCTATTTGTTTTTTCCTTCCGGATTTTGCCGCGACGGGACAGTATAACTTTATCCGTGTAGATGGAGGAAGCGGTCTTTCGAACAGTCATGTCAAGTCCATTATTCAAGATAGTTACGGTTTTATCTGGCTGGGTACGCGCAACGGTCTTAATCGTTATGACGGCGTGTCGATGAAGCTTTATAATTGCTATGACGAAACTTTGCAGTATGGCAATCAGGTCATATCCGCTCTTTTTGAGGATAATCACCGTCAATTATGGGTAGGTACGGATGATGGTGTTTATATTCAGGAGCTTGCTACCGGGAAGTTTTCGTTCTTTGATGCCCGCACAGAGAGCGGAGAGCAAATCAGATACAACTGGATTGAAGATATTCTGGCAGATCATTCAGGAAATATCTGGGTGAATGCACCGAATCAGGGAGTTTTCCGCTATCAGGTGGAGACGGGTAAACTGTTCCGCTATATTCCCTGTCCCAGTAAGGATAAAAGCAAGGACTTTCCGCAGTCTATCTGTGTAGATAAAGAAGGTACGGTCTGGGTGGGTACGTATGGAGCGGGAATTTACCGTTACAGTCCGGAGCAGGATAAGTTTGTGCCCTATGCAACAGAAGCCCTTAAAGGGGATTTCATCTTTACTCTGTGCGATTATGGCGATGAACTGATTGTCGGAGTGCATGAAGAGGAACTGAAACGGTTCAATAAAAAGACTGGAGAAGTGAGTATATTCCCTGCGCCCGAAGTACATCGAAAAATTATCCGCTACGCTGTTTGCTTCGGAGACGAGCTGTGGGTGGGTACGCAGAATGGCGTTTATGTGATTAATGAGAAACACAACAGTGTGCAACATATTCCTGCCGATGCCGGAGGGAAGTATGGGCTTGGAGATGCTATCGTCGATAAGATTTATCGTGATCGTGAAGGGGGAACCTGGATCTGTACGCAATTTGGAGGAGCCAGCTATCTGCCTGTACGTACGCTCGATTTTTCGGTTTATCTTCCGGGAACGCCCGGTACAGTCAGCGGACGACGCATCAGTGAATTGGCGGAAGGAAAAGACGGAGTGGTGTGGGTTAGTACACAGGATGGCGGTGTTTGCTACTGGAATCCGGGAACACAGACTTTCACTAAAATTCCCCAGTCGCCTGACCGTCAGAATGTATTAAGCCTGTTCGCTTCGGATGATTTGGTTGGCGCAGGTTACTTTAAAGGGGGCATTGACCTGATTGTTCCTCAAGATCAGGTTCAGACGTTCTATCCCGCACAACTTGGTATCAGTGAAGGTTCCGTGTTTGCCCTTTACCGCGATCGTGGGGGAGCAATCTGGTTGGGTGATGGCTGGAACATCTTCCGTTCGGCCGACAAAGGACAGACTTTTGAGAAAATGGAGCAATTCGGGTATGCTTATATGCGTGATATTCTCGAAGATAAATCCGGCAATATATGGGTGGCAACGATGGGCAGTGGAATATTCCGGTATCATCCGCAGACAGATCAGATGGTCAGCTATAAATGTATACCGGGGGACAGCACTTCTATCGGAACAAATGAAGTGACAGGTATTTCGGAGGATAGTAAAGGCTTTATCTGGTTTTCTACAGACCGGGGCGGATTGTTGCGTTTTAACCCCGAAACCGGAAGATTCCGGACATACACCAAAGCGGACGGGCTTCCGGACAACGTAACATATAAAGTCGTGGAAGACCGGCAACATCGTATCTGGTTCGGAACAGACCGTGGGCTGGTTTGTCTTTATCCGGAAACAGACAGCCTGCAAGTTTTCAACCGAAATGACGGGTTACCTGATAACCAGTTTAACTATAAATCGGCCTTGGCTGCCTCTGATGGTACTATTTGGATGGGAACTATCAATGGATTGGTCTCTTTTAATCCACAAATTGTCCATCCGAATACTTTTGTGCCTCCAGTCTATATCACCGGAATGTACGTGCAGGGACGTGAAACTCCTTTCACGGCGGATGGTGTGCAACTGCCTTACCGTTCTAACGTCAGCTTTGATTTTGTAGCTTTAAGTTATACCTCACCGGGTGCAAATCGCTATGCCTACAAAATGGAAGGGATAGATAATGACTGGAATTATACATCTGATGTGCATACAGCGTCTTATGCCCAGCTCCCGCCGGGAGACTACCTGTTCCGTGTGCGGGGCAGTAATAATAATGGTGTCTGGAATCAGGAAGAAGCTACTTTATCAGTGCGTATTCTTCCACCTTGGTGGCGTACAGTGTGGGCTTACCTTATCTATATCATTGTAGTGTCCGGCAGCTTTGTCTTGACTCTTCGCGCCTATCGCCGCCGGGAAGTACAAAAGATCCGTGAGCAGCAATTATTGGCAGAACTGGCGCGTGAGCGTGAATCCCATCGTACGCATGAGATGTTTATTAATCAGATCACTTACGGAGCTTGTACTCCGCAAGGGGGTGCGATGTCACGGGCTGATGAACAACTGATGTCCCAACTGATAGCCAAAGTGCGTGAGAATCTTTCCGACGCCAATTATAATGTGGAAGCATTGGCTGCAGCCATGAATATGTCCCGCTCCAGCCTGCATCGTAAGATTAAGGCGCTGACCGATCTTTCTTCACTCGACTTTATCCGTATCATCCGATTAAAACGTGCGGCAGAACTATTGCAGGAGGGAGAATTGCGCATCAACGAAATCTCTGACAGAGTAGGTTTCCAGTCGCCTTCTTACTTCGCAAAGATATTTCAGAAGCAATTCGGAGTTACTCCTACAGAGTTTGCCCAACAAAATAAGCAGAGAATGGCAGAGGATTAGTAACTATGGGCTATTATTCGTTATTTTATCATGGGGTGGTGAACAGGTTTTAGCTCCTTTCGGTACTGGAATGAACTAATCTTAGTTCTTCTAAGATTTAATTGGTAATATGCGATGATTTAATATTCATCATATATAGATTTATTCGTCTGACAGTTGTTGAACTTTCGTCTGGCAATTGTTGTTCTTTCGTCTGACAATTGTCAGACGAAAAAGAAACAGCTGTCAGACGAATAAATTCATGTATCATTAGCCATAACCCCATTAGGTATCAAAAATAAATCTGCACAAGCTCGAAATTAGTTCATTTCCGTATAGAAATGAGGGAATGAAGTAAATAACTACAGTGTGCCCATTTTGTTTAAAGAGATTAAAAGATAGAATAATTCAGCTTTATAAATTCTTTCTTTTTTACTTGCTTATTTCATTTGATTTCCATACTTTTAGCCTCCGTAAACCCTTTAAAAAATGATCCTATGGACAACATTCTTTTCTGGCTGGTTCCAGTCGCTTCCGTGTTAGCCCTCTGCTTTGCTTATTACTTTCATAAGCAAATGATGAAAGAGAGCGAAGGTACACCCCAAATGATAAAGATAGCTGCTGCTGTGCGCAAAGGAGCTATGTCTTATCTGAAACAGCAATACAAAATAGTAGGCTGGGTATTCTTGGGATTGGTTATTTTGTTTTCAATTATGGCCTATGGCTTTCATGTACAGAACGCATGGGTTCCCGTTGCTTTTCTTACAGGCGGATTTTTCTCCGGGCTTTCCGGATTTTTAGGGATGAAGACGGCGACTTATGCGTCGGCTCGTACCGCTAATGCCGCCCGTAATTCTCTGAATGCAGGGTTGAGGATTGCTTTCCGAAGCGGCGCGGTGATGGGATTAGTTGTAGTTGGCCTGGGATTGCTCGATATATCTTTCTGGTATCTGTTGTTGAATGCAGTGATTCCTGCTGATGCGCTGACACCTACTCATAAACTCTGTGTGATTACTACTACCATGCTGACTTTCGGTATGGGTGCTTCTACGCAAGCACTCTTTGCCCGTGTAGGTGGTGGTATCTATACGAAGGCAGCCGATGTTGGAGCCGACTTGGTAGGTAAAGTAGAAGCCGGAATTCCGGAAGATGACCCTCGTAATCCTGCTACTATTGCCGATAATGTAGGTGACAATGTAGGTGACGTGGCCGGTATGGGAGCCGATTTATATGAATCTTACTGTGGCTCGATTCTGGCAACAGCTGCACTGGGTGCTGCTGCTTTTATCCATTCGGCAGATACAGTGATGCAATTCAAGGCAGTTATTGCTCCGATGTTGATTGCAGCTGTTGGTATTATCCTTTCTATTATAGGGATATTCGCTGTCCGTACTAAAGAGAATGCGACCATGAAAGACTTGCTCGGTTCATTGGCTTTCGGCACAAACCTTAGTTCCGTGCTTATTGTTGCAGCTACATTCTTAATCCTGTGGCTTTTGCAACTAGATAACTGGACTTGGATTTCTTGTGCCGTAGTAGTCGGACTGGTAGTAGGTATTATCATCGGACGTTCTACGGAATATTATACTTCTCAATCTTATCGTCCTACCCAGAAACTAAGTGAAAGCGGTAAGACTGGCCCTGCTACTGTCATTATTTCCGGTATCGGTTTGGGTATGCTTTCTACAGCTATTCCTGTAGTTGCGGTAGTGATTGGTATCATTGCTTCCTATCTGTTGGCTTCCGCAGGTGATTTCGGTAATGTCGGCATGGGATTGTATGGTATCGGTATTGCAGCTGTTGGTATGCTTTCTACCTTAGGTATCACATTGGCAACGGATGCTTACGGTCCGATTGCGGATAATGCGGGAGGTAATGCGGAAATGTCCGGCTTGGGTGCTGAAGTTCGCAAACGTACTGATGCGCTCGATTCATTGGGTAACACAACTGCCGCCACGGGAAAAGGTTTTGCAATCGGTTCCGCTGCGCTGACAGGTCTGGCTTTGCTGGCTTCTTATATTGAAGAAATCCGAATCGGTCTGACACGTCTTGGTAATGTGGACCTGACTTTTGCAGATGGAAGTTCTATCAGCGTAGCAAATGCCACTTTTATCGACTTCATGGATTATTACGAAGTACACTTGATGAATCCGAAAGTACTTTCGGGCATGTTCCTCGGTTCAATGATGGCTTTCCTGTTTTGTGGTTTGACAATGAATGCAGTAGGGCGTGCGGCAGGACACATGGTTGACGAAGTGCGTCGCCAGTTTCGTGATATAAAGGGTATTCTGACCGGAGAAGCCGAGCCGGATTACGAACGTTGTGTTGAAATATCGACAAAGGGTGCGCAGCGTGAGATGGTTATTCCTTCCTTGATTGCTATTGTTGCTCCGATTCTTACAGGATTTATCTTTGGTGTTCCCGGCGTACTCGGTCTGCTGATTGGTGGCTTGAGCAGTGGTTTCGTGTTGGCTATCTTTATGGCTAACGCCGGAGGTGCATGGGATAACGCAAAGAAATATGTAGAAGAAGGTAACTTTGGTGGAAAAGGCGGTGAAGTGCATAAAGCAACCGTAGTAGGAGATACAGTAGGTGATCCGTTTAAAGATACCTCCGGTCCGAGCTTGAATATTTTGATAAAGCTTATGAGCATGGTCGCCATTGTGATGGCAGGACTTACGGTTGCTTGGAGTTTATTCTAAAAAAGCAGAAGAGAAATAAGAAAAAGGAGACAAAACAAGTCTCCTTTTTTAATTTGAATTACCTTTGTATCAAAATAGAAGCGATAAATATGTTATTACCTTATTTGAACGAGAATCTGATTGAGGCTGGATGTGATGAGGCCGGTCGTGGGTGTTTGGCGGGAGCGGTATATGCTGCTGCGGTTATTCTTCCGAAGGATTTTAAGAATGAACTGTTGAATGACTCCAAACAACTGACCGAAAAGCAACGTTATGCATTGCGTGAGGTAATAGAGAAAGAAGCGATAGCTTGGGCAGTTGGCATTGTGTCACCGGAAGAAATTGATGAAATAAATATCCTGCGGGCTTCTTTTCTGGCGATGCATCGTGCAGTGGATCAGTTGACCACCCGTCCCCAACATTTACTGATCGACGGTAATCGTTTCACTAAATACCCCGGTGTTCCCCATACTACAGTAGTGAAAGGAGACGGGAAATATCTTTCGATAGCAGCAGCTTCAATTTTAGCTAAAACATATCGAGACGATTATATGAACCGTCTTCACGAAGAATTTCCATATTATGACTGGGACCACAATAAAGGTTATCCAACTAAAAAACATCGTGCCGCCATTGCCGAACGTGGCACTACTCCTTACCATCGCATGACGTTCAATCTGTTGGGAGATGGCCAGTTGACTTTGAGCTTCTAAAGTCGCTTTGTTTCATTTTACACACATTTTCTACATTTTTTTGCAGAATAAGCACGATTTTGTTACGGATAACCGTGAAATTGTTCCGTTTAGGCTAAAAAAGTGTTGCTTAGTGCTTTTATTTGTTATTAAAATGCTATATCTTTGCGAACAATAATAAGAATTAAAAAGTTTAAAATCATGGCAACGAACAAGCTATTATGGTCTTCTAAGCTCATTGGGGTATTTTTTATTATGTTGGTTTGCACTCTTTCTGCAAATGCACAGTTTTTACGTACTTCCTATTTCATGGAAGGTACTCACTATCGTCAACAACTGAATCCGGCTTTAACACCGACTAAAGGTTACTTCAATCTTCCGGTGATCGGTGCTGTTAATGCAACGGTTGGTTCTACTTCGTTAGGCTATCAGGATATCATTGATATTATTGATGATGGCGATGATTTCTACACTAAACCAGATTTCATGAACCGTCTGAAAGATAATAATAAGCTGAATGTGAACTTCAGTACAGAAATTCTTTCTGCAGGATGGTATAAAGGAAAAAACTTCTGGTCATTCAATATCGGTCTTCGTACAGATATCGGTGCTAACCTGACAAAGAATATGTTTACCTTCTTGAATGAGATGGAAACTGTTGAAGAAAACTGGAGAAATAGTAACTATGATATTAGTGGTCAGCAATTGAACATTAACGCTTATACTGAAATTGGTTTAGGACTTTCACGTCAGATTAATAGCCGTTTGACAGTTGGTGCTAGAGTGAAAGCTTTATTAGGTATTGGTAACATGGAGTTGAAACTTAATAGAGTTGCAATGAGCGCTAATTTACCTAGTGATCAACAAATAAATCAGTGGTCAAGTGAGAGCTATTGGAATTCTATGACCCCTTCACAGGCAGCACAGGCAGCACAAGAATTAAAGGATAAGTTTAATAACTATCATGCAAACTTGACTGTTGGTGCCGAACTGAAAAGTTCTTTCAAAGGCTTGGAATTGCAAGAAGAAGAGGGTAAAGATTATGTAACTGACTTTGATTTCGATAGCGGTAAATTGGGTATAGCTGGGTACGGTTTTGGTATCGATTTAGGAGCTTCTTATAAAATATTGGATAATCTGACTGTATCTGCTTCTGTTCTTGACTTAGGCTTTATCTCTTGGTCAAAATCAAGTACAAAGATTGCATCTGCTAACCCAGATCCGATTGATATTAAAGGAAGCACTTATACTGGAATGATTAATGTCAATGATCCACAGACAGTTATGAATGCTGTAAATCAGTTGCAAACTGATGCTCAAGGATATATGGACCGTGTAACAAATGGTGATGTACTTGACTATGACATGTTGCAGCTTGAAGTAGGTGATGCTAAAGAATCTCGTAAATCTCGTCTTGCTTCTACCCTAGTATTAGGTGCAGAATATGGATTCTTCAATAACAAATTAGCAGTAGGTGTATTGTCAACCACTCGTTTTGTACAGCCTGATGCTCTTACAGAATTAACATTCTCTGCAAACTACCGTCCGAAAAGCTGGTTCAATGTAGCACTTAGTTACTCAGCTATCCAGTCAGCCGGTAAATCTTTCGGTCTGGGTCTGAAATTAGGTCCTCTGTTTGTCGGAACTGACTATATGTTCTTAGGCAAGAACTCTAACTCTGTGAACGGATTCGTTGGAGTTTCTATTCCGTTGGGCGGAAGAAAAGCAAGTAAAGAAGGATAAGATATTTTAATTTCTCTCTCTAAACATTCTCTTTTAATTAATTCTCTATAGAATAAAAAACGTATAATTTACAGCTTACCGTCTTAGAATCCTCTAAAGGATCACAGATGGTAAGCTGTTTTTTGTATTAGAACCATTTTATCTTCCGGAATATCACAAACGCAAGAGTTGACAATCCGATGGAAAATAGTACGATCAAAGAGAAAGCAAAGGGTACCTCTTCCAGATGAATATCCACATTCATACCATAGAAACTGGCAATCAATGTCGGGAGCATCAGGACGATGGACAGACTTGTCATGCGTTTCATGATTGTATTCACGTTATTGGAGATAATGGAGGCAAAAGCATCCATCGTTCCCGTGAGAATGTCACTGTAAATATTCACCGTGTTAAGTGCCTGTTTCAATTCGATAATCACATCTTCCACTAGTTCAGTGTCCAGATAATCCGTATCCTGGAAAATAGTCCTTAATTTTCCTATCATTACTTCATTTCCACGGATGGAAGTATTGAAGTAGACCAATGTTTTCTGCAGTCTCATCAGCCGGAGCAGGTCCTCGTTGCGGATGCTTCGTTCCAGTTCCTTTTCTGCGGCGCTGATGTCTATGTTTATCTGCTTTAGGTATTTCAGGAACCATACGGCAGAAGAATAGATGATCCGAAAAATCAGATCCAGCTTGTTGCGTACAACAATCCCTTTTCGACGGGTATGCTCTATGAAATCCGGTAGCAAATCGGTGTTGTGATAACAGACGGACACAATAATCTCGTTATTGGTGATTATTCCAATCGGTACAGTGTCGAAGGGCAGGCTGCCGTTCTGCTTGTTCTGCACAGGGATACGAAGAATGGTCAATAACCAGTTACCTTCCGTATCCGTACGCGGACGTTCGTCCGTATCGGCTATGTCATTAAGAAATGATTCGGGTACGTTGAGAGTTTGAGTTAGAAATTCAAAGTCATCATTATTTGGGCATACTACATTTACCCAGCTGTTAGGAAGCCATTGAGCTTTTTCCACAAAGCCGGCTTCACAATAAAGATACGTTCTCATCTTATTGCCTCCTTTCGTTTGTTTTACACGAGCAGAGGCATCAGGTTTCAATGACTCTGTTCGCTTTAATTAATACTAGTTGTGCACGTTCGCGGGTTTGAATCGTCCATATTTCTATGATTTTAATTTAAAAGCGATGCAAAGGTACGGAAAAATGAAGAGGGTTCCGCCCTTTGTATCGCTTTTTTTGATATTCTTTTATTTGTGCCCTTTATTTAGAGGCTCCGATCCTATTCTGCTTTTCCTTCGAAATGATTATCCAGATATTTCCTGATATTGTAACTGCTTAAACGCTCTTTGGATATGCTGCCATCTTTTTCAACAAGTTCATAGTGTGGAATACCATTGAACTGGAATAGTTGACGCAGATAATTGAACTCTGCCTCCGAAACATAATAACAGGCTTCTCCTTTTAGATTCTTCTCTATATATTTTTTGTAGTCTTTCTCGGGCGAATCTTTCTGACTTGTGATATAGATGAATTGAAACTCCGGATGATCTTTATATTTTTTGCGTAAATCGGCAGTTGCCTCTATTCCTGCACGACAAGGGCCACAAGTCGTTGCCCAGAAATCGACAAACAGAACCTTACCTGAATGATTCTTTATGATGTTGCGGAATACTTCAGTCGCTTTTCCATCAGGCAACTGATAAGATCTTGCCCTATCTTTCGGGTGTGTCTTTTCCAGCACTCGTTCAGCTTCTGATGCGAGAAACGGTTCGGTGAATATTTGTTTGATGCTATCCACATATTCATGAGCTATTTGGCTGTCTTTGATATTTCCTAAATTAAAATTAAGGCTCCGCACTTTGGCTATTTGCCAGAGCAAAGGGTTGGGAGTAGGATATAATTGTGCAATGATGGAATCTTTCTTGAAATCATATTTCTGGTTCATTTTTATAAAGATTTTATCCTTATCCTGCTGGGATTCTTCCTTTTTCTCGGAATATAATGCCACATATTCTTGTATGAGTTTTTGTTCTTTTTCATAGAGCGATGCCATCTTCTCGTTCTCTGCAATTAACTGCCTCATTATAATTTTGGCAGTAGTTCCGGCCAACTTCTCCTGTCTAAGTCTTATTGCTTCCTGCTCCTTATTTAGTTTCACACCTTTTTCTTTAAGGAAAGTCAATAGAGGTTTCTTCGGATAAGTATAATCAATGCTGTCTGATGGAGAAAAAGACTGGTCGGAATATGCTTTCCGGAACAGGTCCATATATTCGAAACGGTTGATAAATGTACTTGCGTTTGTGTTTGCAAGTACGGTTACATCATTGAGTGGCATATTTTTCAAGAAACTGTAATAGGAATCGTCTTCCTTTACTTTCAGCGCCTGATTGGTGCTATCTTGCTTTGCGTAATAATCTCTGCTCATCAAGAAATCAAAAAGCATACTTCCGGCTTGCAAATCTACCTTGTTCTTTATCAGATGAACTGCCTTGAGAGAGGGCTGATAGATTTGGCTTACAGAGTCTGCAACCTGTTTCCATTGTGCAATGATAGGCTTCATGTGCTCCTTGTATTGGTCGGGAGTTAATGTCTTTTGTGATTTCGATAAGTCCTCATAGCGATAGGTTATCAGGTTATCAAAGTCTTTCAGCAGGTAGGAGAGAGAGGCGGATGGACCCATATATGCTGTGTTCCTGATAGGGAAGTAATGATCGCGTGCACGGCTGCGTGCCATTACAGCTTCCCAGTCGATATACATGGTGAGAGTTTGTCCGGGTTCAATATAGAATGGAATCCAGTTGTGTCCTAGTACTACCGATGATTCTATCGGATGATTAATGATAAATCGACAGCTAAAACTACCGTTCGGGGCTATCTGGATGACGGTCGGATAATCTTCACGGGTCAGTTCATTTGACAGATAAATAAGACCGGTGTCAAATCCTAAACGAGGATCGTATCCGTTTATATACCCTTGCAGATAAGTTGAATCCTGGCGGAAGAATTGCTTAAAATCAGGTTCTGCAGCAACCTGTGTAATCGGAGTTCTCTCCTTGCTGTACACTAATTCTTCCGCTCCTTTCTGCTGAATCTTACACGTGCCGTCTTTTTGCGGGGTGAATGATAAAGTCATTTCCTCCTGACTCTCTCTATCTTTTAAAGTCATTTCAATCCGCTTTCCCTTTTTTCGGATATTTTCATTGATGTATATCCGGTTATTCAGAATGCTGATGGAGTCGTAAACTCCATATTCCCATGAACCGGAACCGTCTGTCTTGAACCAATTGCATTTGATGGTGGCTAGTGGAGAAGAATCTTTCTTCTTTTGCAGGACTAGCGATATGTCATAAATATTGCCTTCGGGATCAGTAGGATTGAGAAAATGAATGGTCTGTGTTTCTGACGGTAACGGCTCGAAAACCAGCACATAATCCATTGTTCCTGAATCCGGCATATAGACTTCTTTTTTGAGTTCGATACCTTCAGCACTTTTGAACAGATATTTCTTGCCGGTTGCGGCATCTTCCAGATAGGTATCTCCATCCTCCATGATCCACCAGTGCGGGCGGAAGATAGCATGAATATATACTCTTGTGTTCTCGGGAGTGCGCTCTATGCGGGTGATGTTGGAAATACTTCCTGATCGGGCTTTGAAAGGAGGATGGTCGATTGTTTGTGCGGATACTATACCCGATAACAAAAGTAAGATACAAAATAAAGTTGTTTTCATAATAATAGTTTTTCGATCAACATATTGAAAGTAATTTTACAAAGTAAGAAAAATATTCATAGCCTGGTGCACTTCTGCCCTGTAACTTAACATAGATTAAACGTTTACGTAACCATCTTTTTTGTACCTTTGCGCCCGAAAATCAGAGTGATAATTTAAATATTGAAATATTATGAGTAAGAAAGCCCTTTTAATGATCCTCGATGGTTGGGGATTAGGTGACCAAAAGAAAGATGACGTAATCTTCAACACTCCCACTCCTTACTGGGATTATCTGATGACTACTTATCCTCACTCTCAACTTCAGGCAAGCGGTGAAAACGTAGGTTTGCCCGACGGGCAGATGGGTAACTCGGAAGTAGGTCACTTGAATATCGGTGCCGGACGCGTAGTTTATCAGGATTTGGTAAAAATCAATCGTGCATGTGCTGACAATAGCATCCTGAAAAATCCTGAAGTCGTTTCTGCTTTCTCTTATGCAAAAGAAAACGGAAAGAGTGTTCACTTTATGGGGCTGACTTCTAACGGTGGCGTACACAGCTCACTCGTTCATCTCTTCAAACTTTGCGATATCGCTAAAGAATATAATATCGACAATACATTTATCCATTGCTTCATGGATGGTCGTGACACTGACCCGAAGAGTGGTAAAGGCTTTATCGAAGAACTTTCTGCACACTGTGAGAAATCAGCAGGCAAGATTGCTTCTATCATCGGCCGTTATTACGCTATGGACCGTGACAAACGTTGGGAACGTGTAAAAGAAGCTTATGACCTGCTTGTAAACGGCATAGGTGAGAAAGCTACCGATATGGTTCAGGCTATGCAGGAGTCTTATAATGCAGGTGTTACAGATGAATTCATCAAACCGATTGTGAATGCCAACTGCGACGGAACAATCAAAGAAGGTGATGTAGTTATCTTCTTCAATTACCGTAATGACCGTGCCAAAGAGTTGACTGTTGTATTGACTCAACAAGATATGCCGGAAGCAGGTATGCACACCATCCCAGGGCTGCAATATTACTGTATGACTCCGTACGATGCTTCTTTCAAGGGCGTTCATATCCTGTTCGACAAAGATAATGTATCTAATACATTAGGCGAATATCTTGCTTCTAAAGGCTTGAGCCAACTTCATATCGCTGAAACAGAAAAGTATGCGCACGTAACATTCTTCTTCAATGGTGGACGTGAAACTCCGTTTGATAAAGAAGATCGTATCCTTGTTCCTTCTCCCAAAGTGGCTACTTACGACTTGAAGCCGGAAATGAGTGCTTTCGAAGTAAAAGACAAATTGGTGGCTGCCATCAACGAGAACAAATATGATTTCATCGTAGTGAACTTCGCTAATGGTGACATGGTAGGTCATACCGGTATTTATGAAGCAATCGAGAAAGCTGTTATTGCTGTAGATGCTTGCGTGAAAGATGTAATCGAAGCTGCCAAAGCACAGGATTACGAAGCAATTATCATTGCCGATCATGGTAATGCTGACCACGCTTTGAACGAAGACGGTACTCCGAACACTGCTCACTCTTTGAACCCTGTTCCTTGTGTTTATGTAACAGAGAACAAAACTGCGAAAGTAGAAAACGGTCGTCTGGCAGATGTTGCTCCGACTATTCTCAAGATTATGGGTCTGGCTGCTCCGGCTGAAATGGACGGAAACGTTTTGATTAAGTAATTTAAATTTCTATAATTGGGAGGGCGGAGTAGAACTCCGCCCTTTTTGTCTCACATAAGGTTTAAAATGATACAAATAGGTGATGTAGTAGTGTCTCTTGATGTATTTCAGGAGAAGTTTCTTTGCGATCTGGGTGCCTGCAAGGGCGCTTGTTGCATTGAAGGTGATGCCGGTGCTCCGGTAGAGCTGGATGAGGTGATGGAGCTGGAAGAGGTTTTGCCGGTTATCTGGGACGAACTGGCTTCGGAAGCACGTGCGGTGATTGAAAAGCAAGGGGTGGTATATACGGATCAGGAAGGTGATTTGGTGACTTCTATTGTCAATAATAAGGACTGTGTGTTTACTTGTTATGATGAGAATGGTTGCTGCTATTGCGCGATCGAAAAGGCCTATCGAGAGGGAAAGACTGCCTTCTATAAACCGGTGTCCTGCCATCTTTATCCTATCCGGATTGGAGATTACGGACCTTATAAAGCGGTGAATTATAATCGTTGGGACATATGCAAAGCAGCGGTTTTGCTGGGAAAAAAAGAGAATCTTCCCGTATATCAGTTTTTGAAAGAGTCTTTAATCCGTAAGTTCGGTGAAGAATGGTACAAAGAGCTGGTCACTGTTGCCGAAGAACTGAAAAAGCAACAGTACATTTAAATTCTCTTCCGGTTCTTGCGTATGCAATATACCTGATATAGTAAAATACACAATGCGATAATAATTCCGCATGCCGGTATCATCCATACTTCCGGATGAATAATAATCAAGAAAATACAAGTGGCGATTACGCAGGAAGTCAATACAATAAGAAACAACCTGATCTTTGCAAATAACGGATTAGGAGCAGTAGTTTTCATTTTCATAGTTATGTTTTCTTTGCTTTTTATGCAAGATAGTGATTTTGTATGGAAAACGTTTCTGCTGTTAGGTTTTATTAAGAGATGGACGGTTGATCGATTTGAATATGAAAGCCCCTTTGGAGAAAAGAAAAACGCCGATCGAAGGATGTTCCTTCGCCATCGGCGTTTCCTCGTTGTAAGATGTGAGGTTGGTTTATAAAACGTAATTATTTAATTATGTATCGATATTTGCATACGTTGCATTCTCTTCAATAAACTCGCGGCGTGGCCCTACATCTTCACCCATCAACATAGAGAAGATATAATCAGCTTCTGCGGCGTTGTCAATATTTACTTGTTTCAGCATACGGTTTTCGGGGTCCATGGTTGTTTCCCACAATTGCTGGGCGTTCATTTCACCCAAACCTTTGTAGCGCTGTGTATGAATTGCATTTTCCGAACCGCCACCGTAAGTGTCAATAAACTTCTGGCGCTGTGCATCTGTCCAGCAATACTCTTCTACTTTACCTTTTTTGCAGAGGTAGAGCGGGGGAGTAGCGATGTACAAATAGCCATTCTGGATAATCTGTGGCATATAGCGGAAGAAGAATGTCATAATCAGTGTGTCGATGTGAGAACCATCGACGTCGGCATCGGTCATGATGATAATCTTATGATAGCGCAGCTTCTGTATGTTGGCTTCCTTGCTGTCTTCGTCAGTTCCGATAGTTACACCGAGAGCTGTGTAGATATTGCGGATTTCATCACTTTCCAAAGCCTTGTGATACATGGCTTTTTCCACATTCAGAATCTTACCGCGTAATGGGAGGATAGCCTGGAACATACGGTTACGTCCCTGCTTGGCAGTACCACCTGCCGAATCTCCCTCGACAAGGAATAATTCACATTTTGAAGGATCCTTATCCGAACAGTCGGCTAATTTACCCGGCAGACCACCACCCGACATCGGCGATTTGCGTTGTACCATTTCACGGGCTTTTCTTGCTGCGTGACGTGCGGTAGCCGCGAGAATCACCTTGTCTACAATCGTTTTTGCTTCCTTCGGATGTTCTTCCAGATAATATGCCAATACTTCACCCACTGCTTGGTCAACAGCACCCATCACTTCGTTGTTACCCAACTTCGTTTTAGTCTGTCCTTCAAACTGTGGTTCAGCTACTTTTACAGAAATAACGGCAGTCAAACCTTCACGGAAGTCATCTCCCGAGATTTCAACCTTCACCTTTTCCAGCATCTTGCTGTCTTCGGCGTATTTCTTCAACGTACGGGTCAGCGCACGGCGGAAACCTGCCAAGTGTGTACCACCTTCGATAGTGTTGATATTGTTAACGTATGAGTGAACGTTTTCGGAGAATCCGGTATTGTACATGATAGCCACTTCAATAGGAATTCCCTGTTTTTCCGAGTTCAGATAGATAACGTCGTTAATCAAGTGCTCGCGTGAAGACTCGATAAAACGTACAAACTCTCTCAAACCTTCTTCTGAATAAAACTGCTCACCCTTGAAGCTTCCGTCCTCGTTCACAACCCGACGGTCCGTCAGGGTGATGCGGAGACCAGCGTTCAGATAAGCCAATTCGCGCAGACGTGAAGCCAGAATCTTGTAATCGTATACCGTTTCTGTAAAGATGGTATTATCCGGCCAGAATTGTTGGCGGGTTCCAGTGATGTCGGCTGTACCGACTTCTTTTACAGAGTAAAGCGGTTTACCGATCTCATACTCCTGCTGATAGATTTTACCATCGCGGAATACTTGCGTAGTCATGTGGGTAGACAGCGCGTTTACGCAAGACATACCTACACCGTGCAAACCTCCGGATACCTTGTAAGAACCCTTGTCGAATTTACCTCCGGCATGCAGTACGGTCATGGCAACTTCCAGTGCCGACTTCTTTTCTTTCTCGTGATAGTCCACCGGAATACCGCGTCCGTTGTCCTGTACTGTGATTGAATTGTCTTCGTTGATTGTTACTTCGATGTGGTCGCAATAACCGGCCAATGCTTCGTCGATAGAGTTGTCAACGATTTCGTATACCAAATGGTGAAGTCCCTTGACGCTGATGTCACCAATGTACATCGCAGGGCGTTTTCTTACTGCTTCAAGACCTTCCAATACCTGGATGCTATCCGCAGAATAAGACCCGTTATTGGGAGTGATTTGTTCTTCGCTCATAATTGCCTTTCTAACTTTAATAACAGAGCAAATATAGTGAAAATTGTCGACTTGGCGAAGAATAATCAGTGAAAAATAAAGAATGCGGGTTGATTCTCCGCTTTCTTGATAAGTTTGATATTCAGTTGGTTATAAACAAGAAAGGCCGAACTTAAAAGTTCAGCCTGGATGCTATATAGAATTGTTAAATTCTTATTATTAAGCGAGCTTGTTGATGTAAAGAGCCAACTTAGATTTCAGATTGCTAGCTTTGTTTTTGTGAATGATGTTCACTTTAGCCAACTTATCCAACATCTTTGTAATGCCTGGGTACATTGCAACTGCTTCTGCTTTATCAGTAGTTGCACGAAGCTTTCTAACAGCATTTCTCATGGTTTTGCCATAATATCTGTTGTGAAGTCTTCTTGTCTCTTCTTGTCTGATTCTTTTCAGTGATGATTTATGATTTGCCATCTCGACTAATCTATTTTTTAGTTCTTTATTCTTTTAACTTGTAGCCCGTGGGGGAATCGAACCCCCCTTTCAAGAATGAAAATCTTGCGTCCTAACCGATAGACGAACGGGCCATCCTTTGTTGCATTTCTGCATTTTGCTTTCTCGAATCTGTGTTTGTTTCTCGATTGCGGATGCAAAGGTAGGAACTTTTTTGAAACTGGCAAATGATTTATAGGAATTTTTTCATTGAATATGTGTTTTTTTTCAAAGTGACCATTCTTTTATGCTGATATTCAATAAAATAGACGGTTTCAGTTTTTATAAAAAAATCTTATCAGTGAAAAAAAACTGGAAGGTGTTCTCTTCCATATACCTTATTATATTATAGTGGAATAAAAAGGCTGCTTATTTTTGTGATTTCTCTTGTAACAAAAAAAGTGCATTCTCTCCTCGCTTGGACAGAATGCACTAAACACAAACAAAACAAACAATTTTAATAAAACGATATTTTCTTTGAAAAACCGTTCTATTAAGACGCTACATGTAGTGGGAAACATTACATGAGCAGAGGGCAAAAGAGCCCACTAGGGTACTTCGCAGTAGCCTTTGTAAATACATCTCACCTAAATATTGTTCACATACTATTTCGTCACACGTTTTTAAGACTCCAGTTCGGAGTTGTTCAGGCGTATAATCCATCCGTTAACTTGCATTCTTGGGCATATATGCGGAATTCCGGTATCTGATGGCTGGATAAAGAACAAAAGCGTATATGAGTCCTGACGGTCGAGATACTCCTGGTCACTCATTTCACCTATATCATTGTAGATTTTGGATAACAACAGATATTGAGTGAGTGGGAGACGAAGAATGTTCTGGCCGCTTGGTATATGTTTGATCGATAAGGTTGTCTGATCTCCTTTCATGATACGTAATGTATTTAATCTCGCATGGATGACCGGAGTTTGCTCGGACATTACAGCCACTTCCTTCTGGTATGGAAGATAGTAGACTGGAGTTGTACCGACCGGTGTGTTTGTGTAGTCTATTATTCCGTTGGCAGATTCCAGAGTAAAGGAAAAGTCCTCTTGGCTTAGAGGGGCATTTGCTTCATCTTGAAGAATGCATGAGAAATAATTAGTATCTTTCACTAAATTGGCGGTAATAACCTGATATTTTTGACTAATAGTAATATTTTCAAGGCTACTGTAAAAGAGTGCATTCAGTTTCTTGTTCGACTGATTCTTATTATCGCATGCCAATGATATATTCAGGGACCTTCGTTCCGTTTGTCCAGCTTTGAGATTAGGGAGCTGGTACATGTGGTTGGATGTCCCTCCCCATATAAGCAAACGATAAGTTCCTTCGGGAAACGGTACTCTTACCATACAGTAGCCTTGATGTAATGTAATGCTGTCTACGTCCACTCGATCCACATATTTATCATCCTTGTCGAAAGCAAGGATGGTAATGTCGCTTACTTGTGTGGAGGCAGCGTCCACATCTAGTATATTATAGGTATACGAGATTTTCAGCCAAGTCCCGGAAGGGCAGTCTGACAAGTCGTCGTTCACCCAGTTGCAGGATGAGAACAAGGCGATGGCACTGATAATATAGAGTAAAAATGGACGCATTTATAATAAATTTAGTTCGGGTGGCCAATACTTATTCAAGTTCTACATCTTGATTACGTACGGCCCACGGAAAAACATTGAAATTGATGTCTAGTTCGGCTTTATATTCATCCGGCTGATCCGGGTCGATGAAAGGTTCGCCGCTACCGAGTCCTGCAATTTTGTTGACTGACAATCTGTATATATTGTTGCGTACGATACCGAATTCCATAACACCCATTTCCGGAGAATTATTATCAAGGTGTTTGATCCAGTAATTGTAATAACAAGAGTAGTTTTCCGTTTTCTTGAAACGTTTGATACTATATCGAGCTAGCTCTTCTGTTGTCGAGTTGTCAGTGACATCGTCCGGCAAATTATTAAGGACTAGTTTACGGATTGCATCTACGCTGGTATAAAAGTTATAATTGAAGTAGAACATATTAGTCGGCCAGTTGGACTGATTGCTAACTACATCGCCATTTTCATTGAAAACGCGGTCGGGGGCAATATCCATGTTGGCTTTGAACATAACTCCCGTGCTGTATGCATTCAGTTGGGCGTCAAGGAACATACAGTTTTCCAGGCAGTAGATATGTGACCAGCTGTTAGCTTGAGCCATGCCTGCCCAGTTGCCGTCGTTGATATCCAACTGTACTAGAGCTTGTGCAAAGAAACCGTCGGCGTTTGTAAAGTCCCCGGCGTTCTCCACTGTTTTCTTGAAGAAATAAGGATCGATAACATAACCATTGTTGTCGTTGATATCACCGAAGTTTTCATCAGTATATGAGTCTGGTTCCTGAAAACTGTTCAGTACTGCTGTATGGCGGAAAGTATAAAACTGGGTTGCCAAGTTCAACATTCTAAAATTGTTCAGTTTGATTGTACAGTAGGTCTTTCCGGATGGGTCTGTTAGTGGGAAAGTTTCTTGTGTTTGAGTCAGTTCAACTTTGGCAACCACGCGTTCAAGACCGATGGATACACTAGTCACTTTATCGGAGTCTGTAGGTTTTTTCACTTCAACGTTCAGATTGGCAGCTCCACGATTGGTCATAACGAAACCGTTTTCGGGTACGCTTGGAATTTTTCCTGCACTGTAAGTTACGGCATCAACAGCATTCAGAAAAGCCTCTTGTGTGCTGATATTTCCTGTGATTGCTTTTCCGTTAGCTATGGCAAAGATGTTATAAGTTCCCGGATTTACAGTGATTTTGTCGGCGGTGTACTGTATATTTTGACCGCTCGTAACTGTCCGGTTGATGTTCTTCAGTTCCTGCTGATCTTTGAGCGTTTTTGTGGTCGAGTCAAATAGATAAACAGTGAGACTCTTTACCGCATATTCTTCTTTAGAACCTTCGGTGGTAACGCCGGACGATTCGGCACTTCGACTGGTAGCAACGTTTGGAATCTCGAAGAACAAGGCGAGATTGCCATTTGACTCTGAATGAGTATCATCGGCGATGACAACATCTGCATCATTGATGCAACTGTACTGTGTGACTGCTGCGAATAAAAGCAGTGACATTAATTTACTGAATCTTTTCATTTTACATTTGGTTTTAATGAGTGTTTATTTTAGTGCACGGACTAATTGCAGATTATTATCCGCTTGTGATAGTCCTGCTTTTTGAGCTTGTCTGAATAAGTACTCTGCTTCTTCATAGTTGTTTTTAAGAAAGCATAGAACTCCTTTTGCTAATATTGTTTCCGGTACTTTCGGAGCTTTTTCCAAATAAGTGGCAGCTGTTTGGACGTCTCTTTGCATCAAGGCTATGCAGGCGGCATTCAGGTTGGCTGTGGGATTATCGGGAAATAGTTGTGCGGCAGTCATGAAAATCTGATTATAAGTTTCGCTTCCAGGTGTACTGGCAAGTGCGAGACGAAACATTTCTTCAAGACTCAAATTTTTAGGGTTTGTAGTAAAGACTTTCCGGGATTCTGCAAGAGTAAACGGGCGTACACGATACTCAATAGTGTAGTCGGAATGTCTAAGTAGAGTAAACCAATGCTTCAGGACGAAATCGTAGAATGCAGGGAAGTGCTTTTTTAGCTTTCTCTCCTTGCTATCGGGGTGAATGTCGCTTGTTATGGTTTTTATTATCGCTTCTTTCTCTTGAAAAGTCGTATCACAGAGAAGAGCTTCAAATCCTTCCCAATCTTCAGGAGTATAGTCTGTCTGGATATGCGCTCCGTCGAATGCATATAGCTGATTTACATACTCTTTCACAGATTGAGTACGTTCACGGGCCAACTTCTCATTGAGTCGGTAAGGTCCGTCGGGTGAAGCGTAGCCGTGAATGCTGATGTGTGTGATGGTAACGTTGGTGTCATTTTTAATGGTGTTGATTGTTTCAATAATTTTATTCAGTTCTACTGTATTGTTGCTGTACGTTTCGTATATAGCAGTCACATTGACAGGAAAATCAATAAACGCGCACCCTTTTTCTTCTCTGATTTTCGAGGTTTCCACTTGGGGAGTCAAGAATACGAGTTGTGGAATAGGGGTTGGCTGTGGGTGTAAACGGGCGATACAAGTGAGATTTTCTTCACCCGGAATCCCACAGCCACAGCTTTTCTCAACGAGTGAGAGAGTGGCATGATTCATCCAACTTTCGAAAGGTACAGATTGCAGATAATGCATTGTCTGCCGACTTCCGTTTTTTCTTTGCAATGCTTCGGCTTCTTTTTCCTTCTTGCCGGCTTCGCGCAAAAATATGATGTGTTGTTTTCGGCTGTTGATATAGATAGCTGGTAATTCCAACCGGTGTTCCAAACTGTCACTGACAACAGGTACCAATGTCATTGATTCATTGGGCAGGAAGTCACGGGTGGTTTCTATTTCAATAGAAACCAGTAATTCTTTCCCGGCCTTGTGCAGGCTGGAGGAAGTGGCTCGAACAGTGCCATCATCTCCTGTTACAGGTGTCTGTGCCTGAAGAGAAAGAAATAAGATGGCTGCAATGATAAAAGTTCCTCCTGTTTTCATAATTTTATAACTAAATGACTTCTTATCTGTAACAAAAGCAATCATAACTCACCATGGATAAATTCGTGAGATGATTCCTTGCTGTTGCAATGCTTTCAATATCTTTATGTCCTTTATTGATCTGCTGATGCCTCCATGCCCTAGATAATATACTCTCCATGGGGTAGAATGGCATTGACGTGCTATTCGTATGTAGATACTTCTTCTTCTGGAGAACCAGACTTTCCATAAACTTTTCATCCTGTTTTATTTTAAAATAGATAAACTAAACTTATTGAAGCCTTACTAGGCCCTATGTAATGATAATCACCTTTGTCTCGTAATCCGGCGCATTCCTTGACGCAGTTGTACTGCTTGTAGCGGATAAAATCGTATCCTACTCCCAGACTTGTTTCTATATTCCAATGATTATCCAGCATCCAGTGATATCCGGCACTGATACCTCCACCTGCCAGCCATCCTTCATATCTGTATTTTTTCAACCCGGCGAATATACCGAAAGGCAGTTTTTTCCCTCCGATATTGAATTGTGCCCCATTGAGGTAAGCACCCCAGAAAAAGCCGTTAAACTTCTGGCAAGTCCAATATTTATATTCTGGCTGTATCAGCCAATAGCGGTTCACATATTTCTCTTCCCGTTTCCATGGTCGCAGACTGCCGGTCAGTTCAACTGTACTTTTATTTCTTATGGCATAGGAGACTCCGGCTTCGAAAGCCCCATCTATTGCCGGAAGCGCATTCACGCTGACTGCTACTCTCTGTGAGCGACAGTGGAGCCAACCAACTGATAAGAATAGGAATAAGAATAAGAAATATTTCATTGTGTCTGTTTGTTAAGGACGTTTATTATTTTCAAAAAATACATTCAGATTGTAAGAAGCTTCTTCGGAACCTTCTGTCTTAGCAGCCTTTAACATGCGAATACCTTCGTATGTGTTTCCAGTCATCAGCTCATATACACCCCGACAATTCTTGTAAGCAAGACTGTCATGAGGAGCCATCGATAAAAACTTGCTTATTGATTGAGTGTCTCCTTGTTCGATGGCAGCAGCGGCAGCGTTTAGGTTGGCGATGGGGTGTACAGGATACAGTTTGACACTGATGTTAATAATTTGGTAAAACTTAGCTTTGTTATCTGCATACGACAGAGCTACGGTATAGAGTTCGCGGAGCGACAACATTTGTGGATTGACATCAGCCATAATCTTAGCTTCTTCAAGATTAAAATTCAACTCTTTCTGGTTTCGTATATCTACATCATCCGTAGCCGGGGAAACATACGAACCTTTATATTTCATTTTTGTGGTTGTCATATCAGCTGGAGACGTGTTTTCTGCTGTTGACGTAACCTCGTCCGGATTCTTTTGGGAGGATGGGAGTGCAGCAGGTTGAGATGTAATGAGTAAAGTATCTTTCAACGCTTGTTCACCTTCAGGACGGATGATTGTTCTCCGAAGGAGGAGAGTTGCGTGGTTCATCCAATCTTCTGCGGGCAACGAAGTTCGGTAAGCGATGGTGCGGGAATGACTTTCGTCGATACCGGCAACGAGGTAGGTTGCGTTCTCTTCCTTATGCTCGCTTTTTTTTCGTAATATCTGGTTACGCAGATATAATTTTTGTTTTTGTTTGCCGTTTAATAAGATGGAAGGTAGTAAGATTTTTCTTTCCTGTCCGGTTAAGACGGGCGTTAGTCTGACGGCATTTTTAGACTCCATATTTTCTATCTCTACCGATACATCCATGGAGAGAAGTAATGAATCTGCCCGCACTCCGAGAAAGTGTGGAGTAATATCCAGTTTAATGTTTTGTGCCGGGAGTAGATTGCATATCAATAAGCTGAAAAATATGAATGCTTTCGTTTTCATTTTATGTGGTTATTATTAGGTTGATTTATCGGATGAAATATATAATTGATATTCCTGCTTGTGTAGGTCCCCAGTAGTTGCAGCTTGATTTTTCCAATAGGGCTGCACCTTCAGACTGTCCGTAGCGTTTATAGTTAAGGTGTGCATATCCGAGTGAGATTCCAGCTTCCAGATTCCATTGAGGGCTGATTATCCATTGATAACCGTAGGAAATGCCGAAACCCGCCAGATTGCCTTGATATCTGTTGTGAGCAATCTGCCTGTTCTCAATACCCAGCATTTTCCCATTGTTGAATCCCCAGGGGAGCATTCCTCCAAAATTGAACAAAGCATAGTGTAGCTGAAAGCCGATAAAACTTCCTGTGAATACTTCATTAAACCATTTACGGTATTCTGGCTGCAACAGGAAATGCTTCATCTTTTTGTTCCCTCCGAAGTTCCAGGGGTTGTAATTGAGGGAAAGGCTGATGGTATGCGTATCGTCACATCGCACTTCTCCTCCCATATTGAGAGTAGTGGTTAGATCGTAAAGCAGATTGCTTTTAATGGCTATATTTTGTCCGCAAAGGTTCGAAGCAGGCAGAATACATGCAACAAAGGCAATGATGGCTAGCCCATGTTTAATGTTTGCTGCATGTCTCCACCTGTTGCTGGCAGCAGACCTTTCATTTTTGCTGATATTGGGTTTGTGTGTCATAATTATTTGTTTATGTGTATCTGTTACTTCTTAGGTAACGGAACTCCTGTTTAATGACAGGAACACATGGGGGAAAAGTAAAAAAGACGGTGGTCTTTTATTGATATATGTCTCTGGAAGCTTTCGGACAGAAAAAAGTGGTCCGATGATTGGCAATAGATAGTTGGAACATGAACTAAAAGTGATTCGTGTTCTCATATCTTATTTTATTCTTCGAAAGAAGTTGAATAAAATAATGTATAATTAATTTGGAATGTAATACTCTTTTTATATATCTTTGTGCAGTATTTATATCCGTTACCTAAGAAGTAATGGATAAGGCAGATTGCTGATAGATAGTTGTTTATGTGTTATTGATGACTTGTGTTGTAAGATTCTACGTAAAAACAATTCAATTGATTGGCTTCTGTTCTTTTCTTCAAACCAAAACCTTTCAGATAAGTTTGTGTGGTTTTTATAGATTTATGTCCTAGTGATTCACTGATCATTTCAATAGGGATTCCCTGGTATTTGGCATTTGTTGCCCAAGAATGCCGGATGGTATATGAACTGACAGGTGATTTTAGGTTTAGTTCTCTTGACAGGCTTTTTAATTGATTGTTGAATCGGCGGAGGGCTGACTGATATTCCTTATATATGCCTTCTTCTTTTCGTCTCTTATCTCCTCTCATTATATTAAATAGGTAGTCTGGGCAATCTTCTCTCGGTGGATTGCTGTTACGCAGCTTGTTTATCTCTTTCTTGGAGGTGTCCAGGATTTCAAGACTTATTGGTGTGCCTGTTTTTATACGATTGTATCTAAGGATTCCGTCTTCCAATGCCGATTTCTCTAAATGTGCGAAATCAGAGAACGGCATACCGCAGAATTGGAACATCAACCGTGCGATAGCTTGCGTACGGATTAAGTGTTGGGATTGAGGGGCTTTGTAGAGAAGTGTATGCAGTTCGCTGACCGGGAGCGCCTTTTTCTGTCGTACATCTACGCCAGTGTATACGTCACGAAACAGCCGGGGGATAAAGCGGGCTACCCCTGCTTCTACACCACGATTATAGATGCTGCGCAACATACGCATATAGGTCGAAACTGTGTTTGGCTTCAACCCATGTTCGTGGAGGTACTGTCCGTATCGTCTCAAACTATCGCGAGTGATCTGCCCGAAAGTTATGCTGGGAGTACCACAGAACCTTGTGAATGACAGAATTGCATTCTTATACACATGTGCTGTCGAATAACGACCTTCTTCCTGTAAATTCCGGATGTATGCTTTGGCGCATCCGGTAAATCCGTTTTTATTACTTTTTCGTTTCATAAGCTTGTTTATCTTTACTTGTTATTCAGGGACTATAACAAAAGTAGTTATCTTTTTTGTTGTTAATGCCTTTAAAATCTCTCCGATTACCTTGTATTTTTTGTAGCTTTGCTTCGGATTTGGAAATGAGGTTATTCAGTTATGCTGCAGAAAACGAAAGGAATAGTTCTTCATACGTTGAAATACAATGATACTTCTATCATTGTAGATATGTATACGGAGTTGTCCGGCAGAGCTTCTTTTCTTGTAACAGTGCCTCGTTCGCGAAAAGCGGCTGTGAAATCCGTACTTTTCCAGCCGTTATCTTTTATCGAGTTCGAGGCTGACTATCGGCCTAATGCGACACTTTATCGTGTGAAGGAAGCGAAATCCTTTTATCCATTTTCTTCCATACCTTATGATCCGTATAAGTCTTCGATGGCACTTTTCCTGTCGGAGTTTCTTTACAGGGCTATCCGGGAGGAGGCAGAGAACCGTCCGTTGTTTGCCTATCTGCAACATTCTATCATTTGGCTGGACGAGTGTGGAGAGGGATTTGCCAATTTTCATCTGGTTTTTCTGATGCGTCTTTCGCGTTTTCTGGGGCTTTACCCGAACCTGGAAGATTATCATACCGGCGATTACTTCGATTTATTGAATGCCTGTTTCACTTCCATTCGTCCCCAATTACATTCTTCTTATATCAATCCTGAAGAGGCCGCCCGTCTCCGTCAGTTGATGCGCATGAACTATGAGACCATGCATCTTTTTGGTATGAGCCGTGCGGAGCGTACTCGTTGCCTGACGATTATGAATGATTATTATCGTTTGCATCTGCCTGACTTCCCGGCATTGAAATCACTGGAGGTATTGAAAGAACTGTTTGATTAATTAGTAACTTTTCTCCATTCAACTGTTCTAGCTAGTTTTCATTCTTGAAACACGAGTGCGGTGCTTTTCAATTCTGTCGTTCCCTTGTCGTGTCGAGTCCATTTACTTGCCATATATTGTTTTAGCAGTGTTTTATCGTCCGCCACTATTCACTAAATATATTCAGTGAAATTCTGTTTTACAGGTCATCTTTGTATATCAGTTATTTGTAGATGTTTTCATTTGGTTTGAATACTCACGAAATTTCACGGTTTTAGAAAATATTGGTACTATTTGATACCATATTTCGGGATATATTTTGTACCTTTGCATCACAGTAACCAAGATATATCGCGTATGGATTTCATCTTCATCAAATCATCCAAGGCAGGAAAAGAGGACTACGGTTCCATCTATGCCCGTGTGCGCACCGGAAAGGCGAACATGAAGGTCGTGACGGGCTTCACCATCAAGCAGCTTGAATGGGAAAAGTACCGCAGCCTGCAATACACCTCGTCAGCCCTGATGTCGAGCATCGGGATAAAGTACGGGCAGTTCGCCCAAGTCCTTGCGAGGATAAAGGTGGCGTTCGAAGCGGACGACTTCAACCCCAAGGAGGCAAAGAACATCATCGAGAGCGTGAAACACGATGTGCTCAACGGGATGATGCAGATTGTGGAGGTCAAGCCCAAGGGCAGGATGCTGTTCGAGGATTTCCTCACCTCTTATATAGAAGACATGGAGACCGGACGGCGCACCAAGAAAGGCCGTACCGTGAAGGTATCACCTGCCTATATAAAAGGTCTGCGCATTATCCAAAAACAGATTCGCAACTACCAAAAGGAAACACACCGCAAACTCGGATTGGATGACATGACGATGGAGACACGCAATAGCCTTGTCGGTTACTGGAAAGAACGGGGCTTAATGCCCAACGCCATCAACTCGTACATGACCGATGTCCGCACGGTGGCAAAGGCGGCCTACGAGGACAAGCTGACCAAATGCGATGATTTCCGTCATTCCGACTTCGTGCCGAAAAAGGAGGAGGTGGACAACATCTACCTCATGCCGGAACAGATACAGGAAATGCTCAACCTCGACCTTTCCACCAAGGAGGCTGTCATCAGCAGGTGGAAGACTCTGGATATAGATGAAGATGAGAAGCAAGCGCAAATCTCAAAATGCCGCATCACCCATATCAAGACACTGGAGCACGTAAGGGACATTTTCATTGTGGGCTGTCTGACCGGGCAGCGTGTTTCCGACTATTCAAGGATATGCGAGGACATGATAACGGAAATAGGCGGCACGGAGTTCATACTCATCACCCAGCAGAAGACGGAAAAGAAAGTCTATATCCCCGTTGACAGGCGCGTGAGAGCCATACTTGCCAAGTATGACGGCAAGCTGCCCCCGGTTCATCCCAATGAAATGAACAAGCTGGTGAAGACCATCGGCCTGTTGCTCGGCTGGACACACGACTGCGGCTTTGACGAGAAGCGTCTCAACCCCAAACGTGGAAGGAGATTCTGCGACATGCTCCTTTCACATACAGCCCGGAGAAGTTTCGCCACCAACGCGTACAAGGCTGGTGTCCCTCTGCCTTCCATCCAAGCCATCACCGGACACAGCAGCGAGGCGCAACTGCGCCGCTACCTGAAACTGGACGCGGAGGAAAAGGCCGTCATAGCGTTAAAGGATTTCAAGGGTATCATCAAAATATAAGGAGGTGCTTATGGAGAAATCAAGGTTTGACATTATTAGCGACCTTTTCAAACTGTCCAACGTAATCAGTGATACCCTGAAACTTGCGGAATCGCTTGCCGGCAAGTCTTCCGGCAGTGGCAAAACGGATTGTAAGGATATTTGCCGGAACATCCGATACAGCCTGAAACCCCTGCCTTTTCTTTTGGCCGGCATCAGGGAATATGTCACCGAACACGAGGACAAGGAACTGGCACGGAAATTCGTCGGGCTGCACGATGACACGAAAAGGCTTCACGGCATCTGCTCCAAATATGCGGACTTGAACAAGGCGGCTTTCCGTACAGGTGTGGCTTACCTGAGCATGGAAGTCATAAGGCAATACTTCTTTCCCGAAAAAGAACAGGAGAAAGTATCGCCGGAAGGTTCTGATATTTCTCCCAAACCAATGATACGCACCGAAGCCACCGACTGCATTGACACCATCCGTGCCGCCATACGGAAGTGTGCAAAGGATTCAGACGGGAACAGAGGGAAAGAAATGTATGCCATGCTTGCCAAAGTGGACAAGGCTAAAATCCAAGCCGTCAAGGAGTATATTGTCAATGCCAACGACAAGGATTTGGCGCAACTCTGCACGGAATATTTTGCAGAAGCCGTCCACCTTTCCATGCTGCCCCAAAATGACGATGTGAAAGCGCAGTCCGCCGGAATAAAGATGTTCCATATCGCCATGACGATGGGATATGTCAAAAGAAACGTGCTGCATGAGAACGAGTCCAAGTCGGCAACATCCAAAACAATACCCTCTTGTACGGAAGAAGCGTCATCCGGTTTTATCGCCACAGATACAATGCAAGGCGGCGCGTTCAGTACGACCGCACAGGTTCCTGTTTTAAGGCTGTACCGTTTCCTTACCACTTTCACCGTACAGAGCGGCCCCGACAAGGGCAAACCGCTATTGGACGGCAATGCCGTTTCCGACCGGGACTTCCTCCGTGCCGTCATGCGTGCCGACTATTCCACGATATACGGCAGTTGCGTAAAGGGCAAGATGCGCTGTGTCGCAATCCTGCTGTCCAAGGCCTACTTCAAGGACTGGAAAGGTTACAGGGTATCCGCAGCCCGTTCCATGGGGCTGACACCCGAAAGCCTCGCCAAGTACAACGTGGAGAAAACCTTTATAACGAAGCTCAAAGAGCTGCTTCCCATGATAAAATAGTGACATAACCCACAGGTGGCTACAATTCACCACAACCCACAGACTTCCACAAGCCGTTAAGCACCAGTTGTTTGACGGCTTTTTTCATGCGGTGCCATTTCACAGAATACCACAAATTCACAGGTTTTATTATTGCCCTACCTTTGCCGCCATAAACTTAAAATCAGTGAATTATGACAGATAAGACAGAAATGGTACTGGTATCGCGCGACGAGCTTCAACAGCTTATCGGCGCAAGCGTGAGGTGCGCGTTTGAGGAATACCGGCAGGAACAGGCGCCACAGGACACATCGGAGTATTACACCATCCGGCAACTGGCGGAGAAATGGGGCGTAAGCATAGCGACCATCTGGCGGCATGAGAAGCTGGGACACATCAAAGGACAGCGGATAGGACGGCGTGTCCTGTTTCCCAAGGAACAGATAGACCGCATCAAGAGCCTGAAAGCCACCAACAGGAAGGCCGACAAGAACGCCAAGGGATAATTTGTAAGACGCACAACAAAAAAATGTCAAGGCTTATGAAGAATTTGAAACAGCTTGTTTTGCCGTGCTACAAATTGGAGATGGCAATGTCCGTGGAGGCGTGGTACTTCCTGCACGGGAGCACGGACGGGATATGCAACCTTACCTATCTTCTTTCCCTCTTGTCGAAAATGGCGGTTTCGGAAGTGATGAACACCAAACGGGGATTGGGCTATGCCGTCCATCCCGGACAGGTGGACGGCTCCATGCTGGTACTGGCCAAGGAATGGGGCATCGGGCGCAAGGCGGTGTCCCGCCTGTTGGAGGATTTCTCGGAACGCGGGCTAATCCGTGTTGATTCCAATCCCGTGACTTCCATCATAGACATGGTGTGCGTGAAGTCGTGGATGATAGCAGGGCGGCTCATCGAGAATCCGACATATCGCCAGACAGTCAAGGCATACGAAGGGGCACGGATTTTCCTTTTCAACGGGCAACAATTAGAGACCTTGCGTCGCAGTTCGGCAAGGAAGAAGAAAGAAAAACCGACAGAAGAAACGTCAGAGGGAACGGATAGCTTGCCGTCCATGAATCCGATCGGTTCCAATCCTATTATAGAAGGTACAGGAACAGCGGAAACCGAAACGGCTGCAACAACCGAAAGCGAAGTGGAAAGCACCGCAGAAAATGCAGTCGTGGATGCCGCCGACAACACACCATTTTTAGAGGAAGACAGTACCTTATCCGGTTCACGGGAATAGGAACAGCCACAGGAATGAAGCGGCAGGAATGGCAAGCGACAGCGTTTTAGAAGGGATATTTTTTAGGGTTGGCAAGTTAATGTTTTCGTCCACGAAAACTACGCCACCAATGGCGACCCGGCCACACGGGAAACGGCAAGCCCGGATTACAGCCCTAAAAAACAGAACGGTTTAACGGATAAAAGAAAACGGATATGACATATCAGGAGAACAGGAACAAGGGAGGCCGCCCCAAGGCGGTGAAAGGCAAGGCGCGGACAAAGACCATATCCACACGGCTCACGCTTGCCGAATGGAAAGCGGTTATGAAACGGATTACAGATGCAGGCAAGAAACCGTCGCACTTCCTGCGCGAACTGTTACTGCACGGCAAAGTCGTGGCGGCACGGACACAGGAGGACAGGCAGCAGATAAGGATGCTGGAGGGAGGGTGCAACAACCTGAACCAACTGACGAAGATGGCGCACCAACAGGGCTTTTCTCTTTTGAAAGGCAAAATCATGGACTTGCTGGACGAGTTCAACAAAATCATCGGGAAGATATGATGGGCGATTTGAAAAAACGGGCGAGCTTCGCCAGAGTGGTGAACTACGTGAACAACCCGAAAAAGGCAAGGATCATCGACTGCAAGGACGTGAGGCTTGATGACAACGCCACCATCGCAAGAAGTATGCAGGGGCAGGCGGATGACAAGCCGGGACGCAAGCTGAAAAATCCGGTGTACCATATCTCGCTGGACTTCGCACACGAGGACGCACCCAAGCTGACGGATGCCCTGATGGTCGAAATCGCCCGTGAGTATATGCGGCGCATGGGCATAACGAACACCCAGTACATCGTGTGCCGCCATACCGACAGGGAACACCAGCATCTGCACATCGTGGCCAACAGGGTGGACAATGACGGGAACACCATCAGCGACAGCAACGATAATGTGCGCAACGTGAAGATATGCAAGGCTCTCACGAGGGAATACGGGCTACACTTCTCCAAGGGTAAGATGAACGTGAAGCGTGACCGCCTGTGTGGTAAGGACAAGGTGAAATACCAAATCTATGACGCTATCAAGGCGGCTCTGCCCTTTTGTAGCTGCTGGTCGGATTTGTGCGACAGGCTGGCAAAACAGGGCATCGGGGTGAATTTCAAATACAATAGGAACGAAGGTAAAATAATCGGTGTGTCGTTCACGAAGAATGAAATCTCATTCAGCGGCTCACGGATAGACCGGAGCATGAGCTTTTATAAGTTAGACAAGCTGTTCGGAAGCCATATTGCCGAGGGCATGGAATGGCAGCCCCGAGTGCCGGACAACGGATTTGACGGACGGACATCACCAACCATGCAAGGTATGGCAAAGGACAGCCATGCGGCAGGTACTTTTATAGAACAACCTCCATCAGCCGGAGCGGAAACGGACAGCAACGGTTGTAGTCTTGCTGAATCATGCTCAAACATCGTTCAAGTGACCATCGGAGCACTCATGGAGCTGTGCGTACAGCCGCACCAAGCAAAGGTATCATCCGGCGGCGGAGGTGGAGGAAACGAAAGCGGCTGGAGCGAGAATGACAACAACAAGAACAGGCATAAACCAAGAAAGATGAGAAGATGAAGGACAACAAGCAGAACTTAACCGACCTTATCGGGGCATTGGCAGTGGACATCGAGGAAATCAAGAAAAAACTGGACGCAAAGGATAGCCCGGACAAGAACGAGGCATTGAAAAGGCTGGAAGCGAAGCTGGAGCCTGTTATACGGTTCTTCAATGGCAATGCACCGGAAAATGTCAATGCCATTTTCGGAAGCAAGGAAGCCATCGAGGAATACAAGCAATCAATAGGTGATGAAGCGGTAGCAAGTCTGCGGTTATACACCGAAGCCAACGAGAAGGATATGCGCAAACATGGTGTTCTCACCATCAAGGAACAGCTCAACAAGATATTGGAAAGGCTGACAAGCCACATTGAGAATGACAAACTGGCTTCGGAAAAGTCACGCCAAAAGCAAAGTGCCATATCGGAACTATGGCAGATAATCCGCCCGGACAAGGCAATAAACGCAATAAGGCTGTTATGGAGCAAAGTTCCCGATGGCTGGCAAAAGAACCCTTACGCATGGGCTGGTATCGGTTGTATGCTCGTATTCTTTGCCCTGTTTGCCGCCAGTTGGGTACAATGGCATGAGTACCGGGAAGAAAACAGGCGGTTGAGAACGGTTGCAGACAAACACCATGTGACTACAATCATGCTTAACGAGTTGCACCCGGAACTGGCCGTGACCGTCGGAGCATACGAAAAACTGGTGGATGTTGTCGGTGCGGATTCCACGCTGGCCATATTCAACAGGCAGGTCAAGACAGTGAGAGAAGAAGATAATCAATCCAAACGACAAAAATAAAGTGAATGGCATCCATAAAAGTGAAATTTCGTCCTTCCACCGCAAGCGGCAGGGAGGGCAGCATATATTATCAGGTAATCCACGGGCGCATAGTCCGCCAAGTTAAGACGGACTACCGCATATTTGACACGGAATGGGACAAGAGAACTTCCTCTGTGAAAATCCTGTCCGAAATCGGCGAAAACAGGAAACGGTATCTCCGTGAAGTGGCGGAACATATTGACTGGGACACCAGACGGTTGAAAGCCATAGTCGTCCAATGCGACAGGCAGGGAGGAATTTATTCCGCTGACAGCATCGTCGAGAAGTTCAACGGGCAAACGGGCGAACAATCGCTGTTTCGTTTCATGCAGGGCATCATAGGACAGTTGAAGCAGCTTGGCAAAGTCCGCACATCAGAAACCTATACGGCGGCATTGGCCAGTTTTATGAAGTTCCGTGAGGGGCAGGACATACTCTTGTACGAGATGGACGGCAACACCATGATGCTTTACGAGGCCTGGCTCAAAGGCAAGGGCATCTGCCCCAACACGGTTTCCTTTTATATGCGCATACTCCGTGCCGTTTACAACCGTGCAGTGGAAAAGGAACTGACGGAACAGAAGCATCCTTTCAAGCACGTTTACACTGGCATCGGGAAGACGGTAAAACGCGCCATCCCATTGAAGTCTATCAAGCACATTAAGGAACTTGATTTGACTCTGAAACCGCATCTGGATTATGCAAGGGATATGTTCCTCTTCTCTTTTTATACCCGTGGAATGTCATTCATTGATATGGCCTATCTGAAAAAATCGGACTTGAAGAACGGAATAATCACGTACCGGAGAAGAAAGACCGGACAGCAGCTCACCGTCAAATGGGAGAGGTGCATGGAAGACATCATCGCCAAGTACGGCGAGAACACGGCTACCCGTTACCTTTTGCCGATAATTACAAACCCCTGTTCCGATGAACGGACACAATACCGTAACGCCATCTGCCGCATCAATGTGGCGTTGAAGGAAGTTGCTGGTCTGGCAGGATTGAACATACCGCTGACCATGCACGTTGCCCGGCATTGTTGGGCGAGCGTTGCCAAGAGCAAGAACATCCCTCTTTCCGTCATCAGCGAGGGCATGGGACATGATTCGGAAGAGACCACGCGCATCTATCTCGCATCGCTTGACACAAGCGTGGTGGACAAGGCGAACAGCCTTATCCTGAAAGATTTTTGACCGGATATTTATGGTGAAATGTGTTGAGCGAAAAGACGAATCTCTTGATAAGAGTTATAGTTGATATTGCAAAGGTACGCATAATATTTCAAATACCGTGTTCATTCCTCATTTATAATGATATATGAAAGGTAATTTGTGAGAATTTGTTTTGCAAATTCGTCAGATTTTGCCAGTATAGCACTGATTATTAGAGCCCGTTCCTTTGAAATATATCTCTTATCAAGAGATGAATTTCAAGGAAATACTACATAAATTTCGTACCGAATCATTCACGGAAAGGGAGAAAGGTACAAAGTTTGAGCGACTGATGCGCTCATGGCTATTAACAGACCCACGCTATAATGAGCTTGAATCGGTCTGGCTATGGGAAGATTTTCCGGGGCGAAACGATTTTGGAGGTAATGACACAGGTATCGACCTTGTGGCCAAAACTGAATTGGGTGACTATTGGGCTATCCAGTGTAAATGCTATGCTGAGAATACAATCATAGATAAACCTGCTGTAGATTCATTTCTCGCCACTTCCAGCCGCACGTTCACAAACGAGGTAACATTCCAAACTGCCCGTTTTTCAAATCGTATTTGGATTTCAACCACAAACCATTGGGGAGCTAATGCAGAAGAGGCTATCCGAAACCAGGAACCACCTGTTACGCGCATCGGTATGGCAGACCTTGTTTCATCTCCTGTGGACTGGCAAAAGATAATGGACGGTCTAACCGGCAATTCTGCACTGGTGGAGGGCAAGAAGCCTCGTGAACACCAATTGAATGCCATATCAAAAGCATACGTTCATTATATGTCAGATGGCAACGATAGGGGCAAACTCATTATGGCTTGCGGTACAGGTAAAACCTACACTTCGCTGCTCATTGCGGAACAGTTGTTTGGCAACAAAGGCTTGGTGCTGTTCATGGTTCCGTCCATCGCCTTGTTGGGGCAGTCGCTCAACGCATGGTCGGCAGATGCGAAGAAGCCCATTAAGGCTGTCTGCATCTGTTCCGATTCCAAAGCCTCACGCAAGACCACCAAGGGATCTGATGATACGGATGACAGCGTGGTTGACCTTGCCGTACCTGCATCCACCAATCCACAATCCATTGCATCCCAATTAAAGAAATATCGGAATCATGACGGCTTGGTAGTCGTGTTCTCCACCTACCAATCCATAGATGCCGTTTCTGCTGCGCAGCGAGAGATATTATCCAAGACAAACGGAGAATACGGCGTGTTTGACTTCATCATCTGTGACGAAGCACACCGCACTACCGGCGTAAAAATAGCCGAAAAGGATGAGAGCAACTTTATCAAGATACATTCCAATGAGAATGTACAAGGTCGGAAACGCCTTTATATGACTGCCACGCCGCGTTTGTATGGGGAATCTGCCAAGATAAAGGCATCGGAAAAGGATTGCATTCTCTGCTCGATGGATGATAAAGCCATTTATGGAGAGGAATTTTATCGTGTGAATTTCTCATACGCCGTTCAAAATGGCTTATTGACGGATTACAAGGTGCTTGTCCTTACTGTTAGCGAAGATGATGTACCTGCCAACATAAAACAAGACATCACCAATTCTACCACCGAACTGAATTTTGACGACACATCAAAGCTCATTGGGGTAATAAACGGATTGTCAAAAATGATACATGGCGACGACCATCGCACATGGGATGCCGACCCACGCATGATGCGCCGTGCCGTGGCGTTCTGTTCAGCCATAGGCAACGAGACAAAAGCCGGAACGTCAAAATATGTAGCTTCGGTACTTCCAAGAATATCTGGGAAATACGAAGAGAATCTTGATTCAGAAAGCCTTTCGCATACCGTTTCAGTAAGGACACGGCATATAGATGGTTCTATGAACTCGCAGGAGCGTAATGGAATCCTGCAATGGCTGGCGGAAGAGCCAGACAATGAACGTGAATGTCGTGTTGTAACCAACGTGCGTTGTCTGTCCGAGGGTGTGGATGTGCCGTCTCTCGATGCCGTATTGTTTCTTTCTGCCCGTAATTCGCAGGTGGATGTGGTGCAGTCGGTTGGCCGCGTGATACGTACATTCCACAAGGGGCAATCCGATGAAAAGAAGTATGGATATATCATCATCCCTATTGTAGTGCCATCTGATATTTCGGCGGAGGAAGCTCTTGACAACAACAAGACATTCGATGTGGTGTGGGCTATCTTGAATGCGCTCCGTTCACACGATGACCGCTTCAATGCGATGGTAAACAAAATAGCCCTCAACAAGCAGAAACCAAACACTCAGACAGGTACACCGTCTGTTACCATAGGCCGACCGGGATTGGGTACAAATGACGGAGAAGCGGAAGCACAACAAATTGAGAATGCAGAAATTGCCCGACAGTTGGAACTTCGTTTCGGGGAGATACAGGACGGTATGTATGCCAAACTGGTAGAAAAGTGCGGTGACCGTCTTTATTGGGAGAATTGGGCAAAAGAGGTTGGTCTTATTGCGCACAAATTTATTGAGCGTATTTCCAAACTTATTCAGTCCGGTGTACACAAAAAGGCTTTCAATGAATATTTAAAGGGGTTACAGCGAGACCTTAATCCATCGGTAGATGCCGCCCAAGCCATTGAAATGCTGGCACAGCACATCATCACCCGACCTGTATTTGATGCTCTGTTTTCAGATTACCAGTTTGTCAATAACAACACCGTGAGCCGTTCTATGCAACGCATGATAGACATATTGCAAGAACAGGCTTTTGAAAAGGATACCGAGGTACTGGAGAAGTTCTACCAATCGGTAAGGACAAATGTGGGCGGTATTGATAATTTGGAGGGTAAGCAGACAATCATAAAGAACCTTTATGAAAAGTTTTTCAAAGGCGCATTTCCGCTTACAGTGGAGAAATTGGGCATTGTTTATACACCGGTGGAATGTGTGGATTTCATCATCCGTTCAGTGGATGATATTCTCAAAGCAGAGTTCAATACTTCGCTGACGGAGCAAAACGTTCATATTCTTGACCCATTTACAGGTACAGGTACCTTCATTACTCGTTTGTTGCAATCCGGCCTTATCCGTCCTGAGGATATGGAGCGCAAATATCGGAATGAAATTCATTGCAATGAAATTGTGCTGCTGGCCTATTATATTGCTGATGTGAATATCGAATCTGTATTCCATGACATTACCTACAGGGAGACTTACTTACCGTATAGCGGTATCTGTCTGACCGATACGTTCCAATTGGCAGAGAAGAAACATAACGAACTTTTCACGGAATTCTTTCAAGACAATTCCAAACGGGTAAAGAAGCAGATGGCTACACACGTGAGGGTAATTGTCGGAAATCCGCCGTATTCTATCGGTCAGAAATCGGCTAATGACAATGCACAAAATACTGTATATCCGGCTATGGAAAAGAGACTGAGTGAAACTTATACAAAAAGAAGTTTAGCAGGACTCAGTAAATCAACTTACGACAGTTATGTGAAAGCATTTCGGTGGGCTTCTGACCGTATTCCACAAAATGAAGGAGGTATTGTAGCATTCATAAGCAATGGTGCATGGCTTGATGGTATCGGTCAAGATGGTATGCGCAGATGTATAGAGGAAGAATTTACATCTGTTTATGTACTGAATTTGCGTGGAAATCAGCGCACTTCTGGAGAATTATCCCGTAAAGAAGGTGGAAAAATTTTTGGAAGCGGTTCTCGTACTCCTATCGCCATAACTTTCCTTGTCAAAAATCCGGCAAAGAAAGGGCAAAAGGCAGTTATCCATTATCATGACATAGGTGATTACCTCACTCGTGAGCAGAAGCTCAAACTGGTAAAAGATTTCCGTTCCATTTCTTCGCAGAAATTGGAATGGCAGATTATTACGCCTAATGATAAGGCTGATTGGATAAATCAACGTGATGGGGTATTTGATAATCTAATACCACTGTTTGATAAAAAAGGTGTTGGCATTTTTAATCATAATGGACCAGCAGTAGCCACAGGTCGAGATGTTTGGGTTAACAATTTTTCTAATTCGCAATTGGACGACAATATTAATTGCTTGATTAATAATTACAATGCTCAATGCCGCGAATTTCAAACAATTAAATCACAAGAAAAGGCGTTGTCTGTTGAATCATTCATAGATACTGATACAACTAAAGTAAGTTGGACTCGTTCATTAAGAAATTTCTTGTCGCGTGGAACTTTACTAAAGTTTGAAAGAGAAAGACTTATGGAATGTTCGTATAGGCCATTCTGTGTGACAAACTTATATTATTCTCCAAGCCTGATAGAAAGCCCAGGACAATGTAAGGATTTGTTCCCACTGAATACAGATAAGATTATCTTATGCGTAAATGGAAAAGGTTCTAATAAAGATGCTTCAACTATAGTTACCCATTATATTCCTGATTATCAATTGCAATTTAATTGCCAGTTCTACCCATTATATTGGTATGAGGAAAACAAGAATCCCCAAGCTACACTTTTTGATGATGCGGAAACAGACAAATATATTCGCCGGGACGGAATAACCGACTGGATTCTGAAAGAAGTCCGTAGCCGTTTCGGAGGTTCAAAAGCCATTACCAAAGAACACATATTCTACTATGTGTATGGGTTGCTTCATTCTAAGCAATACCGTGAACGATTTGCCGATGATTTGAAGAAGTCATTGCCACGCATCCCCATTGTGGATAGTGTACAGGACTTTATGTCCTTTTATAAAGCAGGCAAAGAACTTGCCGACCTGCACCTGAACTATGAACAAAGCATAAACGAGCAGGCTGTTGGGCAAGATGGAGATTATCTGTTTTTCGCTGCAATGCCAATGATTGCCCATCGTGCTTGTGCTGTCAGAGTAAATGGCGATATGGACATTTGGCAAAACAACTGGACGAACGAAACCTACCAATACTTTGCCGTTGATAAAATGAGGTTTGCCAAAATTCGTGACGAAAGTGGAAAGCTCGTTGCTGATAAGGCACGCATCATCTATAATGACCATATTACCATTGAGAACATTCCGCTCAAAGCATACGAATATGTCGTTAATGGTAAATCCGCTATCGAGTGGATAATGGAACGCTATGCCATCACAATTGATAAAGCGTCCCAAATCAAAAATGATCCAAACGACTGGTCGCGAGAACACGAACAACCCCGTTATATCCTCGACCTGCTTCTGTCGGTGGTTATGCTCTCTTGTCAAACAGTAGATATAGTAAGCACTTTGCCAATATTAAGACTGTAGTTTTATCGTTTTGTAAGCTTAGGGGTTCTTGAATCTGGTTTCTTTGTTGGAGTATTGATTTTCACAATAAGGGGCATTGGAAAATCAACTCCAACAATTAAAGCTTCACCTTCTCCCAAAATAGGAAGGAAAGAAAGAATATTTCTATTTGCTGCAGATGCGGCACTTTCAACTGCTTTTTTATCTTGCTCATTAATTAACCTATGAACCAGAAATGTTCCCATTTGACTTAATGTCCCTAATGGTATATCACGAGGCATTTGGGTAGCAATACATAAGAACAAACCGTATTTACGGGCTTCTTTTGGTAGGCATATCTTCTACCCTTTCTATCTATGTTCTGAAATGAGATATAGTTATGTGGAAGCTCACGAAATCTGTCGTACCTTTACTTTTAAATATCTTCATCAATTTTTGCATTAATAGCCTCTAGATATGCATTAATATCTATTGCGGGTACAGTACCAATGGACTTCAAATAGCTCACAAGCTGAAGGAAAAATGTGAAGAGAGACACATTCTTATTGCTAAACTCAATCTCGTTTACTTCGCGACTCTCATACACTTTTTCTATATACTTACGATTATCCTTGATTGGGTCTATATATTCAGGTACAGTCTCTTTATAATCAATATAAAAACTACCAGCATCACAGAAGCATCCCAAATCCAAAGTCTGTAAGCCCTTCAGTTTTTCTAACTGCTTTATTACCGTATCATTCCCACGGTACGAACTCGTTGTAGTTAAAATACCACCTATTATCTTAGTCAATGCTCTGGCAGGCGTAGTTTTTCCTGAGGAGACCATACTAATACTTGTTCTTTTCAGTTTACGCACGCTCTCAACTTTCTTGGCTGCATATTCTATATGTCCTTCCACATCCTGTTTTACCTCAAACACGGCATACACGCTTTCTGCCGGTATATACATAAAACCATCCTGCTTGAATATGAAGGGTGTGTAAATCGCGTCATAAATGACTACGTCCATCTGTTCGCTAACATTGCCCGTCGAATCTATCACAATAGCCTTATCCACCTTATACCTGTCAGGAAGGTATGTGCGTAGAAACTCTATCCAATGTTGCTCCGTAGCATCACCTTTGCTGCCGGGATGTTCAATAAATTCCCTGTTTACATTCAGGCTAGCCAACATTTGGTTCTGCAAGCCATGAAATAAATCCTTTAAATCTATCATTTTATTGTATTCCAACAATTGATTATTCATATAACAATAAAACTTATGAGCACTAAGTCCATTACTTCTAACACTGACTATCAGTAGTAACGGATTCTCAATGGCCACTTCCTTCTCAATATCTATCATAGCCGCCAAATCTGTACTGCTATATTGTGTGGAACCATTTGGATGACTATGCCATTCGCCCACATATTGCAACCCCTCCTTGGCTAATTGTTCCCATACATTTTCCAAACCCTTGGTAATGCGCATAAACTTTGTCCTGCCAGTCAATTTTTCCACAGGCACCACAACTTTTTCTATATACACTGTATGTTTATCTTTAGAATATCGTCCAGCGAGCATCCCTCCGTTCTCATTGGGGTATTCGCCCTCAGCCTGCAACTTTATTTGGTTGAATACTAAGGTTGGTATCTCTATATACAAATCATTACTTGACAAATAATACTTCATAACTTGTTTATCTTTAAATTCAAGTCGTCTTCTGTTATATAAAAATCACTTAATGGTTCCTGCTTGCTCAACATTTTGATAATATGTTTCACGGCGACTTGCACTTTGCATTCTATGTCATTATACGAAGCCTTAAAGGTTGGATTCCAACAACCCGTAGGATTGTACATGTCGGTTTCCACATCGTGTTTAAATAAGCCATAAACCAACAAAACAGTCTCTGTTACATTAGGAGAAAAGGCACATATCAAATCTTGTGCGTGATTGGTTATTGAGAGATTAACCAATTGGGCTTTCGTCCCAATAGAATCCATTACCCGCATCAGTTGATTATCCGTTGTACAATCAAATATCACATCAAACTCGTCAAAGAATTCTGCTAGAGCACTTTTGTCCTCATGCCCTGCCGCATATGTTTTTATCACTAAGTCAGCAATAGATTTCAAACTGGTACATTCAACATGAGGCGAAATCTGCGTCAGTAAACTCGTTATATCCAAGGTTTTCTCAATTATACCTGTATAAAAAGGATATGCAGACCGGCAAACATTACCAGGTTCCTTATTGTCTATGTCATATAGAGTCAGGTTTTTCGCACCACATCTTGTTAGAGTTTCTGCCAAAATACTTCCTATAGCCCCGACACCCATAATCAGCATTTTCTTATTAGCCAGTTCTTTGGGCATAGCTCCACGCCCAAAGAAATACTTATAGGAAATATCCACAGTTTCTGCCCATTGGATTTGCCCTTGTCTAAAATCAGTTAGCCAAAGCCTATTCTTACCAGTGCCCATCCGCACAGGTTCTATCGGCAGATCATCCATGAAGAGAATCATTGCCTGCCAGTGAACGCCACCTTCGGGAATTCTATATCCACAAAACAACGGGAAGAAATCATACTTGTCTCTATGCGATACCACAAAACTATGGATATAGTTTTTCTGACTCTGCGAGAATAGTCCCCTGATAGAATTGTAATTCTCAACAATAAACTTGTTGTATACCGATGGAATGTTGTTCAGCAGACAATATACTCCCTTAAACGACCTTAATTCTTGGTAGGACTTACTAATCCTACAGAACATTTCCGTCTTCTTTACCTGTACGCACGACACAAACTTTTGTACCACATAGTTGATAACTGGCGTGTCTTTTTTACGACCTGTTGGTAATGGCGTATAGTGTACTATTCCGTAGTCTCCTTCAGTAAAATCCTCTTGAGTCTCTGCGAAACAGAAAGTATAATACTGCCCGCGAATCGTATGATGATTCACTACCAAATGCTCGTAGTGAGCATCCTTTTCTCCCCTTACATAGTATTCCTCAACCCATTCCTTCAACTGTTTCAAGTCGTTTACAAACTGACTCTCTGCATTATCATATTCCGCAGGGTGCATGCAAAGATTGCCGCCCTGCATAATGTGTGGATAATCCAGCAGATTTTTATTTTGAAAATGGATAGGTTCCATGCCCATAGTTTTGAACGGATAAGTAGGACTAATCTCTACATACCATTCCAAGTCAGCATGTTCTTGATCTGTAACCACGGCAATACGACCTTTTAAGGAGCCTGCTTCATCAATGATAAAATCTTCAATAAGACTAACGCCGTGAATGAGACCTATCAATTCTTTTATTTTATCTACAGTCATCATATTTTACTATCCGAACCGTTTTGTACTTGTAGGATAAGCAGCACCTGTATCTTTCTCTTTATATCCGCAATATTTTTCGTTTACCTTGAAGTAGTAGGGCAAATATAAATCAGGATTACTGTCTATGTTGTTGAGCATGCTTTCCATATCAGATTTAAACGATTGTCTATCGTAGTCCTGCATAGTCCCCACGACATCGTTGTTCGTGTTACCTGGGTCAAAAAGGTGGAAACTACTTTCCGCGATGTGGTCACGTAGATACTCCATCGTGTATTTTAATCTTGGCCAAAGACCCATGTCACCATTATAACCATCTAAGGCTCTAATTACGGCCAGTTCAATAACGAAAGACTTATATTTCTTATCTTTTTGCTTTTTCCATATTTTAAGCAGACGAATAATTTGACGTTCACTTGACTTACCTTCGATATGCGAAATCTGCTTCTGGATATTCGTTTTCTGGCTCGATCCTTTTTTGAATCCCCAATGGTCTTCATTAAAGCACAAGTTCAGGTTATACGAATCAGAATAGTCGTTATTATTTAATTCTCTACCAGGTACAACATCAAGCTCAACCGGTTTCTCATCCCCCTCTTCAATAGGAAAACTAACACCAATGGAAACCTTTTGCTTACGAATGGTCACACCAGTATTCTTGTATTCATCTGCAAGGAAATCGTGCACACTGTCAAACATCTCTTGTAATGTTCCAAAAGCATTATACTTGAACGGTTCCACCAAATCAAGGTCGAATTTCACATTAGTGGCAGTATGCTTAGCAAAACTGCCAGAACCAAACGAAGAATACTTGTCGCAACCATAATGGTCGTGCATTTTGGCCTTAATCTCCTCTCTACGCTTTTTTACTTTATTCACGAAATCCTGCACGTGGCACATTTTGTGTGTATCTAACACTTCTCCTAAATGTTTGTTTTTGTCGAAACTCATATTTTCTATCAATGTATATTTTATAAATTAATTAATAACTCTATCACCTTATGTACCTCCGAATATGCCTTCAAATCCTCTGGCGATTCCTTGCAGAGTTGGCATAACTTTTCTGAGTTTGATATAGCTCGTTCCAAATCACCATTCTCTGTCAGGTATTTATAGAGGTTGGTGCGTATGAAATATCGCTTTGTCTTTTCATACCCCGGCATATATTTCTGTAATTCGGGAAGCAGTTGTTCGTAACTCTCATATCGCCGACAAACTACATTAGGCAAGAAATGGAGTAGAAACCAAAACTCCGTGCACGGATTCGTTTCTACAAACATTACCTTTCCGGCATATTTCTTCTTGCTATACTCTTTCTTTGCCCGCTGATACAACTGCATTTCAGATGGAAACTGAAATAGTCTGTCCATATCAAACAGGCATACGATAAAGTCGTATTGCTTGTTCAAATAAGATTCTACCAGTTTCAGTATATGATTGATGTCGCTGTGCTGCGGAAAATCCGGAGCGACCTTGAAAGGATAACGACACGCAATCCTCAGAGAGTCGAAATAGAACCATTCCGTTTCTCCTTCGCCTATGATGGCGATACTTTTTGTTACTGTCCGTCCCATATCATTAGTCATTCAAGTTGATATACTGACTACCCAAGAACGGCAACTTTACCAATTTTCCCTGCTTGTAAGCATTGTATGGGGAAAGATTCTTATGCAGTCCCAAAGAAGACAGGCGTACTATTTTAGTTTCGCCAAGTTCGTCTTTGTCGGTGAACCATATCGTATCACGGCGAATGAAATCCTCGTTGAGAAGATTGATGTCGTGTGTGGTCAGGAGCATTTGGGATGTTCCGTTACTGTTTGCCAGAAAGACTTTCAGGAAATAAGCCAACAGTTCATAATGAATACTTGTCTCCACTTCATCAATGGGCACAAACCGATTGGTCTTTAATAAGAAATTCAGTATCACCGCCATTCCCAAGAACCTCATGGTGCCATTGGACTCGTATTCTTCCGACAAATCATATACTTTATCGCCTGCCTTATGCTTAAAGGTCAGTTCCGTATTTGTAATTTTCCCCTTTCTAAGCATTTCAGCTTTTGCATCTTTATCAATAGGGGCATTCTGAATCAGTTGTTCCAATTCAGGTGTAATCAGCTCTTCCTCTTCATGTAATACCACATCTTCTATATTGAAATCGGATGCTTTCAGGAAGTTCAAAATGAATTTCTTCAAATCTCCTGCCTCGTCTTTATCCAATCGTGATTTGACATATCCCGAAAGCAACATACCGGGAGCCAGTACATCTTTTACCTGCTTGGCAAAATAATCGTACACATCATTCAGCCTTGTCCGTTCCACGTTGCTTTTGCCAAATGCGGCAAGCACACTGCAATTATTGATAGTGTTGCCGGAAATCACATCCTGGCTTTTCTTTGTCATTTTCAGATTTACGCCAAAGTCGATAGTCGAGGAATCTGTCGCGGCATCATAACTTCGGTTATACAGCTTGGTCGGGCGAATGGAATCATAAACAATCAATGTCTCGGAATAGATATGCTTTGCATCCAATTCAAAACTAAGAATGTACTTCGACTGATTGATATAGAACACCATTGACATCTTTGTCTTTTCGTTTCTTGAAGTGTCATCCAACATGAAAGGAACAACCCCGGTTTTCTCAGTCCTGTCTTTAGGCATTCTTAAAACCAGCATCTTGAAAAATTCAATGGCATTTAATATATTCGTTTTACCGGAAGCGTTGGCACCATAGATGATGCCCACTTTCAGCAATCTTACACCGTCCTTAACTTCATACGAATATTCATCAGACATAAAAGTATCTACCGACGGCTCAAAACTGATTTTCTGAACCGATTTAATGGAAAAAAAATTCTCAATGCTGAACTCTGCTATCATAATCGTTGATTTTATCTATTGTACGGTGCAAAGGTACAAATAAAATCTCATACGACAAACTATAAACGCGATTATTGTAGGAAAATTACGCAATACAAATATAAAATCAACGAATAACTATTTGTTGGAGCTGTAAATTAACCATCTGATTATCTCTGGAAGGTGTTGACCGATTTGAGAACGGGGGTAAACGAATGTGGATTATGCAGCCCGAGAAGTTAATTGTCCAATGACATTTGCGTCATATCTTGATTTATTTATGATGGCTAAATAGTGGTGCTAAAATGATACTAAATTGCAAAACTACTCTTTTATACACTCTATAAAATATAGTAAATCAGTTTATTATAAAATTTTGTATCTTGTTAGCCACTGTATGCGGCAATTAATCAGGTGATAATAACACTTCTTAATGCGGGTTTGTATGCTGTTCCTGAAAATATATGTTACTTTTGTCCGTAGAGAACAAAAGAGAATGAACAAGAGAGAAAACAATATGAAAAGATTCCTATACCTGACGGTCTGCCTTCTCATCCTGGGGGAGTTTTATGGTTGTAACGGAGACGTATTTGTCGACGACTTCCGTCCTTCCGATTCCGAACTGACGCTGGACGGGAACGGGGATGTTGCCACTATTCAATTTGCAGCTGCCAATTGGGATTGGTTAGCAATGTATACAGCTTCTAGTCTTCCCGTTCAATATAAAGTATATGATGCGGACAATCGCTTGGTAACAAATGACCAAGGTCCATCGCTGAACGGATTGGGAAAGATTGTGTGCACCGGAGAGATGATTGATTTCACCATCGAACGTGTTCATCCCGAAGAAGTGAAGATAACGGTGGGCGAGAATGCCCTTTCCGCTCCTTTTCAATTCCTGCTCACGGCAAGCAACGAATATGAGTGGCAGGAGATACACGTCGAGATTTCTCCGGGAGACAGATATGTGATGGATAGTATCATTTATTCTTTGAATGCATATTCTTACGATCCGGAAAACAAGATAGAGAAAAAAGAAGGCGTCTCCTTTCATAACTTAACAGATGTTTCGTCTACATACACGTTTTTTCCTTTCGAGGCTTTTTACCATTTTATGAGGTTCAAAAGCGATGTGCCCGAAGCTTTTCAACTACTGGGCGAAGCCGGTCTGACAGTGGAAATACCAAGTATGAAAGACGGATATTTAGTGATGAACGGCAAACGGGCGCCATTCATTTCTGAGCAACAAATGTTGCCTTGCTCTAGTACGGAACAGAACAAAGACATAATTCCTCCCCGGACTTCTCGATACTACACCTTATCGATGATGTATGATTGGTTGGAAACGAGATATACCCTCTATGTTTCTCACTCCAAAACCAAGAAACAACGAATCGTAACCGGCACGTTGCATAGCGAAATGCCTGTAAAATATTATATAACACACAAGGATATACCTTTCAACAACTAGCATATCAATGATTAGAAATAGGAACGCCATACGGTTGCTGTGCCTCTTTTGCCTTCTGGTATATCCGGCAATCAACGCAAATCTGGAAGCCCAGACAATCATCGGACAACGGAACGACAGCGTCAGCCATTCCCTGATCCGCCATCAGCTTGGCTTTGACATTCGTCCGGGCTATATCGTCTCCACCCATAGTTTTCTGCAAGGAGACAATATGCAGCAAAAGAAAATCGACCAATCGCTTTCTTTCCATCTCAAGTACGCTTTCAGATTTAGCAAAGAATCCAATCTCGGCAGGCTCTTTCCTCATACCTATCAGGGCATTGGCGTTTCCTACCAGACCTTCTTTAGTCCCGTTGAATTGGGAAATCCGGTGTCGGTATACGCTTTTCAGGGGTCACGTATCGCGCAACTGTCGCCCCGTCTATCGCTCGATTACGAATGGAACTTCGGAGCTTCTTTTGGCTGGAGGAAATATGACGAACTATCCAATCCGCAAAACGTGTTGATTGGCTCCAAGATCAATGCGTACATCAATCTCGGCTTTTTGCTGAACTGGCAAGTTCACAAGTACTGGAAACTGGCGGCAGGTGTAGATCTCACCCATTTTTCCAATGGAAACACGCATTATCCTAATGGCGGTCTTAATGTTATTGGAGGAAGAATCGGCATCGTACGCACTTTGGACGCGGATGAGGCACCCGGTTCCATCACTCCTAGACGGCTCTTTATAAAGCCTCACGTCAGCTATGACTTGGTGATCTACGGAGCCACCCGCAAAAGAGGACTGATTGGAGACGATGTGTCGAGTATGATTCCTGGTTCGTTCGGTGTGGTGGGCATCAATTTCGCCCCGATGTATAATTTCAACAACTATTTTCGGGCAGGGCTTTCTGCGGATGCGCAATATGATGAAAGTGCCAATCTTAAGGAGTATAGAGTGGGCGAGTTTTACTCAAGCGATTTGAAGTTTCATCGTCCTCCTTTCCGTAAGCAATTTGCCATGGGGTTATCTCTTCGGGCAGAACTGGTGATGCCTGTTTTTTCTATCAATGTCGGTGTCGGTCGGAATCTGATATACAGCGGTGGTGATATGAAAGGGTTCTACCAAATTCTGGCTCTCAAGACTTACATTACACGCCATTTGTTTCTGCATGTAGGGTATCAGTTGAGCAAGTTTAAAGACCCCAACAATTTGATGCTGGGGCTTGGATATAGATTTCATGATAAACGATGAAAGGGTAATCTGTATTTGTATACATTTGTTTCTTATCTATTTGTTTCTTATGTTGGCGATTATCCCAAGATTTACATCTTTATATTTTAATCCATTAAGTTCAAATGTAATTCCTCCGTCATTATTAACTAAGAAATATCCATCAAAATTTGTATTTTTACTAAAGTTGCAATGGAGGTAAGTTGAATTATCTTCATTAATTGCATAACCGTCTACTAGAAAAGCCAGTCTATTTCGATCTCCTACTAAAACAGGATATAGAGAAAGTAACGACTTTTTTACTATATCTAAATTCCAACTCTGATCTTTATCACAAAACAGCCCACATTGAGAAGAATTCAAGGCTGCAGATATTTTATCTGTTGGAGTTTCCATGGCAACAACGGCATTTACAATAGAAGATTGTGGCCATTTGTCATCATAGGCTTTGCCCCATACTGGATATGTTCCAATAGTGTCATATATGTATTTGGATAAAATTCCTGCTAACTCCCACCATTCGGGTACTGTGTCGTTTTTCTCCATAATTAATGTTTCCCAATTAATATACACTCCGTTAATGCTTATATATGGTTGTAGGTAAGCCATTGCTTGAGCAATGCTTATAACCGCTTCTCCTGTATAATAGTTATCATACCATGCCGATCCCGGTCTACTTCCGATTCCTTCAGCATATTGTACCCATGCTTTGGGTAATAAACGATTGTGTGGTGCACTTTGTGACCATTGGGTGCTACAGAAAGGCACAATCATCACACTTACTTCTCCTGGTATAGGGTCAACAGGGTAAGAACGTGTAGACAATGCGTTTTTATAGTTTTGGATTTTATCCAATAAAGTATTCTTCGCCATTTGCATCATAATATTCGGCCCTAAGGAGACTTGATAAAGCGAATCATTGAATGAAGGCATATATGCGAGTACTTCTTGAAATCTTTTATCTCCAGAAACAATAATTCTTCCATTTTCCAGACCATTATTTATCTCTATTTCATAAACCAAGGGGAGTTCTTCACTTGATAAAGCTCTTGTTTTTTCAGAAGCGTGTAGTCTGTATGTGCTTTTTACATCAAATGCGGTATAATTATCTCTAGTTTGTGGTTCGGATGTTACAGATTCGTGAAATGTTTTGGCAATTGCAAGTGCTTCACTTTCTGACAAATCATAAAGGCTACTATTAGCTTCTATCTTAATTTCCTTGTCTAGTTCCTCTGTGCATGCTGAAATTGATACAGTAAAAATGATACATATAAATATGTTTTTTCTCATAATGTTTTTGTTTACTTAATTATTCAATTGCTGATAGAAAACATTGGATTTTTGCACCTCTTACAGATGCATTCGGATATTTTGATTTACACTTTTCTGTAAAGTCTAATACAATGATAATTGTATGGTCGTTCACTACGGCAAATCCGTGTTTAGATATGCTGTTGTTAAAGTTTAAGGTAAGGCTGTCTTTATCCCATTCGTAGGTTCCGATTCTTTTATTATTGTCATAGTCGGATGAAGAATAATCAATTTCCACAGCTTTAGTATCTTTGTCAAAAGAGTATAGTATTCCCGATCTGCTTTTGGCAATTCCTCTTAATTCGCTCTCTATTATTTCTCGAATGTGCAGGTCATCACCATTTATCCAAGTATTGGATGAATCTCCTTTTTCTATGAACTTTCCAGAAAGGTAGTCGGAAATAACTTTAATCTCTGCATAATTGTCAGGATATTTTAAGTCACGCAGATATATGGAAGTGTTTCCTACACTGTTTCCTGTGATGAGGATTGCCTTACTATCGTTCTGTGGTTCAACTGTTGCTATTTGGGGATTCTCTGACTGTAATCCAAGCCCCATTTGGAATTTTTCTAAATCAGACAATATATACACAGTTCTTTTCTCTCCAGCCAAAATGTGTATGGAGTTGCTACTTAATTCAATGGATTCACAATTTAGTTTGTCTTCGTTTGAGCAACTGATTGTAAATATACAGAATATCAAAAATAATAGTTTCATTTATCTATCTCCTTTTTTATCGATCAAAATGTAAGCCCTCCTAATAGAATTATTCCATTATCTTTCCAAATATGATTCACTTTTACTTCTGTGATACCTGCGTCAGGATACCGCTGTTGATATTCTGCTGTTTTATCACTCTGTAGAATATATCCGTATGACATTTTTGTAGCAAATTTAAAACCGAATTTTTCTGTTTTATCGTCATACATTAGGGTTAAAGAGGTAATATTCCATTCGTATGTGCCTTCTCTGAATATTCCCGAATCAGTTTTCATTGTAAACTTTTTGGTTTCCTGATTGAATGTATAAGTGGCACCGATGAATGGTTTTTCTTTTTCTCGTAACTCAATTTCTATCTCTGGGGGGATTCTTAGATCCACTGCTTTTATTATTACTCCCGGATAATCAGGGTTACCTTTTAGCGGAATTCCCCAATTGACAATTTCCGGACTGTTGAAGTATTTGACATATACGGAGATTTCACATGCTATCTTATTATTGTCAGTATCGATAAGTCGTATCATGGTGCTTCCACTTTTGTAGGTAGTGATGCATACGCTCATTTCGTCAAGAATAGCAGTCGCAATTTCTTGATTTTCTGATTCTAACCTATAGTTGTGCTCTGTTAAGTCTGTTTCTATAATGACATGCCATGTGTCTCCTTCCCATATAGAAACTGATTTCTTTTCAACTTCGTATGGTTCCTCTTCAGAGCAACCATACGAAGATGCCAGTAATAATACAATTAGTAAAACTCTACTGATTCTCATAGTCCGGTTATTTTCTAGTTATATTATATAGCATAGTCATTTCCTGCGTGTAATATGCAATATTATTATTATCGTCGTCTGGAAATACAACATCGCAATCCTGCAGGTCATTACTTGTTCTAAAGTAAACTCTAGATCTTTTCCCCCATCCCATATTTACTGACCAGTAATGGTCATATCCGGCTTGGTGCTGACGCTTCGTAATAACAACCCCATCGATTAGCCATGCGTGTCCTCCCCCATTACCTAGAATCTTACCATTGTCGTCTACAATATGTCCGGGCCCACAAAGAAAAACAGGTTTTCTTTCAAATAAAGATTGTTTTGCTAGATTGCCATTAAACTTGTTATTTTGGTTCCCGTAGAAATTAACCATACTCTTTAAATAATTTATGGTATTGATTGTAGGAGTTTCTGTTTGAGTAATCACTGATTTTTTATATGTTTTTCCTGTATTGACATCTAATAAGTCCTTTTCTTCATAAGAGGGGTGTGAATCTGTTGCTGTGGCAATCTGTGCAAATAATCCTGTAATCATATTTACCAGATCTTCAGGTGAACTAGCTTCTGGATATCCTTGGGTAAATTTGATGAATTCGACTGATGTTGCATAATCCCAGTCAACCTTTTGACTATTAGCTAAATACATGTCTGGTTTCACTATGCTGAACAATATTCCGATTGCTACATTGGCACATCCTACAGCAAGATGCCCTTCACGCTCACCTCCATATCCGTCGTAGATCATCATTATAGGCCTGCCGTAGTTGTATGGATCATTCTGAGTCCATGAAACTTTAGATAAAGGATTGACAAAACCTACTACATTGGATTGAGGTCTGCTTACGCCTCCAGACTGATTTCCAGGATTATTATTTCTAGTTGATATCTCATCCGTTGTTATAATTCGGTCTTTAAAGTCAGAATAGGAAACATTTTTCTGCGGGATGTTTAATTGTTGGGCTATTTTATGTAAAGTGGAATCCCTTTTTGTAGATCTCATACATTCTATTTGCTGGATATCTAAAAAGACATTTTTTTTAGATAGTTCCAATAGATAACGTGCTTCCGTGGCAATTTCGGAATGCGAAGTATAATTGTCCACATAGTAAAGAACTTCCGGCACTCTCTCGTCTCCACATATGACAGCTAGACTTTTATTTCCCTCATTATTGGATAATTCAACCTCGAATATTGGAACTGTGGGCCCTTTGGATGTTGTCGAGCGGGTATCGGCTATATTTTTAATGATGTTGTTTTCCTCGGCAACATAATACTTCTTTCTTATAGATATTTTTGTTGTTTCAGAGTTTCGTGTAGCTATTTTATCTCCAACTTCTATATTATTTTGGAAATTAGCAACAATATTGCTGATTTCTTCTATAGTCAGTTCTTGCGGATTGTCATACGCAATGCTAGCGAACTCTTCTGGAGTTAAAACTATCTGGTCATTTTCAGCTTTTTCATTATCAAACTTATTGGCAATGTTGCTATCTGTACATGATGAAAAAAGAAAGGAAATGATGAATAGATATATTAAGTATCTGTTATTTAGCATATTGTGTCTATTTAGCATAAATATTATTTAAGTAATCCATCTTATGAGCCCATTCTTGAACGGCATTTGCCTGAAAATATGTGTTGGCATTGCTGTCCAATTGGTAGAATCCAGTACATTCATCTGCCCATCCTAAATTAGCGTGCCAATAAACATCGTTTCTTTTCACTAGTTCGCGAGTCGAAATGGCTTTTTCTGTAACCAGTATACCGGATATGATGAAGGCGTGATCAGAAGTTAACATTAGAACCAAATGCTTGTCTCGTAATGCTGCCCACGCCATGTCACCATTAAAAGCTGCCTTAGCTTGGTATTTAAAGTATTTGTTCATTGTCTTTAGCATATTCTGTTCTGAAACTTCACTCGAGATAACAGCATTATCCCAGTCTTTTTTAGATGTGGTTTTGTTTTCGATATAGAGGTCTAGAATTAGGCGCTGGGCATCAATTATGCCTCCTGCGCCTGGGTCATCTAATTTAGGGGTCTTTGTCATTTGATCCCAATTGGGAATGAAAGTCATACCTGTTTGTACTTCATACTTTCCTGTAGGGATTAGAAATGCAACTGGAGGCCTTTTATTACAGTGAGTATATGTCATCATCTGCGCCATAGCAATATTCACACATCCAGCAGGAACTGATGTGAAATTCTTTCCTCCATCTTGTGTTCTTACCCAGTCTCGTAAACCATCTCTATCTATATTAGAGAACCATCCATTATAAGGATCCTCTTGTCCCCAATTTGTTTTTACTAGAGGAAATATAGATTTGTCATGATAGATTTGCATTTCTATATCTCCTATTTGTACAGCAGTTGATCTGGTTGTAGGTTCTGCATCAGTAATAGTTATATAGTTTTTGACTGCCTCATAAGAAACCTCATTTATAGGTATTTCCAGTTCTTTACTAATCTTTTCAAGTGTTGGAAGTCGTAAAGAGTCTACAGCTTCTTTCATCTTTATTGTATTATAGAGATAGCTTGCTTTTGAAGCATGTAATAGTTTACTAGCTCCTGTTTGCTCCATCATTTTTTCACTACTACATTTAGGAATGAAGGCAATGAGGGCAGGAAAATTTGCATTCGCTGAAACTATAGCACGACCGATAGAAGAGCCATTACTAAATTCGATTTCGCAAATTTTCGATGTGATATCGTCATTGTTAATGGCTCTTGTTGCTTGCTCTTGTTTTTTGAATTCTCCCTCTTTATTAATAAAACTCTCTTTTACAATCTTAAAGGAAGTTGCATTGCTTCTTGTCGTTGTTCCGTTTTGCAGATTAGCAAAGGCACTTACCATGTTGAAAAGAGTTTTCTCTTCCAAATCTTTTGTTTCATCATAGGAGATGCTAAAGACTTCATCTTGTGTTAGTTTGACTTTCTTTTGAGAGATAAAATCTTCTGAAACATCATTCGTACACGAATAGATGGTGAATAGGCTGGCTATTGCACATAAAAAATAGAAATGTTTTTTCATATTTTTAATTATTAAGTTGCGTAATGATTGTATGTTTGTTACTTTTATGGCATTGAGTGTTCAATTTCAAACTCTCCAACTAAAGTCATGTCTTCTTCTATATAAAGAAGCTCATAATGACCGGTTTTGTAGCCTGTTAAATTAATTTTATAAGTCTCTTGCCCATTAGGGGGGATTATCACACCTTGGAACATGATGTTTCCTTGCTGATCTTTTACTTGGAAGATGACTTGTTTGTCTACGTTTTCTAAAAAACGAACTTCAATAGTATTTTCGTAGAGAATAGCTTCTATAGGAATAGGAACTGGTACTCCTCTGTGCTGATGCCATCTTTTGATAACTAAACGCTTAGCTCTATGCTCTGATAGAGTATTGGCTTCTATCGTTATAAATGAAATGCCAATTAATAATAGTACAATACTTAGCTTTCTCATATTTTTAATTGTTTTCTGCAAAGTTATAGAGAAATGAAGGGGTGCACAAGCAAAAGATGTTTTTCGGCGTGGACAAAAGACTGTTGATAATCAGTGGCTTATGCAATTTTGCGTGGACAACTTCTTAAACTGTAGTTTATTTCCTACTAAAATGAAGGTATTAGTGCATATTCTCAATCAAGTACTCATATAATGTAGTATTGTCATTCAGCAATGCAATGTTCAGTTTTTCTCTAAGTCTAAACCGTTTCTTTCTTACTGAATCACTTGCAATATTTAGCAACTTTGCTTCTGTGTTAGTATCAAATCCGCACATACATAAACAACAATACAAAAAGTCTTGTTCTGGTAAGTTGGGACATAGACTATATAAGTATTTAGATAAATTTGGATAGATATATGTTATTTCATCTGCAATGAGTTCCCATTGCTTATCTGTTATTAATGGCTTATCATTTCTTGGCTTATTTTGTTTGGCTAACCGTACCAACTCTTTAAATGTTGGTGAATTTTCTAGAGACTTATGTTGTAGTTCCTTATAATTGCTAGTTAAAAGAGCTATTTCTTTCTCTATTTTATTATAGTTGTCATCTTTTTCTTTAAATGTGTCTAATAACTTTTTTTTCTCTTCCAATTCTAATGAAACATAGGTTAAATCTGTTTTTATCCGGTTTAATTCATCTTGTTGTCTGTGTATTTTTTCTTTTGCTTGTTTTCTATATAGTAAATACACTATCATTATTAATAATAAGCATGAAATGCAGATAACTGAAAATATAATGTAGCTTTGTTGTTTAATCTTTAATCTATCTACTTCTTGACTGATTTTTAAATGATTATATTTAGATTCTATGTTTAATATCTTAGATTGGCTGTCAGCGTATACGATAGAATCTACCATGTCAACATATTCTTCCAGGTAGGCAAGCGCTTCTTTATAGTCTCTCTCTGCATTATGGATTTGATAATATAAATAATTGATGCTACACGTATATTGGGGGTCATCTTGTGGAATTTTAGATAATAGTTCTTTAGCTTTATCTATAGAATCAGTTGTGGTATATAAGTCAATCAGTGCTACATAATCAGGCATTTTTTCTTTTCCCGTCGATAATGCTTTAAGAAAGTACTTTTCGGCTTTATCATATTCTTCTCGCATTACATAGATATTTCCTAAAGCATTATTTATTGAAGCGGTAACTTCTATATCTTTAGTATTAGCTGCTACGGAATCGGCAATAGTCAGTATTTCTATAGCACATGATAATGAGTCTATACATGCATATTCACGTCCTATGTTTTTTAATGCGCAGGCATAACTATCGGTGTTATTTTCTTTTTTAAAGCATTCGGCAGCAGTCTCGTATTTTTTGATAGCTTCTGTGAACATGAATTTTTCTCGATATAGATCGCCTATATAGTCATAGGTATATCCAATGAGGTTATTGAGCTTGTTTTTTCCTGCAATGTCCAGCGCATTAGTATAAATAGACATTGCTTTATCATAATCTCCATCAGCAAAATAGGAACGACCTAAATAAATCAAAATTTGCACTTGCTCGTCAGGGCTACCATGTGAGGAATACCAGTCATAAGCTCTTTCTAATTGGTAAGTTGGTAGGATACTATTAAAAATTTCGTCTGTAATCTTACCTGATAACATACACCAGCGTGCAAAAGCTTTGTCGTCTAGTTTTTCAGGAGATGATATACTTTTTAGTAGGTTGGATGCGCTGTCAGGATTTATGGCAATGGCTTTTTCTACTTCATTTAGCAGTCTGTCAGATACGGATTGTTGTTTGTTGCATCCTGATAGCACTAATATAGATGTTATAATTATAGCAATACTCTTTCTCATTTGTCTGTCGTGGTTTAGTTTCGTTGTAAAAGTAATCTTTATTTTCTATATTATGCTCTTTTATAGGGAGATTCTTTTAGTTCGGGAAATAATATTAGTACTGTCTATATCATACATCATATTAATTTCAAATGTGCTTTTATTTTATTAAGTTCATGTGATCTAATTTGATTATTTCCCAGCTATTAATAGACTCTTTCTTATTTATAGTGAGAAAAGTTCCTTTCTATTAATACCTAAATTACTTTACTATAATTCTAAACTTGTTTTTCATTAATCGTAATCTATAATTGCAAGTTGTAATTATATAAATGAAGCTTTTGATTTTATAAATGAAAGCTTTGTTTATAAAAACAAAAGCTTCATTTATAGATTACCTTTAATGTAAGTAATCTTTTCTATTAGTGAAAAGGAAGTTTGGCATTAATAGAGAATAAGTTTATATCTAATAGATTGGAATCAGTCTATTAATCAAAATTCGGCAGAAAGGTATAGTGAATCGGGTGAAACCTATGTGAAAGGCAGCTCTTCACCCGAAATCCCTTTATTCATCGATGTTTCAGAGTGGTGAAGGAGGTGAACGTCATGTTTAAAGAAAAGTTGCAGATGTGTGTAAGATAAAACATCTTGCACGCATCTGCAACGGTATCTTGCACAGGTTTATACTGCTATTAATCAAATAGATAAACTCTGGTTAGTGTAGGGTGCAAGATAAAATCAAAATAATAAAATCTTCTGTGGAAGTCGCAGAGGTTATCCCAAAAGCTCTTTCACTTTTGCAGAAATGGCACGTCCTTCTGCAAGACCTGCTAGCTTCTTGGAGGCAACTCCCATTACTTTACCCATATCTTTACCGCTTGTAGCACCTGTTTCAGCGATAATTTCCTTCAATGCAGCTTCCAGTTCTTCGGCAGTCATTTGTTTCGGCAGGTATTTCTCCATAACGGCTACCTGGCCTAATTCTACGTCAGCCAAATCCTGACGACCCTGTCCGATATAGATTTCAGCAGAATCTTTTCCTTGTTTCACAAGTTTCTGGATAATCTTCAGAGCAGCATCATCTGTCAATATATCGTTAGCTCCCGGGGCAGTCTTAGCTTCCAGGAAGAACTTCTTTATATTTCTCAAAGTTTCAAGGGCTACTTTGTCTTTCGCCTTCATTGCGGTTTTAATGTCTTCGCTGACTTGATCGAATAAATCCATACTATTATAGTTAAAAATTAAAGATTAAAAATTAGATCTGAAGCCTGATTTTGCGAGTTTATAATTTTCGTTCTTAGTTCTTTGTTTAGAACGTAATCACGCCGTTGTCATCTGTAGCTTCTTCCGTGGCTACTTCCTCTTCCAGAGCGGCTTTCGTCCGGATTTTGGTAAGAGTAGTCTTATCACGCATATAAGTGGGAGAATCTTCTACCATGGCGATGATGTCGTCGTTGTCCAGATCTTCCGTATTGAAAAGATAGATGTGGCGGCGTTTGCGGAGGCTCTTGCTTCCGATATTGCTGGCGCTTTCGCCGTATGCCTTGCGGATACGTTCTTTGTTCTTCTCTTTCTCTTCTTCCAGTTGCAGTTGACGTTCTTCCTCTTCCTGGCTGCGTGCAGCATGCAAGCTGTCCATTCCGGGAACGTCTTCCACACCGAATCCGGTTGCCAATACGGTGATTTTTACTCTTGTTTCCAGTGAGTTGTCGATGGCAACACCCCAAATCACTTCCACCCCTTCGCGGAATTTGCTCATGAACTCGTGTATCTCGTTCATTTCCTCCATCATCAGTTCCGACGACGGGCAGAAAGATACGTTCAACATTACTTTCTTGGCATTGAAGATATCATTGTTGTTGAGCAACGGAGAATGCAGGGCATCGTCGATTGCTTTTGTCACACGATTTTCTCCTTCGCCGAATCCGGTACTCATGATTGCTACTCCACCATCTTTCAGGATGGTTTTCACATCGGCAAAGTCAAGATTGACTGTACCCCGCATGGTAATAATCTCGGCAATGCTCTTGGCAGCAATGGAAAGAGTATCATCGGCTTTGCCGAAGGCGTTCATAAAAGTAAGGTCGGCGTATATTTCGCGCAGGCGTTCGTTGTTGATAACCAGCAAGGCATCAACATGCTGGGCGATACGCTCTACGCCGTCCAGTGCCTGGATAATTTTCTTTTCTCCTTCGAAGATAAAGGGGATGGTGACGATGCCGACAGTCAGAATATCCATTTCCTTCGCAATGCGGGCGATGACCGGTGCAGCTCCTGTTCCGGTTCCTCCTCCCATTCCGGCGGTGATGAATACCATCTTGGTGCCGTCGTTCAGCTGGTTTCTGATATCTTCTATACTTTCTTCGGCGGCGTCGCGTGCCCGTTCGGGACGGTTGCCGGCTCCAAGCCCTTGCGTGATGCTACGGCCCAGTTGCAGTTTCACCGGGACAGGTGATTCGGCTAATGCCTGGTTGTCCGTGTTACAAAGAACGAACGTTACATCATGGATGCCTTCCCGGTACATGTGGTTTACAGCGTTACCACCACCACCACCTACACCAATCACTTTGATGATCTTCGGTGAATCTGTCGGGAAATCGAATTGTACTATCTCGTCCATATCTTGATTGAATTATGAATTACGAATTATGAATATTGATTAACAAGCTGCTGAAGGTTACTTCATATCGTCGTCGGAAAAGATTTCTTTCGTCAACGAATCGATCTTGCGTTGAATCCAACTCGGACCTGCTTCTCTTTTCCGTCTTTCTTTCTCTTCCTTTTCCTTTTGCTTGCGAAGTTTTTCCGCTTCTTTGGCGGCTAGCTTGGCTTCCCGCTCTTCTTCTTCTTTCTTGAGACGGGCGATGCGGGCCTGTTCTTTCAGTTCCTGATCGTCCTCAAACATATCCACTGTCTTATGCACTTCCGGCTCCGGTTTGGAGACTGATGGTGCAGGAGCAGCTTGCGGAGCAGTTTCCGTCAGGCAGCAGTTCTGGTTACCTTCAAACAGGAGCCCGAACAAAGTGTTCTGCGAACCGTCTTTCTTCAGTATGTTGTTGGGCGCATGAACCGTATTGCGTGGGAGTTTCGCCATCCGTATCTTTTCTATCTTGCTGCGTTTGCGCAAGGTTTCGTCCAGATTCTTCAGGTTGGCGGCCCCTCCTGTCAAGATGATTCCTGCCAGCAATTTGTCCTCGTAGCTCGATAGTTGTATCTGGTTCCATACGTTGGCAACGATTTCCTCGGCACGGGCTTCGATGATATTGTTAAGATCCGCCACTTTGATGATACGGTTGTCATCATCCAGTTTGCAGGTTGCTTCTTCCTGTTCGGGGTCCTCTTCATAGAGGGCGTCACCGTAGGCTTTTTTCAGGCGTTCGGCTTCTTCCTCCTCCATTTGCAGGGTGGTGATGTCACGCGTGATGCTGTTGCCTCCCAAAGGCAATACAGTCAGGAAACGGAGAATGTTATTCTTATATACAGAGATGGTAGTTGTGTCTGCTCCGAAGTCGATCAGTGCACAACCCGAACGGCGTTCGCTTTCTGTCAGTACGGCATTTGCGGTTACTAACGGAGCGATCAGTTGGTCGGCAATATCAATTTTAGCCTGTTGGAAACAGTGCTCCAAGTTCTTACGTACGGAAGCACGGGCAACGATATTGAGGAAACGTCCTTCGATGTGGCTTCCTACCAGACCTACCGGATTGGCTTGCAGGTTATTACCTACCTTATATTCTTGTGGAGCTACGTCCAATATATCCATATCGACCACCGGGATGGCAATGTTCTCATCACCGATAGCGCTTACAAGCTCTTCGGATATGATAGCTTCTTCCTCCAGGTCGCGGCTTACTACATTGCGGACGGTGCGGAGTGATTGTCCGCCGATGCCTACATATACCTTGGCAATTGAGTTTTTCAACTCACCTTCCAGTCTGTTGATGATTGAAGTCAGGCTTTGCGCTGTCTTGTCCAAGTTAAAGATCACTCCTTTACGAATGAACGTAGAAGAGTCTTCCTGGGCATACGCTAATACCTGCATGCTTCCGTCACTGTTCTTTTTTCCGGCCACACCGGTTATCTTCGATGAACCAAGTTCAATAGCGGCGATAAATTCTGTTGTTGCCATAGGGTTATTTTATTTACTATTTTACTATTTACAATTTACTATATAGAGAGACTGTTTACTTATCATCTATCACTTATCAACTACTCTCGTTTTGTACAGATAATCTGGTTGCTGAATTCGAGATTGATACGTGAATATTTGTTCCAGCCTACCCGGTTGAGTCCTTTTTTGTAGAACTCCTTCAAACGTGCCAGTTTATCTTCAAAGTTCTCCAGTTTTCCGAGATAGACCAGATGGTCTCCCACACGCGGCACCAATTCGATGTTCTGGTCGGGCAACACATGGATCTGCTCTATCTGGGCGTCCCAGAATTTATTATTATGCAAAAATACACCAAACTTATATAAATCCTTCATTGCAAACGACTTTTCTACGTTTCCGGTGACAATTACCCGGTGAGCGACGCATTTTGCTTCCGGTGGCATGACGGTTCCTTTGTTGTCAAGGTAGTAGTTTTGGCCGTTGGCGCTCATGACCCGGAGGATAGGAATACGCTGTGTCACTTCCACGCACACTTTGCCGCTGGGTGTTTTGTAGCATTCGGCTTCGTCAATCAACGGATGTTTGCTTAGTTCCCGTTCCAGTGACTTGGTGGAGATGCGTTCCATTTTCTTCCCGATGGGGTAGATCCCTTTCTGCTGAAGGATACCTTTCAGCTCTTCTTTGGTGATGAAGCCGGCGTATGCGGTATCCTTGATAACCAATTCCATGTCACGGCAGGTCTGGTCGGCAGGCTTGCGGTTGAATGCGGTGATAGCTACGGTGAGGTAGGCTATAAGCACCAGCATGACGATGGATAGAAGGATTCTTTTAATCATAATCAAAAATTAAAGATTAAAAATTAAAAAGCTTGCACTGTTTCGGACAGGCTGCCGGATGATTATTCATTTATCTTTTTTCTAATAGTTCCTTTATTTCGGGGACATAGTTGTCGATGTCTCCGGCTCCCAAAGTAATTAATACTTCAATGTTTTTATCTTTCAGAATGTTCAGTATCTCTTCCTTTTTGCACATACTTTTTTCGATACCCGGACGGAGATTATCATAAATCAGTTTGCTGGTAACGCCCGGAATTGGTGCTTCACGTGCCGGGTAGATGTCTACCAGAATCACTTCGTCGAGTAGCGACAGGCTATCGGCAAAATCCTGATAGAAGTCGCGGGTGCGGGTATAGAGATGAGGCTGGAAGATGGCTGTGATCTTCTTGTCCTTGTAAAGTTCGCGCATAGACAACACGCTCTGTTTGATTTCAGAGGGGTGGTGTGCGTAGTCACTTAGAAAGACAATCCGGTCGTTCTTGAGTTTGAAGTCGAACCGGCGGTCTACTCCTCGGAAACTTGCCATACCTCTTTTAATTTCTTCATCGGTCACCCCGTTGAGGTGTGCCAATGCCATGGCGGCTACGCCGTTCTCTATGTTGATGCTTACCGGAATTCCCAGTTGGATGTCGTTGATACGGGTGTCCGGAGCAACAAAGTCGATGAATATCTCCCCGTTTCCGATACGGATGTTTTCTGCATGGAAGTCGCCTTCGTCACGTGAGTAAGTGTAGACACGAACGTCCGGCTGCACTTTGGGTTGCAGAGAGATGCCTTTACGGATAATCAGTGCGCCACCCGGTTGGATTAGCGTGGTGTAATGTTCGAAACTTTCCAGGTAGGCTTGCTCTGTTCCGTAGATGTCCAGATGATCGGGGTCGGTAGACGTGATTACGGTCATATAGGGTGACAGCCAGTGGAAAGAACGGTCGAATTCATCCGCTTCAATCACAGTGTAAGGGCTTGCTTGAGAGAGTAGCAGGTTGGTGCCGTAGTTCTTTGAGATTCCTCCGAGAAAAGCGGTACATTCCACGTGCGACTGGTGGAACAGATGAGCTGTCATCGTCGATGTGGTTGTTTTCCCGTGAGTACCTGCTACGCACAGACCTTTGCTCGAATGGGTAATCGTTCCCAATACTTGGGCGCGTTTCTGTATTTCGAATCCGTTGTTGCGGAAATAAACGAGTTCTTCGTGTTCCTGCGGAACGGCCGGAGTGTATATGACTAACGTACTTTCCTTGTCTTTGCAGGCTTCGGGAATCAGGTCGACGTTTTCTTCATAATGTATTTGTGCGCCTTCGGAGATTAGCGTTTCAGTCAATGGAGTAGGAGTACGGTCATATCCTGCCACTACCTTTCCTTTGAAAAGGAAGTAGCGTACAAGTGCGCTCATGCCGATGCCGCCGGCACCTACGAAATAGACTGATTTTATCGTTTCTATATTCATTTCTTCTGTCTTTTTATTTTAGTGCAGATTACGTTGTTTGATACGGGCATTGTGCCGTTACTTCAATCTGCGTAATCCGATCGTCCATTTATCTGTTCTTTGCTTCCGCCAGCTTAATGACCTCTTGTGCGATGATTCTCGCTGAATCGGGTAAAGCCAGTTTGGCGATATTCTCTGTTAGTTCTTTCAGTTTCTGCTCGTCGTTGACAGTGGACAGGGCTACGTCCATCAAAGTGGTTTCCGCTTCACTGTCTTTGACGTAGATAGCTGCCTGTTTGTTCACCAACGCTAAGGCGTTCTTCGTCTGGTGATCTTCTGCCACGTTGGGCGAGGGCACTAAGATAACAGGTTTGTGCAGCAGGCAGAATTCAGAAATGGAACCTGCTCCCGCACGGGAGATAACCAGATCGGCTGCTGCATAAGCGGCTGCCATATCTTTGATGAAATCCGTTACATATAAATTCGGAAGTGCTCCTGCCGCTTTTACGGCTTCTGTTACTTGCGGGTAATAGTATTTGCCCGTTTGCCAGATAAACTGCACGTCCGTGTTTTCCTTGATGGTTGTCAGACTGGCTGTCAGCGTGTTGTTGATGGTGCGTGCACCCAAGCTGCCACCTACAATCAGGATTGTCTTTTTGCCGGGCTGTAAGTGGAAAGAACCTAGCGCTTCTTCTTTTGACGGCATATCCTTTGTCAGGTTCTGGCGGACGGGATTACCCGTCATGATGATCTTGTCGGCGGGGAAGAACTTTTCCATTCCGTCATAAGCTACACAAATCTTACGAGCTTTCTGTGCCAGGAGTTTATTAGTTACTCCGGCATACGAGTTTTGCTCCTGGATTAATGTGGGGACTCCCATCATTCCGGCAGTCTTTAGTGTTGGCCCGCTTGCATATCCGCCTACACCTACCGCCACTTGCGGGCGGAAGTTTTTGATTACTTTGCGCGCTTTCCATTGGCTGCGCATCAGTTTAATCAATACGGATACATTTTTCCATAAATGTTTGCGGTCGAATCCGGCTATCGGAAGTCCGATAATCCGGTAGCCTGCATCGGGAACCCGTTGCATTTCCATACGTCCTTCAGCGCCTACAAAGAGAATTTCTGCGTCGGGGCGTAGCTCTATTATAGCGTTTGCGATAGAGACGGCAGGAAAGATATGTCCTCCTGTTCCTCCACCGCTGATGATAATTCTAAGTTCTTTTTCCATCATTCTGTTTTCTTCTGTCCTTTCTCAACATTTACCGTTCATTGTTTCTGCTATCATGCTCATCTTCAAATTTGGCGTCGCTGTTCAGAATCTGCGCTGTCGGTTCGGCTGCGGCCTGTGCTTCCGAATTGGCTGCGGCATCCGCCTCTATTTGCAGTTGGATCTGTGCATCGTGCGCTTTCTGTTCTTCCAGATGAGCGGTATATCGGCTTACGCTTAATATCATTCCGATATAAGCGCAGTTGATTAACGTACTTGTACCTCCTTTGCTGACCAGAGGCAGGGGTTGTCCGGTGACGGGGAATAACCCGACGGCAACCATCATATTCAGTATTGCCTGTGATACCAACAACAGCGCAATACCCATGACGAGAAAGGCGGGGAAGGTTCGCTCGCACTTTTGGGCGATTCGTCCGGCTCGCATCAGCAACCATAAATAGAGGAACACCACAAATATTCCTCCTACCAGTCCCATTTCTTCAATCACAATCGCGAAGATAAAATCGGAGAATGCCTGGCTAAGGAAGTCGCGTTGTATCGAGTTTCCCGGACCTTTGCCTACTACATGGCTGGTAGCAATAGCGATTCGCGCGTGTGCAATCTGTGCGTCTTTGTCAATATCAAATTTGGCTGCCGGCACTTCTTCTTTCTCAAAGAAACCGGAAACACGATTCTGCCACGTTTCGAAACGGTGAAGTCCCGGAGTGTTGTGCAGTGTTTTGGCGGGAATAGCCATCAGTATGCCTACGGCAACACCGCCTACAAGCCCCAATATCCCCAACATCCCGAACAGTTTCTTGGAAGATACCCGTCCGATGAACATCATCATACATACCACTCCGAACAGCAGCATTGCTGTCGAAAGGTTTTCCGGTGCGATGAGCAGGAATACCAGTCCGGTGAGGATCATGATATATTTAAAGGCATTCGGATTGGCCCCATATTCGTCCTGCCTTTTGGACAGGATGAATGAGACGGCAATGATTACCGCCATCTTTGCCAATTCCGATGGCTGGAATTGCAATCCCATAAAGGTCATCCAACGGGCGGCCCCGTTGACACGGTCGCCTGTGATAATGCCCATCAGCGTGACAAATGCCAGTAGAACCAGAGATACCGGATATAGAAAGACCGGAAATACTTGGAACCATTTGTAGGGAACATTATGCAGAAATACGACTACCACAGCTCCCACCATCAGGATGATGGAGTGTTGCGTAATCGGCCCCCAATGGTCGCCACTTTTGTAAGTCAGCGTCGACGCTGCCGAAAACACCTCGATGATCGAGATGAGGCAGAGACAGAGGAAGATAATCCAGATTACCTTGTCACCTTTGAATATGTTCTTTAATAAATCCAATCTTGCAGAATTTAAAAATTAATAATTAGAAATTAAAGGGCACGGACACATTCTTTAAATTGGTCGCCACGGTCTTCGTAACTCTTGAAGAGGTCGAAAGAAGCGCAGCAAGGACTTAATAATACCGTTTCACCTTTCTTTGCCAGTTTATATGCTGCTTCTACGGCATCTTTCATGCCGGTTTGCACATCGGCTACCGGCAGACCGAAACGGTCGAAGAATTCGTGAAGCTTTTCGTTATGAAGTCCCAGATATACCAGTGCTGAACACTTTTCGCGTACCAGGTCTTCAATTTCAGTATAGTCGTTTCCTTTATCTTTACCACCGAGAATCAATACCGTTTTGGTAGTCATGCTTTGCAGGGCATACCAGCAGGAGTTGACATTCGTGGCTTTAGAGTCGTTAATAAAATCAATTCCGCGCACACGTGCCACCTTTTCCAACCGATGTTCCACTCCCTTGAAATCGGAGAGGGCTTTCCGGATGTTTTCTTTGGCGATGCCGGCAAGGTTTGCCGAGATACCGGCGGCTAAAGAGTTGTACAGGTTGTGTTGTCCTGTCAGGGCCAGTTCCTCTTGCTCCATGTTGAAGGCAATCGGTTCGGTGATTTTCACTTCGTGATCTTCTACGTATGCAATCGCTCCATCCTCTTTTACAGCGGCAAAAGGATACAAGTGAGCTTTCAGACCATGTTTTGCCAGTTCCTGTCTGATGATAGGGTCATCGTTCCAGAAGATGAAAGCATCGTCCGGTGTTTGGTTTTGGGTGATGCGGAATTTAGCGTCGATGTAATTCTGCATACAATGGTCGTAGCGATCAAGATGGTCCGGAGTGATGTTCATCAATACGGCGATGTTCGCACGGAAGTTATACATATTATCCAGCTGGAAAGAGCTAAGTTCGATAATATAGTAATCGTGGTAATCTTCGGCTACCTGCAAAGCAAGGCTTTTGCCGATGTTGCCTGCCAAACCTACGTTCAGACCTGCGCTTTTGAAAATATGGTAGATCAGGGAAGTCGTTGTGGTCTTCCCGTTAGAACCTGTAATACAGATCATTTTGGCATCAGTATAGCGTCCGGCAAACTCTATCTCGGAGATCACCGGTGTGCCTTGAGCTTTCAGTTTCAGGATGATCGGGGCGTCATTCGGGATACCGGGGCTTTTGATAACCTCGTCGGCATTCAGAATGAGTTCTTCGGTATGGTGTCCTTCTTCCCAGGCAATTTGATGGCTGTCGAGAAGTTCCTTATACTTGTCCTTGATGGCGGACATGTCCGAAACAAACGTCTCAAATCCTTTGACTTTAGCGAGTACGGCTGCACCTGCGCCGCTTTCGCCAGCTCCTAAAATTGCTATTCTTTTCATCTACAATAATGTGCCCTTATTTTCTAATTGATTGATTTATCTATTAGTTGTGCACATCTTTAAAGGTTAATAATCGGGTTAATACTCTCTATCTATAAAACTTGTTTCCCGTATGGAAACCTGGCTCCGGCACCTTGCCGGTTATCTTATTTTAAGCGTTATAATCGTTATTGCTGCCAATACAATCGTTACAATCCAGAACCGGACGGTAATCTTTGATTCATGAAACAGTTGGTCGGGTTTGGTGAATTTCACCGTGCATCCCGGTTCAATCAGGCTCATCGAAGTGCGGAAGTGATCGTGAATCGGTGTACGCTTGAACAATCGCTGTTTCACACCTTTTCGTTTTCCCGCCTTATAATAAGCCCGTTGCAGGATTACCGACAGGTTTTCTACCAGGAATACACCGCAAAGAATCGGTATCAGCAACTCTTTGTGGATGATGATGGCAAACACTGCGATAATACCGCCAATAGTAAGACTGCCTGTATCTCCCATAAATACTTGTGCCGGATAGGCGTTGTACCATAAGAAACCTATCAGTGCACCGATAAAGGCGCAGATATAGATTACAAGTTCTTCCGAGCCCGGAATATACATGATGTTCAGGTAGCCTGCAAATTCGATATGCGATGATACATAGGCCAGTACCCCCAACGTTGCACCGATAATTGCCGAGTTCCCGGCTGCCATTCCGTCCATACCGTCATTCAGATTGGCGCCGTTTGATACGGCGGTAACCACAATGATTGTGACAATGACGAACAATATCCATCCGGCTGTTTGCGCATGTTCTCCCATGAACGAAACCAGATCGGCATAATCAAGGTTGTTGCTCTTGAAAAAAGGAATCGTTGTCTGGGTAGATTTCAGATCATTCGTTCCGTGTATCACTTCCATCTCCCGTCCCGGATTATGAACTTCGATATTCTCACGGATCACTACGTCCGGACTTAAATACAAGGTCATTCCGACAATTAAACCTAAACCGACCTGACCGATAATCTTGAACTTGCCATGCAAACCCTCTTTGTCTCTTTTGAAGATTTTGATATAGTCGTCTGCGAATCCGAGCGATCCCAACCATACGGTAGTGATCAGCATCAGTATCATGTATATGTTATGCAGTTTACCTAACAATAAACAAGGGATCAGGATGGCTACAATGATGATGACACCTCCCATGCTCGGCACGCCTACTTTATTGACGCCAAACGGGTCGGTTTTAGCATCACGCTGCGTTTCTGTGATTTGTTTCCTTTTGAGTAGGTTGATGAACTTATCTCCCCAGATACTTGAAATAAGTAATGCGAGGATAACCGCCATCAAAGCACGGAATGAAGTATATCCGAACATTCCCGCTCCTGGAAAATTGAGCTTATGTAGCCATTCAAATAGATAGTATAACATAAATAATTTGCCAATTTATTGATGTGTTGTTATGCCGGTTGCTGTCGGATAGATAACGAAGCCGGTCGGCATATTAGCACAGTCTATTCATTATTTAAAAATTTCTTTGAGTACTTCTTTGTCATCAAAATGATGTTTCACTCCTTTTATCTCCTGGTAATTCTCATGTCCTTTTCCGGCAACGAGAATTACATCTCCTTTCTCTGCCAGCATGCAAGCCGTGCGAATTGCTTCTTTACGGTCGGCAATGCTTAGTGTTTTCTTCATATCTTCCGCATCCAGTCCGGCAAGCATGTCATTGATGATGTCTTGCGGCTCTTCAAAGCGCGGATTGTCGGAAGTGATGATGACGCGGTCACTCGCTTTGGCAGCTTCCTTTGCCATGATGGGGCGTTTGCCCTTGTCGCGGTTACCGCCGGCGCCTACCACGGTAATCACTTTTCCTTTTCCTTCAAGCACTCCATGAATAGCGTTCAGTACATTAATGAGAGCATCCGGGGTATGTGCATAATCAACAATCGCCGTAATTCCCTGCGGTGAGCGGACCGCATCGAAGCGTCCGGCTACCGGATGAAGTGTGCTAAGAGCTACAAGCACCTCTTCCTCTTTCTTGCCTAACAGAACTGCCGCCCCGAATACCGCCAACAAATTGGAAGCATTGAACTTTCCGATAAACTGAACTGCCAGTTCATGATTGTTGAAGTCGAGCAGCATCCCTTCGAAATGAGACTCTAATACCCGTCCTTTAAAGTCGCTAAGACTTCTCAATGAATAAGTATAGACCTTCGAACGTGTATTCTGCGTCATTACCAGTCCGTTTTTATCGTCCAGATTGGTCAGGCTGAATGCATTTTTCGGCAGATCGTCAAAGAATTTCTTCTTCGCTTTCAGATAGTTCTCTATTGTTTTATGATAGTCGAGATGGTCGCGGGTCAAATTGGTAAAGATCCCTCCTGCAAACTTTAATCCACTGATACGTTTCTGTGCAATCGAGTGGGAGCTGACTTCCATGAACACATATTTGCATCCTTCATCTGCCATCCGTCCCAACAAACAGTTCAACGTGATTGGATCAGGAGTAGTATGTTCTGTCGGAATCGGTTCATCATCGATGTAATTGCAAACGGTAGAAATCAATCCCACCTTATAGCCGAAATAACGGAATGTATTATATAATAAGGTAGCGATCGTTGTTTTTCCGTTCGTTCCGGTAACGCCGACCAGTTCCAACTTGGAAGTCGGGTCTCCGTAGAAGGTAGTGGCAATTTTTCCTACCGCATCTTCGCTGTCTTTTACTCGTACATAGGTGATCCCCGCTACAGGTTCTTCCGGCATATCCTCGCAAAGGATGGCGATTGCTCCTTTTGCGATGGCAGCAGGTATATAAGCATGGCCGTCGGCTTGTGTGCCACGCATTGCCATGAATAGCTGTCCGGCTTCCACTAGACGGGAGTCTATGTTGACACCGGTGATTTCTATGTTTGAATCTCCGGCTACCTCTACCGGTTGGATTGCTTTCAGTAACTCATTTAATAACATCACTCTATTCAATTTTTAATCTTTAATTTTTAATTAAGCGTAAGCGTCACTGTCTGTCCCTTCTTAACAATCGTTCCGTTGGCTATCGACTGGCTTTTTACTTTGCCTACGCCGACCAGATTGACTTTCAATCCTTTGCTTTCCAACAAGTACACAGCGTCTTTCGCTCCCATACCTATCACACTCGGTACAAAATTCTGCATATTGCTCCGGCTCTCAAGAACCACAGCTTGTGGGGCAGAATGGGTATTTCCCCAAACCTCTTTGCCCGAATCAGCGATTTTGCCTTGTACGTTAATCTGCAGCTCTTCCAATACTCGTTGCGCTTCGCGCATCTCTCCGGCTTTTACATTCGGAATGACTACGGAATTAGTATCAATCGCATTGGTCAGCGGTAACCGCAAGTCTTTGGCATACACCCTTTCTGCAATCTTGCTGAACACACTACCTGCCATTAAACCTCCCGAAGCCGGTAATCCCGGTTTCTGGATAGAGACAATCATGCTATATTTAGGTGCTTCTGACGGGAAATACCCGCAGAAACTAACCAGATAATTTGTTCTTCCCGTTTTGTATCCGGCTGCTCCCTGTGAAATCTGCGCCGTTCCTGTTTTTCCTGAAACGTGGAACTGCTTGCTTCCCGCAGGTTTGGCAAGTCCTTCACCAACCACTTTTCGGAGAATCTCACGGATCTGTGCCAAAGTCTTATCCGAACAAATCTTGGGATTGATTACCTCTGTCGGATATTCTTTCACTACTTCCCCGTCCTTCATGGCAGCTTTGACAAACTTCGGACGCACGGTGACTCCGTTGTTGGCTATCCCATTATAGAATGTGAGAATATTGATCGGTGGAACCTGTGTCTCGTAGCCGATACTCATCCACGGCAATGTTGTCTTTGCAAAATAACGTTCTTTCGGGCCGCGTATATTCGGTTTTCCTTCTCCCGCAATCTGCAGGTGTAACGGCTGGTCGATGCTCATCCGTTTCAACCCGTCTACAAATTTCTGCGGGTTGCTGCCGTAGAAATGGTCTATAATATAAGAGGTACCCACATTGGACGAAACCCCTAGAATTTCCGTAACAGTCAGCTTTCCATATCCTCCGCGATGCCAGTTATGGTCTTTCATGACACGTCCATACATCGGCATCTGGCCGTTGCCGGTATCTACCACATAGTCCGGCGTGATCTTTCCGTCTTCAAGAGCTACCATGATAGAGGCCGTTTTGAAAGTAGACCCCGGCTCGAGCATATCACTAATAGCATTGTTGCGCATTTCGTAGTACTCACCGTCTTTGCCTTGCATCATGTTGACGATGGCTTTCACTTCTCCGGTACTTACCTCCATCAATACCACCACACCCACGCTCGCATTCAGCTCTTTCAGCTTATCCACCAACGCCTTCTCGCAAATATCCTGCATACCTACATCGATAGTACTAATCAGATCGCAACCATCAACTGGTGGCACATCGACAATGTTCAGGTATTTGTTCATCACCTTCTGACGGTGTGTCAATCCGTCCCGCCCTTTCAGGATGGTGTCGAAAGCAAGTTCGATACCATTTCTCGCTCCTTTGGCTGTGTCTGCATACACATCTCCCAGTGTACGGGCAGCCAGTGAACCGAACGGTTTCTTACGCTGATTGTAAGCTTGTTCCTTGAATCCGCCTTTATACCGGTTCAAGCAGAATACAGGCAGTCTCTTTACCTCTTTATATTGTATATAGGAGATACGTTTCGGATAAATCAGATAATTGCGGCTTTTTGCCTGGCGTCCTTTCTTGAGGTGTGCCTTGAATTGAGCCGCACTCTTGTCCGGGAATATCTTGTGAAGTCCGATACAGATTGAATCCATATTGGCATTGAGGATGGAATCCCGGCGTGCCTGATCTTTCTGCCTGCGTTTTTCATCCTTTTCACCGGACATAAAGTCCATATATATTCTGTACTCGGGCAGAGAGCTGGCCATCAGTTTACCGTCAGAAGAAATAATGTTTCCACGATTAGGTTTTACCGTCACATTCTCTTTTACGAAACGGTCAGCCACATCCTGCCAGTATTGTCGTTCGGCAAACATGGTGATGCCTGCTTTTACAACAATAGCTACTCCTATCAACGCCATCAACAGGATGACGAAGAAGTAACGGGTCATTATGTTCTTTTTATTAACTGCCACAGTATTTGTCTTTTAAACGCTTAACTATCATTTATCAACTATCCACTATCATCTATTTAATAAGGTAAGGAGGATTGGTTGATGTTTGCAAATCGCTTTCCTTACTCGATATATAATCTTCAATGCGTGACTGGCGGCTCTTTTCCATCAGCTCTGAGCTGCGAGTCAGTGCATCGTATTTAATGTCTGTCAATTCCTTTTTCAGCCGGTCTATTTCGATCTGTTGCTGTTGACTGGCATAACGATTGTGAATGTAGAAGATGATGAATACCATGATAAGTACCAGCAACTTCGTTTGACGGCGGAAAAAATCGGTAGCCAGAATGTCTCCACCCAGAATACTCTTCAGAGAGGTGCGTTTTTTCTTCTTGTCCTCTTCTGCTTTCTTGTTTACTACTTCTTCTTCCATATCTTTTTATTTCTTTTCTGCAATTCGTAATTTGGCGCTTCTCGACCGCGGGTTTCGTTCTATTTCTGCCTCGTCGGGAACGATTACCTTATTGTTGACAAGGCGGAAAGGCGTTTGCAGATTGCCGAAGAAGTCGGTTTCCGCTTTTCCTTCTACATTGCCTGTCTTCATGATGTTTTTCACCATTCGGTCTTCCAGCGAATGATAGGTGATAACTACCAGTCTGCCGCCCGGCTTTAATGCCTCCGTAGCAGCCAGCAACATCTCCTTCAACGCCTCCATCTCTTGGTTTACTTCAATTCGTAGTGCCTGGAACACCTTTGCCAGCTCTTTCTTTTCGCGTTCACGACCGAAAAGCGGTTTGATGATTTCCAAAAACTCACCGATGGTCCGGATATTCTGTCCGCTTCTGGCTTTAACGATGACAGAAGCCAGTTTGCGGCTATTCTTTAGTTCCCCGTACAGGTAGAGGATGTTTGCAAGACGTTCTTCATCATAAGTATTCACGATATCTGCTGCTGTCATACCGGCACGCTTGTTCATACGCATATCCAGTGCCCCGTCAAAACGGAAGGAGAAGCCACGTTCGCTATCATCGAAATGATGGGAAGATACGCCGAGGTCGGCCAGGATCGCGTCTACCTGTTCGATGTCGTGATAACGCAGGAAGTTGTGCAGATAGCGGAAGTTACTGCGCACGAAGATGAAATGAGTATCGTTGACAATGTTCCGTTCAGCGTCCTCGTCCTGGTCGAATCCTAGCAAACGTCCGCCTTCTCCGAGCCGTGAAAGGATCTCGCGCGAATGTCCCGCTCCTCCGAATGTAACGTCTACATACGTTCCATCCGGTTGGATATTCATACTGTCAACGCTTTCTTTCAGCAATACAGGTACGTGATATGTCAATTCATCTTTCTCCATCTTGTCTATTATCATCGTTCATAATTTCTTCTAATGCTGCACCGAACTCTTCGGGTGACATGAAAGGCTGTTCTGCCCGTTCTTTCGCCCAGATCTCTATCTTGTTATCGATGCCGATAAAGCGAATATCCCCATGGATACTGCAAATCTGTAAATACCGTTTCGGAATTAATATGCGCCCGTTGCTATCAGGTGTCACTATTTCAACGTCGCTCACGAATTGCCTGAAAATAAGTTGGTGTTTGCTATTCCATTTGTTAAGTCTACTACGTAGCTCGTTCAACTCCTCGTTCCACACGCTCTCGGGGTACAGGGTTAAACAGTCCTGAAATACGTCTTTACGCATAATAAGCCTCTCTTCGGAAGCGGCTTGTAATTGCTTCCTGAAGGTGGCGGGTATGAACACCCTTCCTTTGGCGTCCGCCCTGGCTTCAATATTTCCTAAAAAACGTATCATTACCTTATTATAATAAGCGACCGTAAAAGTATGAAATTCCCCACAATTCCCCACAACTTTCCATAAAAAACTTTCAGAGAAGTTTTCAACAGAATGTTAAATGTCTATTTGCTTGAAAATGATGTGCCTCCGAGAATGCTTTACTGGTGGGGAGCCCGTGGGCGTAGAACGGAAAAAATGTCTGTATAGGTAAAATTTAAATAATGTGGTGGGGGAGATTCTTTTTCATGCAATAGAGGTTTATCTGACACCCGGGTCTCAGTGCACCCGACACCCGGGTGTCAGATAGGTTGAGACCCGGGTGTTGTATGTGCTGACACCCGGGTGTCGGACAACTAATCTTCGCAATAAAAGAAAAGGCAGAATATACCGGAGTATTTCTGCCTTTTAATCATTATCAAAACTAAAAATCTGCATTAAAGAAATATGTGATTCAAAATCACTAAGTTTTATATAGTTAAGGTTTAGCGGAAGTCTTTCAACTCTTCCTGTAATTTCTGGCGCGTGAAGAAAATACGGCTTTTCACTGTACCCAACGGGAGGTTCAGTTTTTCCGCAATTTCACGGTATTTGAATCCTGAAACGTGCATCGCAAACGGAACTCTGTATTCTTTGGGGAGTTTGTTAACTACACGGTGCATCTCTTTCAGGTCGTATGCTCTTTCTGTATTTTCAGAACTTCCATCCTGTGGCAAATTCAGATGATAAAGATTATCAGTCTGGTCGATGAATGTCTGGTCGCGGACTACCTTGCGGTAGTTGTTTATGAATATATTGCGCATGATGGTATACATCCATCCTTTGAAATTTGTATCAGGGGTATATTTATCTTCATTATCTAATGCTTTTAATGATGTCTCCTGCAACAAATCGTTTGCTTCTTCACGGTCAGTTGTCAGTTTATAAGCGAAGCGTAGTAATTCATCTTGTACTCCTACTAAGTCTTTTCTGAAGCTTAAACTTTTCATAATGTGTTGCTTTTTAAAGGTGAATATTCGTTTGTTATTTTCGATGTTGCAAGTTTACATGAATTTTTGAAACCCGGTAGGGGAAAAACTGACGTTTTTTTACCCGAAAACTATCCGCGGATAGTTTTTAGGTCATTTTTGATAGTTTTTGGGTGGTATTTTTTTATCTTCTGAACTTAAATCCTGCATTTTCTACCAAATTATTGCGATTAATAAAAAAGAACCGTTAATTTTGTGCCATCATTTTTATTTGAAAAGAATGACTGATGACTCTTTATTTTTGATCGATGTCGATAAGATACTTCGGACGAAGGCTCCGAAGCATTACAAGTACATCCCTAAGTTCGTGATTTCTTATCTGAAGAAAATTGTTCATCAGGATGAAATTAATGTATTCCTGAATGAGTCGAAGGATAAACTGGGAGTGGACTTTCTGGGGGCATGTATGGGCTTTTTGGATGCGAAAGTGGACGTAAAAGGCATTGAGAATTTGCCAAAGGATGGTCTGTACACTTTTGTTTCCAATCATCCGTTAGGCGGACAGGATGGTGTTGCGCTTGGTTATGTGTTAGGAAAGCACTATGAGGGGAAGGTGAAATACCTGGTGAATGATCTATTGATGAATCTACGCGGGTTGGCTCCCCTTTGCATACCTATTAATAAAACCGGCAAGCAGGCAAAGGACTTTCCGAAGATGGTGGAAGCCGGATTCCAGTCCGACGATCAGCTGATTATGTTTCCTGCCGGACTGTGCTCGCGCCGTCAGAATGGAGTGATTCGCGACCTGGAATGGAAAAAGACATTTGTAGTAAAGAGCATACAAGCAAAACGTGATGTAATACCCGTGCATTTTGGGGGCAGGAATTCTGACTTCTTTTACAATCTGGCAAATGTTTGCAAGGCACTGGGCATTAAGTTTAACATTGCTATGTTGTATCTTGCGGATGAAATGTTTAAGAATCGCCACAAAACTTTTACTGTCACTTTTGGCAAACCTATACCCTGGCAGACTTTTGATAAATCGAAAACTCCTGCGCAGTGGGCTGAATACGTAAAGGATATTGTTTATAAACTGTAACTGATAGAACAACTATAACAAGGAATATGGAAGAGATTATTAAACCGGTAAGCAAAGAACTGCTAAAGGCAGAATTGACGGAAGACAGACGCTTACGAATGACGAATAAGAGTAATAATCAGATTTATATTATTACTCATCAGAATGCTCCTAATGTGATGAGAGAGATTGGTCGTTTGCGTGAAATAGCTTTCCGTGCTGCTGGTGGAGGTACAGGTCTGTCAATGGATATTGATGAATACGACACGATGGAGCACCCCTACAAGCAGTTGATCGTATGGAATCCGGAAGCGGAAGAAATTCTGGGTGGTTACCGGTATCTGCTTGGTACGGACGTGCGTTTTGATGAAAAAGGTGCTCCGATTCTGGCTACTTCCCATATGTTTCATTTCTCCGATGCTTTTATTAAAGAATATTTGCCACAGACAATTGAGTTGGGACGTTCGTTCGTTACGCTTGAATATCAGTCTACCCGTGCCGGAAGTAAAGGATTGTTCGCTTTAGATAATCTGTGGGATGGATTGGGAGCGTTGACTGTTGTTATGCCGAATGTGAAATATTTCTTTGGCAAAGTGACCATGTATCCAAGCTATCACCGTCGTGGCCGTGATATGATTCTTCATTTCCTTAAGAAACATTTTTATGACAAAGAGAAACTTGTCACTCCGATCGAGCCTCTGAAACTTGAGACTTCCGAAGACGAGCTGAGTGCTTTGTTTTGCAAGCATTCCTTCAAGGAAGACTATAAAATATTGAATTGTGAAATTCGTAAACTGGGATATAATATTCCTCCGTTGGTGAATGCATATATGAGCCTAAGCCCTACTATGCGTATGTTCGGAACAGCTATCAATTATGAATTCGGTGATGTGGAAGAAACCGGTATTCTGATTGCTGTAGACGAAATTCTCGAAGATAAGCGGATTCGACACATCCAGACGTTTATTGAAAGCCATCCGGATGCGTTGAGATTGTCTTCTTGTGAAGGGGAAGAGGTGTTTACTCCTAAAGTGGTTACACCGCAGGCAAACTGTTCCCGTTAATTTTACGATAAAGATCAAGAGCAAAGACGTCGGTCATTCCCGATATATAGTCAAGTACCGCCTGTATTCTTTCATAGAGTACGGGCGCTTTTATATTGTATTGACTGGAAACCCGGTCGATCAGGAGTTTGGAATAAGTCTTTTCGGGTGAGGTTACGGCATCTATCATCAATTCGAGCAGGGTGCTGATGATGCGGAATCCCGCCAGTTCAACATCCAGTACGTCCCGTGAACGGTAGATTTTATTGATAGATACTTCGACGCTGTGTTTATAGGCTGCTGCCGGACGCTCGGCTATGCGCTTGATTAGTGATCCTTCGAACGTGCCGGACAGGATTTCTTGTTCATGATCTAAAAAGACACGGGTACACTCCCGGATCAATAAACCGATGACGGAAGAGCGCAGGTAAGCGATTTGCTCGTTGACATCGTTAACAATCAGGAATGTTTTTCGGAGATGTTCCTGCCGCTCTTCGCTGAAATAGGCCATTAATAGCTCTTTAGTCTCTTCTGTGGTGAGAATCTTCAGTTTATATGCATCCTCAATATCCATCATCTGATAGCAAATGTCGTCTGCCGCTTCAACCAAATAAACTAACGGGTGGCGTGCATACTTTAAAGGATGTTCGTTGAGCAATATCAGTCCTAATTCTGTTGCAATTTTGCGGAAGCTTTCTTCTTCGCTGACGAAAAAGCCAAACTTGGATTTTGTTCCTGCAAGGCTCGATGAAAAGGGGTATTTTACGATAGAAGCCAGAGTGGTGTATGTTAGAACGAATCCGCCTTTGCGACGTCCCTCGAACTGATGTGTAAGTATTCGGAAGGCATTTGCATTTCCTTCAAAATGTATTAAATCTTCCCATTCCATCGGAGAAAGTTGCTCTCCGTTGGGCTGTTTCTCTTTCAGGCGAACTCCTTTCCCTTCAGAGAAAAAAGTGGAAATGGCCTTTTCGCCTGAATGACCGAAAGGCGGATTACCCAAATCGTGTGCCAGGCAAGCAGCCGAAACGATAGAACCGATCTCCGGCAGGAAAGAATCCTGAAGTTCCGGATGACGTTCCAGAAGTGCTTTGGCAACATCGTCCCCGAGTGAACGGCCAACGCTGGCGACTTCGAGACTGTGCGTAAGTCGGTTGTGTACAAAAACGCTGCCCGGTAGAGGGAATACTTGCGTTTTGTTCTGTAATCTGCGGAAAGGAGCCGAAAAAATAAGACGGTCATAGTCCCGTTGGAATTCGGATCGGTTTTCCTGTCGTTCCTCATGGAATTCTTCCATTCCGAAACGTTTCGCTGATATTAATTGGTTCCAATTCATCATTTTATCTATAATTTTAGTGTTTACCATTCGCAAATTGGCTACAGGTACATTATTTAACTGCAAACTTAACTATTTTTCAGTTCAAAATGTGTATTTTCGCCCGTTAAATAGTAAACATGCATTTATGAATATTCAAGTTATCAATAAATCGAAGCATCCGCTTCCGGCTTATGCCACTGAATTGTCCGCAGGAATGGATATCCGTGCTAATCTTTCTGAACCTATCACACTGGAACCGTTGCAACGTTGTCTGGTGCCGACAGGACTATATATTGCCTTGCCGAAGGGATTTGAGGCACAAGTTCGTCCACGTAGCGGACTGGCGATCAAGAAAGGAATTACGGTGCTCAATTCTCCGGGTACGATTGATGCGGATTATCGTGGGGAAGTTTGTATCATTTTAGTCAATCTCTCCTCTGAAACGTTTGTGATTGAAGACGGTGAACGTATCGCGCAGATGGTGATAGCAAAGCACGAACAGCCTGTATGGCAGGAAGTGGAGGTGCTGGATGAAACAGAACGGGGAGCCGGTGGTTTCGGACATACCGGAGTATGATGAATGCTTAATGGAGAAAATAGAATGAAGATAAAAATAGGATGGCTGTTCGTGACGGTATTGATGCTCACTTCATGTGGGGGAATCCGGTCTGTGCGTACAGCAAAAACAACAGCGAAAGCAGATGGAGCTTCTTTAATGAAGGAAACATTGCTTTCTGCTGAACAACAGCGTAAATATGACTACTTCTTCTTGGAAGCCATGCGGATGAAAGGAAAGAATGAGTATGATGCGGCATTTGGATTGCTACAGCATTGTCTGGATATCAACCCCACTGCTTCTTCTGCGCTTTATGAAATATCGCAATATTATATGTTCCTTCGCCAGGTGCCGCAAGGTCAGGTTGCTTTGGAGCAGGCAGTGGCTTTTGCGCCTGATAACTATTGGTATAGTCAGGGATTGGTCAGTTTGTACCAGCAACAAAATGAATTGGATAAGGCTGCGGCTTTGCTTGAGAAGATGGTGACCCGTTTCCCGTCGAAACAGGACCCTTTGTTCAGCCTTCTTGATATTTACAGTCGCCAGGAGAAGTATAATGATGTCATTTCTACATTGAATCGTTTAGAGAAACGTTTGGGTAAGAATGAGCAGCTGTCTATGGAGAAATTCCGGATTTATCTTCAGATGAAAGATGATAAGAAGGCATTTCAGGAAATAGAAAGTCTGGTACAGGAATATCCGATGGATATGCGTTATCAGGTGATACTGGGAGATGTATATCTTCAGAACGGGAAAAAGCAGGAAGCTTATGATGCATACCAGAAGGTACTGGCTGTAGAGCCTGATAATCCGATGGCTCTCTTCTCGATGGCTTCTTACTATGAACAGACCGGGCAGAAAGAATTGTATCAACAGCAACTGGATACGTTGTTATTGAACAAAAAGGTGACTTCTGATACTAAAATCAGTGTCATGAGACAGGTGATTGCGGAAAATGAACAGTCGTCCGCTAAAGATAGCACTCAGGTGATTGCCTTATTTGACCGGATGATGAAGCAGGATATGGATGATCCGCAGATACCGATGCTTTATTCTCAATACCTGTTGTCGAAGAATATGGAACAGGAGGCTGTGCCGGTATTGGAGCAGGTGGTTGATCTGGATCCTACCAATAAGGCTGCCCGTCTGATGCTGGTTAGCGCGGCGGTGAAAAAGGAAGATTACAAGCAAATTATCAAGGTCTGCGAACCGGGCATTGAAGCTACTCCGGATGCGTTGGAACTTTATTATTATCTGGCTATCGCTTATCATCAGGCAGAACAGGGAGATAGTGTATTGAGTGTTTGTAATAGAGCATTGGAACATATAACTCCCGATACCAGAAAAGAAGTCATTTCAGATTTTTATTCTATCATGGGGGATATTTATCATACCAAGAAACAAATGACGGAGGCTTATGCTGCTTACGATTCGGCTTTGGTATATAATCCTTCCAATATTGGCGCATTAAATAATTATGCTTATTATCTGTCTGTGGAACGTCGTGACTTGGACAAGGCGGAGGAGATGAGTTACAAAACGGTGAAAGCCGAACCTAATAATTCGACCTATCTCGATACTTATGCATGGATTCTTTTTGAAAAGGGAAACTATGCCGAAGCCCGTATCTATATTGATAATGCAATGAAGAACGACGGCGAGAAGAGTGATGTGATTGTGGAGCATTGCGGAGATATTTATTTTATGACCGGCGATGTGGAAGGTGCGTTGAAATATTGGAAGAAGGCACTGGAAATGGGTAGCGAGTCGAAAACGTTGAAACAGAAAATAGAGAAGAAGAAATATATTGCGGAATGAAAAGAATCATTTATCTACTGTTGTTGGTGGTAGTGGTGTTGGCCGGCTGTAAGAGTTCGAAACACTTGGCAACTTCGGAAACTAAGACTTCGACAAAGGCTCCGACATCCAGTTACCTGGCTTCCAAGCTTCAGTTGACTATTCCCGGCAAGAAGGGAAGCATGTCTGTAGGGGGAACCATGAAGATGAAAACTCATGAGCGGGTACAAATCTCCTTATTGATGCCTATTCTGCGTACAGAAGTGGCACGTATAGAAGTTACTCCCGACGAAGTTTTATTGGTAGACAGGATGAATAAACGCTTTGTTCGTGCCACTAAAGCTGAATTGAAAAATGTATTGTCGAAGAATGTGGAGTTTTCCCGTTTGGAAAAGATATTGATGGATGCCTCTCTTCCTGGTGGAAAGACAGAGCTGACAGGAAAAGATATAGGAATTCCTTCATTAGAAAAGGCAAAAGTCCAACTTTATGAGTTCTCCACACAAGAGTTTTCGATAACTCCGACGGAACTGACGTCCAAATACAACCAGATTCCCTTGGAAGAATTAGTAAAAATGCTGGTAGCTTTATTATGATGAAACGTTTCTTTGTTATTCTAATCAGTTGCCTTTGGTTGGCAGTTCCTCTTTTCGCTCAATCGAACAAGTTGATTCGTGAGCTGGAAAGTAAACGCGGTGCGCTGCAAAAACAGATTGCCGAATCGGAATCTATATTGAAGGATACAAAGAAAGATGTGGGAAGCCAGTTGAATAGTCTGGCTGTGTTGACCGGACAGATTGAAGAGCGGAAACGCTATATCATGGCTATCAACAATGATGTGGAGGCTATCCAGCGTGAGTTGGCTTCATTGGAGCGCCAGTTGCACGGGCTGGAGAAGGATTTGAAAGATAAAAAGAAGAAATATGAAGCTTCTGTCCAGTACTTGTATAAGAATAAGTCGATAGAGGAGAAGCTCATGTTTATTTTTTCGGCAAAGAATCTGGGGCAGACTTATCGGCGTATGCGATATGTTCGTGAATATGCCACTTATCAACGTCTGCAAGGGGAAGAAATCCTAAAGAAACAGGAGCAGATACGCAAGAAGAAAGCGGAACGTCAGCAAGTGAAAGCCGCCAAAGAGAACCTGCTGCAAGAACGTGAGAGCGAAAAGGTGAAGTTGGAAGAGCAGGAAAAAGAGAAACGTACGTTAGTGACTAATCTGCAAAAGAAGCAGAAAGGATTGCAGAATGAGATAAATAAAAAACGCAGGGAAGCCAATCAGCTGAATGCCCGCATCGATAAATTAATTGCGGAAGAAATAGAGCGTGCCCGTAAGCGTGCGCAGGAAGAAGCTCGTCGTGAAGCGGCTGCCCGTAAGAAAGAGGAAAGCAAGGAGGGAAAATCTGCTGCAACGGAAACGGCCGCTAAATCGAAACCTCTTGAGGCTTATACCATGAGTAAGGCGGATCGGGAATTATCAGGTAACTTTGCCGCGAATCGCGGGAAATTGCCAATGCCTATATCCGGTGCTTATATTATCACCAGCCGTTACGGACAATATGCCGTAGAGGGGTTGCGCAACGTGAAACTGGATAACAAGGGTATTGATATTCAGGGAAAACCGGGTGCACAGGCGCGTGCCATTTTTGATGGGAAGGTGGCGGCTGTGTTCCAATTGAACGGATTATTTAATGTCCTCATTCGTCATGGCAATTATATTTCTGTTTATTGCAATCTTTCTTCTGCCTCTGTCAAAGCCGGTGATACGGTGAAGACGAAGCAATCTATCGGTCAGGTTTTTTCTGACGGCACGGATAATGGACGGACGGTATTGCACTTCCAGTTGCGTAGGGAGAAAGAGAAGTTGAATCCTGAACCTTGGCTGAACCGATAATTGAATAAAAAACACGTAGAATGAAGTTAACTAAAATACTAATATGCTTGCTGATCTTCTGGACCGGAACACTATCCGCGTCTCCTTATTTTTCGTTCAAGAAATATCAGGTAGAAGATGGATTGTCTCATAATACCGTGTGGTGCGCCCTTCAAGATAGTTATGGTTTTATCTGGCTGGGTACGAGTGACGGATTGAACCGTTATGACGGGCGGGGCAATAAAGTGTACCGGAATGTTCTCAACGACAAATTTTCATTAGAAAATAATTTCGTAGAAGCCTTGATAGAGGTGGACAAGAATATTTGGGTTGGAACAAACTCCGGACTTTATATTTATGACCGGGATACCGATCGTTTCTCTTGCTTTGATAAAACGACGCAGTATAATGTGTATATCAGCAGTGAGATAAAAAAGATTATTAAGACGGAAAATGGTCTTATCTGGATTGCGACTTTGGGACAGGGATTTTTTATTTATGATCCGAAAACAGAGGTGCTGACTCAAAATAGTGTTCAGACATCTTTTGTATGGGACCTCTGTCAGAGTGCTGATCGGAAGAGGGTCTATATATCTTCCTTACAGGAAGGACTTTTGTGCTTTGACGAAAACGGCAAGTTTCTCCGGACGTATGAAATTTCATTAGATATAAATGCTTCTGATAGTTATAAAGTAAACTGTATTCAGAATATCGATGGAGATATTTGGATTGGTGCGGGAAACAATCTGCTGAGTCGTTTGGACGAACGAACCGATGCTATGGATAATTACAGTGGTTCGGCGTTTAATTTCGGAGCTGTTCATTGTTTGCTGAAGTATACGGATAAAGAGCTGTTGGTAGGTACGGATAACGGGCTTTATCTGTTCAATCAAAATACAAATACATTCCAGCGGACGGATAATCCGGCCGATCCGAGAAGCTTGAGCGATCAGACTATCAATGGCATGATGTGGGATGCAGAAGGAGCTCTCTGGGTGTTGACCAATTTGGGGGGAGTCAACTATATGTCCAAGCAGACCAAACATTTTGATTATTATTCGCCTGCCTATCTGGCCGGAGTGTCCGGAGCGGGAAAGGTTGTTGCTCCTTTCTGTGAGAATAAAGATGGGAATATCTGGATTGGAACTCAAAGCGGTTTATATTTCTTCCATGCTGCTACCCGCGAACTTTCTCCTTATCCAATCGGAGGACATGATAATCAAAAGTATGACATTCGTTCCTTATTGTTGGATGGAGACCATTTATGGATCGGTACTTATGCGAAAGGGATACGGGTTGTCAATTTGCGTACCGGAGCTGTGAAAGTTTATACTCATTCTCGCGGGATTCCCTATACGATTTGTAGTAACGACGTATTATGCTTTTATAGAGGGAGGAACGGAGAAATTTACGTAGGAACGAGCTGGGGTTTATGTCGTTATGATGCCGCTAAAGATAACTTTATGCCCATCATAAATATTGGTTCTATGATCTCTATTACCGATATGCATGAAGATATGTACAATCATCTCTGGATCGCTACTTCCAGTAGTGGCGTGTTCACTTACAACACGATAAATGGTCATTATAAAAATTATCAGCACGAACGGGAAGACTCAACTACGATCACCAGTAATTCGATCATTACTTTATTTGAAGATGTGAAAGGAACCATGTGGTTTGGAACGAATGGGGGAGGACTGTGTTCTTTTGATGCTAAGGAGAAAAGATTCATTGAATTTGACCCGCATAATACTTTATTACCTAACAAGGTTATTTATGCGATTGAGCAAGATCAGGGAGGTGATTTCTGGGTATCCAGCAATGCCGGAATTTTTAAGATTAATCCTGTTACCAAAGATCATTTCCGCCAGTTTACGATTAATGACGGCTTGCAAGGAAATCAGTTTATAGCTCGATCTTCATTGAAATCATCCGAAGGAAAATTGTATTTTGGTGGGATCAATGGCTTTAATGTATTCCAGCCGGAACAGTTTGTAGATAACAAATATATTCCTCCGGTTTATGTGACCGATATCCGGTTGCCTTATCAAACCGATGAGCAGGAGGTGAAGAAACTGCTTCAGTTGGATAAGCCGCTTTATATGGCTGATAAGGTGACTTTATCTTACGAAAACAATAGCTTCTCTATTCGTTTTGTCGCTCTTAGTTTTGAAGATCCGGGGAAGAACCGGTATTCTTACATACTTCGGGGAGTGGACAAGGAATGGATTCTGAATACCGATAACAATATGGCTTCTTACACCAATTTGCCTCCCGGTGAGTATTTGTTCGAAGTCAGAGGCTCTAATAATGATCGCCAGTGGAATGAGAATACTACCACTTTAAAGGTGGTGATTACTCCTCCCTGGTGGCGTAGTACCTTTGCTTACTTCGTTTATGTCCTCATGCTGTTGGGATGGATCGGTTGGATGGCTTGGCGATGGAATCTCCGTGTTAAACGCAAATATAAGCGGCGGATGGAAAAATATCAGATTGCCAAGGAACAGGAAGTTTACAAGTCGAAAATTAGCTTCTTCATCAATTTGGTGCATGAAATACGTACTCCGCTTAGTTTGATACGGCTTCCTTTGGAAAAATTATTGGAGAAAGAACGTGAAGGAAAAGATCTCAAGTATTTGTCTGTGATAGATAAGAATGTAAATTATCTGCTGGGGATTACTAATGAATTGCTTGATTTTCAGAAAATGGAGAGTGGTACGCTGCATCTGAATCTGAAAAAGAGTGATATTAAAGAGCTTGTCAGTGACGTTTATAATCAGTTTACAAGTCCTGCTGAATTAAAAGGAATTGATTTGCAACTGACTGTGCCTGAACAAGAGCTGGTGTCTACGGTGGATAGGGACAAATTAAGTAAGATTCTTGTCAATCTGATGGGAAATGCCATCAAATATGCGCATGCGCATATTGACTTGAGGCTGCTTGTTACTGATGGGGGATATGAGATACAAGTGAACGATGATGGTCCCGGAATACCAAATGAACAGAAACAAAAGATATTTGAGGCTTTCTATCAACTGCCTGACGATAAGGTGGCCACAGCAGTAGGCACTGGCATCGGATTGGCTTTTGCGAAGTCTTTGGCAGAAGCTCATCAGGGAGATTTGCGTCTGGAAGATAATATTGGAGGTGGTTCTTCGTTTATACTGTCTCTTCCGTTCAAAGAGTGGGAGACGGAAAAAATGAGCGATATTGTAGAAATATCCCCAGAGCATGCGGATGCTTCTGAAACGATCTCTTCGGAGTATTCAGGAAAGAAGTTCACAGTTCTGTTGGTTGAGGATAATGTTGATTTGCTGAATCTGACTCGTGAGTCATTGGCAGAGTGGTTCCGTGTGTTGAGGGCTTCCAACGGTCGTGAAGCGCTTGAAGTGCTTGCGCAGGAAAACGTGGATGTAATAGTGAGTGACGTTATGATGCCGGAGATGGATGGGCTGGAACTTTGCAGTAAGGTGAAGTCTGAAATCTCTTATTCACATATTCCGGTTATTTTGTTGACGGCGAAAACCACTTTGGAGTCTAAAGTCGAAGGACTTGAATGTGGAGCGGATGTATATGTTGAGAAACCATTCTCTGTTAAACAGCTCCATATGCAGATCGAGAATCTGTTGAAGTTGAGGCAGTCTTTTCATAAATTGATGGTGAGCTTGGCAGGAGATACGGTTGCTGTTTCGACAACGGATTTTGCGATGTCTCAAAAGGATTGTGAGTTTATAGCTAAGATACAGGGAGTAATAGCCGAACAGTTGGCGGATGAGAACTTCTCGATAGATACTTTGGCGGAACAGATGAATATGAGCCGTTCTAATTTCTATCGGAAGATAAAGGCTTTGTCCGGAATGTCTCCTAATGATTATTTGAAGACACTTCGTATGAATAGAGCTGCTGAACTGATTGTGAGCGGTACCCGGATTTCTGAAGTGGCAGCGCAGGTAGGATTTACTTCTTCTTCTTATTTTGCGAAATGTTTTAAAGCGCAATATGGTGTACTGCCTAAGGAATATACAGGTCAGCCTCCGATTTCAGGTGAGGCTTGATAAAGAAGGGACAAAAGCATATAAAAAAACTCCTGTCGTACAATATCATTGGATATTTTCCGACAGGAGTCAAATATAAAAATAATTAATCGAGTACTCTTTCTAATTAATTGAGTAGGCTTTATTTCTTTTTCTGTCCCGGGTAAGGTTCTACCATGCAACGTTTAGCCCATGCTTCGTAAGCCTTTGTCATTTCAGCTACTTTTTCAGGGTATTGTGCTGCCAGATTATGCATTTCGCTCCGGTCCTCATTCAGGTTGTATAATTCCCATTTAGCGTTTTCTCCCGGACGAACTAGCTTCCAACCATCCTTAGAAAGGAATGCACGTTCATTGAAATGCTCAAATCCAAGGTAGTCATGTCCTTCACGATGTCCGGTCTTGAAGATAGGAACCAGGCTTTTACCCTCCAATGGGATGATGTCATTTCCTTTATATTTGGTAGGATAAGTGGCGCCTGCCATATCGATACAAGTAGCCATGATGTCCATCACATGTCCGATTTCGGGAGTCGTTTTGCCGACATTCTTCTTGATACCTTTTGGCCAGTGGGCAATCATTGGAGTACAGATACCTCCTTCATAAGATTTGGCTTTCCAAAAACGGAACGGTGTGTTGGCTACGTTTGCCCAGCGTGCTCCCAATGAAGCATAAGTTGTTTCCGGTCCAGGCAGTACTTCTTTGTTATGAGGGTAAACCATTTTCTCTCCTTTACGTGTCATATCAGGACGGTCATTTTCTCCTGGAGAGTAGTTCTGGCAATCTTCATTACTGCATCCGTTATCGGAAAGAAATAGAATCAGCGTATTTTCAAGTTGTCCTGTCTTTTCCAGGGCGTCGATAACTTGTCCTATTCCCTGGTCCATACGGTCGATCATGGCAGCATGAACAGCCATGGCACGAGCATCCCATTCAGCATGTGGGTTATCTTCCCATTTATCTTTGAACTGTCTATCAGACAGGAAATTATCCATGTTAGGGAATATACCAAGCTGTTTCTGACGTTCGTAACGTGCATTACGAATGGCTTCCCAACCTACTTTATAGGTATCCTTGTATTTTTCAATATCTTCCGGCAGTGCATGCAACGGCCAGTGTGGTGCAGTGTAAGCCAGGTACATAAAGAATGGTTTATCGTCTTTGGCATACTCTTTCACTTCTTTCACTGCACGGTCTGAAAGCGCCTGTGTGATGTAATATCCGTCGGGTACTTCTTTCACGGGTACTTCACCTTCTACCAGACTGAATGGGTCAAAATAGTCTACTACTCCGTAGATAGTACCATAGTGGGTATCAAATCCGCGATTCACCGGATAATGACAAAGATCAGAATAGGTTTCGTGGTATACGTGATGTGCGAGCCATTCGCGTTGGTCTTTGCGTAGTGGAGTTTCTGCGATGTGCCATTTACCTACCATGCTGGTAGCATATCCTGATTCTTTCAATACCTCTGCGATAGTAACGGCATTGCGTGAGAGTGTTCCCCGGTAACCCGGCAGGTGGTCATCGAAGGTCATACGTCCGATTCCTGCCTGATGTTGATAAAGTCCTGTCAACAGGGAAGCACGCGTCGGACAACTCCGGCTGGTGTTATAGAAATGATTGAAACGTACTCCTTGTTTTGCCAGTTTGTCCAGATTAGGTGTGTGAATTTCACTACCGTAGCATCCCAGGTCGGAATAGCCTAGGTCATCTGCAAGAATTACCAGGATATTGGGTCTTTGATCGGACTTTTTTCCTTTGACCTCTGCTGCAGAATGTCCTGCAACCATCAAGGCGGTTGGTAATAGTAAAAAATTAGAATTCATAAGTTTAATGTTGGTTTATAATTTGTTTTTCACTGTATTACTCTTTTCCTTTGTCTTTGTTTTCCTCATACCATTTACATACTTTCTTGCTCAACTTGGCAACCAAATCAGGATGCTCATTTGCGATATTATTCTTTTCGAACTTATCCTTTTCCATATCATATAATTGCGCATCGCTTCCGTCACCGTTCACTAATAATTTCCATTTTCCACTGCGTATAGCTAAATGGGGGCTTCTGTCATAAGGGTTCCTTGGAAAGCCAAAATGTTTGTTTCGTCCGAAGTCCCACATTAAATCGGTCTTGCGTTTGGCTTCCGATTTACCGAGAAGAACTTTTGAATAGTTCTGTCCATCGCCTTTGTAACCTTTTTCTGTTTTGATTCCGGCTATAGAACACAAAGTCGGATATAAATCTACTGCGCATAATACAGACTCGTTATTTACTTGTCCGGCTTTAATTTTCTTTGGATATCTAACGATGAACGGCATGCGGATTCCCCCTTCATAAAGACTATTTTTAGTTCCTCTCAAATAAGCGGAACGTACAGATTTAAAGCTGGGTGCAGGACCATTGTCGCTAGTGAAAATAATGATTGTATTTTCTCCCACTCCCAACTCATCCAGGGTTTTGATGAAACGTCCGAGTTGTTTGTCCATCTCCGCTAGTACAGGAGCAAATGCTTCTTGTGTTTCCCAGCTTTTTCTTTCCTTTTGTTTGAATTCCGGTACCCAAGGGGTATGCATATCGTCCGGCCATAGGTTTAGGAAGAAGGGTTCGTCTTTGTGCTTTTTTACAAACTCAATACTTTTATCTACAAAGTATTCGGTACGTCTCCAGCGTTTCACGCTGTCTTTATCCGACCAGATCCATTTGGTAGCAGTGATTGCTGGTTCCGGATCCGGACTTTCGTAGGTTGATATATATTCGTCAAAACCGTAATTTTTAATAGAAGGAGCGTTATGTACGTCACGTCCGCCTCCCATGTGCCATTTTCCGATGTGTCCTGTTGAGTAACCTGCATTTTGGAAAGCACGCGCCATTGAAGGCAACTTATCATCCAGGAAATTACGTTGTTCGCATCTCTTGTTCGCAGCTTTGTCGTTCAGGAAAGTGTTGATTCCTACTTCAAGAGGAAAGAGACCTGTGGTTAATCCACAGCGGGATGGAGAGCTAACCGGCGCAGAAGAGTAATATTGGTTGAATAATAGTCCGTCCTGTGCCAACTTGTCAATATTGGGAGTAGGAACGAATTTACCTCCATAACAACCTATGTCACCGATACCCATATCATCGATATAAATAATTACTACATTAGGTTTTGTTTCTGCTTGTGTGTTAGCAATGGGGAGCAGGGCTCCCAGCCAGGGTAAATGTTTTTTCAGATTCATAATTATTGTGATTTAATTAACTTCAGTTTTTCATGATGACTTTTCGCAAAAGTAGGGAAGATATCAGAGAAGGAAGGAAAAATACTAATCAATAAAGGAAAAAAAATGGTAGAATGATAGATTTCTTCTTTCTTCTATTGGGAAAACAGGAATAGAGAAGCTCGTAGAAACCGAGAACTTCTCTATTCTTCTAATTATTCTATGATACGATCATTGGAGAAAGTATCTTGAATGGGAGCTTTACTTCGCCACGGTTTTAGTCAGTAATTGTACCCATGAGTATTTAGTGTTTTCTACCCAATTATCCGGTGAGACTTCGATAGTACCAGTTTTTGCTGTTATTTTTTGTATGCAAATCAATCCTTTCTTTCCATTGGCAGTTTTGAACAGGTAAACTTTATCTGCCTGAATAGCTAAGACTTCGGAGGTTGGATCTGCCAGATTTTCTATCGGAGTTGCATCTACTTGGGAGATTGCATTAAATTCTGATTGTGATAAAGAGGTTTCAGCAAATAATGTGTGTTGTAAACCATTAATTGTCATCAAGCCATAATCACTTCTTTTAGCAGGTGAAACAAGAGCTGGTACAGCTTCGCTTCCTGAAGGCAAGATAATATCTCCGAGTGAGAAATCGACTTCGTTTGTATATTTCATGGCATCAGCAGCCATATAGGTGCGTCCAAGAAGCCATGTTGCATAATAACAACCATAATAAGCTGAAGCTGTCTCTACTATTTCTCCATCTTTTCCGTAATCCGGATCGGAGAATAAAATAGAAGGAGTAATCTCTACCAATAAGTTACGTTGGTACGTATGGCCGTCGGTACCTAGAACGACTACTGTAATACAGGCATTCTCTTTTAAAGAAGTAAACTTGTAAGTTGTTTCGTAATTAGTCGTTCCGTCTGCAAATGACTGGGCAGTTTCTTCTATCAGACTTCCCTGCATTCCGGTTTTGGAGTCTGCCTGATAAATTTCAAAACTCATGATTTCTCCCTGTACTTTGATGGTTGCCGTGTATTCAGCAATCCCTTTCGTTAATGATACTCTATTATTCTGATCGACACCCGCAAATTCGATTTTGACAGGTGCTTCATAATCAACTTCATATTTATCTGCACAACCGAATAATCCAAATAAACTGATTGACAGAATTAATGCAATTATACTATTTGTTTTCATGACTTTATTTTTTTAAGTAAACATTCTATTTAGATTAGTATCCTGGATTCTGGTAGATATTCGGGCAGTTATTAACTTCATCCTGTGGTATTGGAGCCAAGTTCATGCGCTCGTTATAGTTTCGTGTATCTAAAGTTACCCGTTGATATTCACCGTTAATTTTCTTTATTCCGACAGCCGGTAATCTCATTACATCTTTTGCTATCAGCCATCTTCTTATATCAAAGAATCGATGATCTTCAAAACAAAGTTCTACACGGCGTTCTTTGCGTATGCGTTCCCGAAGGGTTGCCTGATTATAATCTGCGGCCAGTAAGTCTGTCGTGATACCGGCACGGCGACGTATCCTGTTAAGCTGGGCTATTGCTTTTTCTCTGGCTGTATTCGTATCTTCAGCCTCATTCTCGGCTTCTGCATAATCGAGCAGGATTTCTGCATATCTCATCATTGGAAAGTCCATGTAAGTGGTACCGTTTTTTCGATGATCGATGCGGTCATCCAGGAACTTTGTCAGGAAGTATCCGCTTCCCCATCTATATGATTTTGACAGGTCTATTGTAGCTGGCTTACCGTTGACCAAAGGCCAGGTAGCACCATCACATAGAATGCTCTGTGCCAAACGGGGATCCCTGTTAGCATAAGGAGAATTTACATTGTAACCGGAGTTTGGGTTGATGATGGCTTTCGTATTTGATTCGTAACCGAGAATGGCCTGTGAACCGTCGAGCATATCATAACAGTCTACCAGCCATTGGTTCGGACAAGTCAGTAGCTCTTTATTTACATTCCAGGGATCAAAGGCAGGCATCATTCCGTAAAGGTCATTTGCCGGTGCACGGAGAAATCCCATGATTACCTCACCATTGGCACGGGTATTGAATAATCGTGTGTAGCTCTTTTCGGGAGTGGTCGGATCTTCATATAAACGATAGAAATCTCCATTGTCAGCATATTCAATCATATCGTAGGCAGCATCAGCCGCTTCTCTCCAAGTTACTCCGGACGCATTGTGTAAGGGACTTGCTGCATAAAGTAATGTGCGTGCCAGATAGCCTAGGGCTGCTCCCCGGGTAGCTCTTCCGTAATCTGCTGCATCGTATTTGTCGGGCAATACTCCCGGCTCTGCAAGTTCTTTGAATTCATTAGCAATCCAACGGACTGTGGTTTCTAACGATTCACGTTTGATTTCGTCATAAAGCAACGGATCGAGTTCTTTGTCTCCGATTACTAATGCTCCGTAGAAACGAAACAGTTCGTGGTGATACAATGCACGCAGAAAGCGTACTTGGTTTTTCAAGGAAATCTTCTCTGCATCCTCCAATGGTGAACGGTCTACGTTGTTCAGGAATGTGTTTGCAGAACGGATGGCCTTATAGTAAAATGTCCATGGATGGTCACCGCCAATCAAACCTTTGGAAGCATCAATTCCCCCTTTGATAAATTTCTCGAGTTCGGGAATAACTGCCCCTCCGGCACGGGTTGTATTTCCGGCTCCATCGTCTGTTGCGTTGTCAAGCATACAAGGCGAACCACCAATGTTTGCCAAAAAACCAAAACTGCCAAGGCGGTCTCTCCCCATGCGCATACGTGCATACAAGTCGTATGCAACTTTGCGGGTCAATGTAATGTCCGAATAAACTTTCTCTGTATCCGTAAGATCCAGTTCGGTTTCTTTCATCAGGCTATCTGCACTACAACTGGCAAGCAGGACAGCCGTTACAAAGGATATAAATAGTTTTCTCATAAATTATTCATTTCAAACATTAGAAATTCAGGTTGATACCAAAATTTATTACTTTTTGTTGTGGATAGAATTGTCCATTACTATTGTTCGATGATTCAGGGTCTACCTTCTTTACGTTATCCCATGTAAAGAGATTGTAGGCATTCGCATATACTCTAAGTGAACGTACTCCGAATTTTTTCAATAGTTTGCGAGGTATAGTGTAACCTAACTGAATGTTTTTCAGACGCAAGTATTTGGAATCTTTCAACCAATAGTCAGATTTATAATAATTAGGATGCGCGGCAGTGGCTGCCTTAGTGAAACGTGGGTACGTTGCTGTTGCTGCTGTTTCCGGTGTCCATCTTCCGATATGCTCTTCGTAATAATTACCCCAGAAATTATCCCATGCAATATCCTGTTGCAGATAGATGGATGAACGGGCAGCTCCCTGAAGCAATATACTAAAATCAATTCCTTTCCAGTTCAAACCGGCAGCAAGAGAGAAAGTCATTTCGGGTACCGGATTATAGCCGATAGGAGCTTGGTCGTTAGAATCGATCACTCCATCATGATTCAAGTCTTTATATTTAATATCTCCAGGTCGGCTTACTTGTCCGAATTGAACGGGAGAACTTGCTACATCTTCATAAGAGCTAAAGAAACCGTCGGAAATATAGCCGATAAACTGCCCGATAGGATTTCCCGTTTGTGACATATAGGCATAGGGCTTTACAGATTCACTTTTCTCTACAATTTCATTGTGTGCATATCCATAAATCCCTTTTATGGAATATCCGAAATCTCCTTTTTGATCTTGATAGCCTATTTCCAAATCATATCCCTGATTTGTTACGACACCATAGTTTATGGGAGCCAATCCGTTTGAACCGGCTGCTTGAGAATATCTTTCCGGTTCACATAGGATATTACTACGACGTTCTTTAAAAAAGTCGATACTGGCAGATATTTTGTCTTTCAACCATTTGGTCTCAAGTCCTAAGTTGTATTTCCGTGCAACTTCCCATGTGATATTTTCATTGGCGCTTTTTCCTTGAATCAGACCTTTAATCGCAGGATTATGTGTCTCTCCAAAAGTGTAGCCTAGTCCTTCATCGTATCCTGAACGATAATAGTAAGAGAAACCTCCCAGCTTGTCATTACCAACTTCACCATAAGAGAAGCGTAGTTTAGTAAAACTTAAGATAGGGTTTTCTTTAAAGAAAGGTTCGTTAGTCAGTACCCATCCCACTGATGCTGCAGGAAAGAGCTGATAACGGTGTCCTTCCGCGAAACGGTTTGAGCCGTTATAGCCTGCGTTAACTTCGAATAGATAGCGATTCTCATAATCATAGTTAACACGTCCTACTAAAGCCTGATAGATATGAGGTACATAAGAATAGCGTCCACCGGGAGTGGAAGTGTAACTCATATTATAAAGTACCAATCCAGATATATTATGTCCGGAGAAGGATTGCTTATAACGAACTGCCGCTTCAGCATACTTCCGATGTGTAGCTGCCGTTTTATTGGTGGCTTTTGTTGGCAACACCATTTCAAGTCCTTGTTTATAAGTCCCGTTTACAGGATTATATTGATAGATATTGGGACGCTGCTGTATGCTTCGGTTATTGCTCCAGCCTGCATCGTAAGAGAATTTTCCGTCTATACTTAATCCTTTTAACAGTTTTCTTAGGTTATACTTGAATGCAAAATCTGTCTCAAGTTTATTATTGAAATCAAGAAAAAAACCTGAATAGCATAATGTCACGAGTGGATTCTGTCTCCATATACCATCGGCGGCGGCATAAGTTCCATTCGCGTTTAAGATTGGGAATGCTTGAGGAGAATTGCGATAGAACATGCCGAACAGGCGCAGTGCTTCCTGTCCGTCAGCATCATAGCCATAGGGGCGGTTCTGACTTCCGAAACGATAAGCAAGATTCACGGATACCTTGAAATCTTCAGTTAGGTTGATATCGATATTCGAACGAGTGGTGAGCCTACTGTACTTATATTCCGAATTATAACCTTCTTTGTATAAGCCTTTTGCTACATCGGGCGAGGCTGCTAAAAGAGTTTGTATTGTCTCATGCTCTTTAATTTTGTCTACGTCTGTCTCAAACATACCGGTTTGAGTGAAGTATCCCACAGAGACGAAGTAACGTACTGTTTTATTTCCGCCCGATAGGTTTACATTGTATTTCTGTTGGAGACCATTTTTCGTAAACATATCTACAAAGTCATTGTCCGGGTGTGTAAACGGACTTTTCTGGGTACGATATAGATAGTTGTCATATTCTGACAGGAAAAGGCCGCGAGTATTACCTGTATCGGAAGGGTCAAAGCCATCATTGATAGCACCCTCACGCATGAATCTTGAAACGGATTCTGCATTTAGGGTTTGGGATATGCGATTGAAGGAAGTAACACCAAATTCAGATGAGAAAGAAATTTGAGTTTCTCCTTCACGACCTCTCCGGGTAGTTACCAATATCACACCATTGGCTCCTCGTACACCGTATACGGCTGTTGCAGAAGCATCCTTTAACACGGAGATAGTTTCAATATCATCAGGGTCGATTTGCGCCATAGGTCGTTCTACCCCGTCAATCAGTACTAAGGGGCTAGAGTCGTTCAATGAAGCACGACCACGAACAAACATCGTAGCCTGATCACCGCCGGGACGTCCGCTCTCTTGTCGGGTTACTAGTCCCGGGATGCGGCCACCTAAAGCGTTTGTGACACTTGATACAGGCATGCTTTTCAAATCTTCGGTCCCGACATTAGAAATTGAACCGGTCAGAGATACTTTTTTCTGTGTCCCATATCCCACCACAACAACTTCATCTAATTGTGCAATGTCTTCTTCCAAGGTGACATTGATAAAAGGATGATTCTTTTTTATGGCAATAGATTGTTCTATAAAGCCGATCATTGAGATAAGAAGTGTTTGCTCTGCTTTGTTGGACAATGTAAGAGTAAATTTGCCATCCAAACCAGTCACTATTCCATTATTAGTCCCTTTCTGAAGGATAGTAGCGCCAATCATCTCCATTCCTTGGGCATCTTTAACAATTCCGCTAACTTTGGTTTGGGCACAGACATGCCAGATGGAGCAGGTTAAGCATATGAATAATATTATTATCTTTTTCATGTTTTCTATCTATTAAATAGTTTTGATGCCCGTTACCAACCTGGATTCTGTTGGATGGAAGGGCTTTCCTTGATTACTTTCAGAGGAATAGGATGATAATACATGTAATCTTTAAAATTGCGTGCTTCATCTACTGTAATGCGTGTATAATGAAGCCCGGAAGCATTTTCTTCTACTTTCATTCCGATAATAGGTTCTCTAAGTTGATTGCCATCCATCCAACGTCGCAAATCGAAGTAACGATGTTCTTCAAAACAGAGTTCGATACGGCGTTCTTGCTTCACTTTTTCCATAAAGTTGTTATCTGTCACCCCATTAAGAAATTTATCATTTGTTTCGAATCCGGCTCTGGTACGTATTTTTTGTACGGCTTCTATTGCTGTCAAACCATAGCCTTCTGGATCCACACTCATGCCATAAGCGTGATGCATGGCTTCTGCGTAGGAAAGTAGGATGTCAGATAAGCGAATCATCGGGAATAAGTGGAAAACGGTACCCACATTGGCCTGTCCGAAGTTCAGTGTTTTGTCCAGAAATTTAGCTAAATAATATCCCGTATTGGTCGAACGGTTCTTCACTTGGTTGAGTCCGTCTATGGTTGTGTTATCACTAATTCGCGTATAAATGGTATTCTTTCCATAAACCGAACCGTCATATCCGATAATTGCTGCCAAACGCGGGTCTCTGTTAGTATACATGCTTGCACCGTCAGAAGAATGGGTATAATCGCTTCCATCTTTCATGGTAAATGCATCGATCAATTGCTGTGAAGGTACTGTACCTCCTCCCTGATCTTTTGAGATTGTAGGGGGATAATGTCTGTTTTCCAGAGCATTGTCCTTAGCAGCCGTATAGAATAGGATATATTCCGGATTAGGATTGGCATTGATAAAGATCTTGTCGTACGTTTTAGCAGCAGTAAGAGCTATCAGACTATATTTTTTACTTCCATTCGGAGATATTGTTCCGTCTGCATTTAGATTGATTACATCTGCACAAGCTTTGGCTGCAAGTTTCCAACGTTCCGTCACATCCGAGCCGTCAGTATAGCCTAGTAGTGGATCGTTATTATCTGTTCTGTTGTAGAGTGGGCTTGCGGCATAGAGTAATGTTTTGGCTTTAATAGCAAGTGCCATTCCTTTAGTCATACGGCCATAAGAACCATTCCCACCTTCCGGATCAACTTTTAATACAGCGGCAGCACTCTCACATAACTGTACGATGTGATTGACGCAGTCTTTGAAAGAGTCTCTTGCCTTTGTCTGCAGTTCAGGATCGTCGACTTCGTAAATACGATCGACAATAGGAAAGCCTCCGTAGTGTCTTAACAGGTTAAACTCAAATAAGGCTTGTAAACATTCAGTTTCCGCACAATAGGTATCTTTAAATGCCTGGATGTCTTCTTCTGTCTTATTTTGTAACACCAAGTCAGCCTCACGCAAATATTTGCGGGCAAAAATGGCCTGTTGAATTCCATTGTATGACTTATTCCAACATTCTTCAATCGGATTTGAAGAAGTGACATACCCACGAGACAACTTATGAATATCCGAATCTATGATTGTACTTATTCCATCATTGGTGGCTGCATCTAAAAAGGCATTTCCTACGTGGTTGAAGCCTTCGGGAATATATGCATACACCTGATTAATCGGTTTCAGATAGTTCTGTTCATTCGTAAAAATATCATCAGGTTGTGCCCAGTCATAGGGCATGTCATCCAGATAATCACAACCGAAAAATGTTAGTGTTGCGCTTATTGTCAAATAAATTATCGATTTTTTCATGCTATCAGAATTTTAAGGAACAACCTATACTCATGTTTCTCGTCAAAGGAGCTGCCAGTGAAGGAGCTTCAGGATCAACCCATTTATATTTTGTCCAGGTAATCAGATTCGTTCCGCTAAGGAAAAGTCTCAATCCCTTAAGATGGATTTTCTGTATCATTTTTGTAGGAAAGTCATAGGCAACTTCCAGCGTTTTTAATCTTAAGAAATCAGCATCTTTCACATTTAATGTACTTATCTGTCTGTTATTAAGATTGGCATTGTCCAGTGTTGTTAAACGTGGGAATGTTGCATTCTGGTGTTCGGGTGTCCAGTAATCAAGTTGATGCTCAAATATGGTTCCGTTATCTGTGAAAGGATTCATCACAATGTCCGAATATTGATGAGAGACTTTTGCGGCTCCCTGAAATAATGCGGTGATCGAAAATCCTTTGTAGCCGACTCCTAAGTTAATACCATACATGATTCTGGGAATGTCTCCGTAACCGATAGGTACCATATCGTTTACATCAATCTGTCCGTCTTTGTTTATATCTTCATAACGTACATCACCTGGTTGGACATCAGAGAATGTTTGTACAGGAGAGGCTGCTATTTCTTCCCAAGAATTGAAAAAGCCTTTTGCAATGTATCCTCGATTTTCTCCTAAAGGCCGTCCCTGATTCTTCAACCATTCGTATGGCTGATCTACTTCACCGTTTGCAATCAGTTCATTCGTAGAATAAGAGAATGTACCACCTATGAAATAGCTCCAGTCTGCAATATTTGAATTCCACATGGCAGATAAGTCTACTCCATGGCTATTGATTTTGCCTATATTCTGCTTAAATTCCTTTACATTGCCGACAAGAGAACTGATTTTGTTATTTACTACATACATATCATGACGGTTGTCTTTAAAAAATTCTGCTGTAACAGATAACCGGTCTGAAAATAGTCGGGTATCTATTCCGATATTCAGAATTCTAGCTTTCTCCCAAGTCAATCCGGGATTTGGAAGTATATCCTGAATGTATCCTCCAAGCTTTGTTCCCATGTTTACCCCTGTGATATAGACTTCGTTTTGCGGCCACATACGTCCCCTGTAATAAAAGGCATCTACGCCGGATGAGTTGCCGACTTGTCCATAAGATGCTTTTAGCTTCAGGTAGGGCACTATTTTTTTTGCATCTTTCCAGAAAGATTCGTTAGAAACAGTCCATCCGGCAGATATTGTAGGGAAGAAACCGAATTTGTGTCCCGGACCAAATTTGTGAGATCCCTGATAAGCTCCGATAACATCGATGCCATATCTTTTATCATAATTATAGCCGAACCAACCATTTACGCTTTGGAATCGGGTTGGCAATACCATTTCATCATTGCTTTCATATTGTTCATAGAAAGCTAAAGCCGAAACTCCATGTTTTCCAAAGGTACGGTTATAATCTAATTGAGCCACGATACCGGTCCGGCGGAAAGAACTGGTATTATCTACCTTGTTTATCATTGAGTCATCTTCACGGGTCCGGCGGAGAACATTCTCATTCGTCGCATCCTTTTCGTAATATGCGAAAGTTATTGTACGTCTGATAGAAGAAATTGTACGTGAATCCATGGATAGAGCAACAGAAGCTTTTAATCCCTCTGTTATGAAGGAAAGATCCTGTGAGAGTTTTGTGCGGAAAGAACCATACAATTGTTTGTCCTGGAAGTAGCCGGAGCGATTTAGCATTGCCCATGGATTTTCACGGAATGCATTTCCTGCTACAATTTTCCCATCTTCTGCATTGATAACATTGCCGTATTGATCTGTATATCCTTGGTCATTGTACCATTCTGGGAAGATTCCTTGCGGTAATGTGACTAGATTTTTATAGATATTTTCGGCTCCGCTGCCAGGGCCATTCTGACTTTGATACCAGCCATACAGATTTACATCCAGTTGGGTAGTGCGAGTTACGGCAAAATCGATATTGGAACGGATATTAAACCGTTCGGCAGAGTGATTGGTATTATAATCATGTGAATCATCTGTATTGAAGTAGCCATTGTTACGAGTATACATTGCATTCACGAAATATGTACTTTTTTCTGTTCCTCCTTGGATATTAAGATTATAGCGTTGGCTCCATCGGATATCCTTTAAATATTTATCAGCCCAATCTACATTGGGATATAATATGGAATTAGGATCATTCTTAGCATAATTCATTATATCATAGTTCGAATACAGGGGATCCATATTGTCATTATGACGGGCTATGTTGTGCTGTCTTGCATAATCGGCTGCGTTTAATGAATTTAATTCTTTAAGTGGTTGTTGAGCTATAATTTGAGCTGTCAATTCAACCTGCGGTTTTCCCTTTGCTCCCTTACGAGTTGTAACCAGAATAGCTCCACTGCCTGCACGCATTCCATATAAGGCTGTTGCTGCAGCATCTTTCAATACGGTAATTGATTCTACTTCGTGTGATGACAAAACAGCAAAATCCCGTTCCTGTCCATCAACCAGTACTAATACATCGGGCGAATTACTTCTTTGTCCTCTTATCCAGAATGAATTCTGTTCATTCACTAATCCACCACCTTGCACTTGTCGGGCAAAATAACCAGGTACCAGTCCGGCTAATACTGCCGAAAGATTTGTAACAGGTAGATTGCGTAACTGTTTACCCGAGATTGTGTAGGCTGAACCGTTATAATCTCCCATAGGGAGTACACGATATCCTAAATCCAAGGGTACATCTTCTTTGTTTTGGACATTTTGTGCCTGGCATATCAAATAGCCAGGAAGTAGCCCAACCAACAACATTTTCTTTAAGAACTTCATATGTACAATTTTTAAGTTAACGTCATAGTAATTTTATTGATTATTTTGAACTTTATCCATTAACACCTTCATCCAGTATCCTCCGATCACCGAACGTGCTCTAAAGCCTACCCATCGTCCACTGTCGGTGTGGTGCCAGTCACTGATAGGCACACGTGATACTGTTTCATTGATATATTTATAGACAGGATCAGAGAATTTCTGGAAGGTTTCCTTATCTGAAGACATAGCTGCCGTCCACATGATCCAGTCGGATTTTGTGTATTCTTTACGAGAGTCCAGAGGGAGCCCATAAGGATTCTGTTTTGTCAAATAATAGTTAATCTCTTTTCTGATAACATTATTAGGGAATAAATTCAGGTTCCACAACTTATCCCAAACCATGTTATATTTTTGACTCCAGGTATCTTTACGGTCAAAAGCCAAACGGTAATGATCTCCCTCATTCGCCATTTCTTCCCATTTCACCGCCATTTTCTTGGCTATAGCCGCATATTTGTCTGCTACATCATTCAATCCGAGCATCCGAGCCATCTCGCTGTATCCGGCCACTCCCATGATCGCTTTTACAGAAAGATTGGCATTGTGTGCCCAATGTCCGGCAAAATCATCCGTGCAAAGTTGGTTTTCCGGGTCCTGTCCAAACTAACAAACATTACTGTATCTATTTGATAATCTGAATATTATAAATTAGCGTATTGTTACTGTGTTGTGCTTTACATCTTTTTCAAGTAAAATTAAAGTGATTTTTCTCTCAATAAAGTCACTTATTTTCATTATTCTATTTTCTTTCGGATGAACTCTAAAAATGGCGAAAACATCAATAATTAAGTATTGCAAAATTGGCTGTTCTTAATTTATTTCATATTTTTGCAACGACGGTTGACTCAACAGCCGTTGAGAAAAACTTATTGATTATGAAGTTTTATAATAGAGAGAAAGAAATTGCAGAATTGAAGCGTGTACAAGAGCTTGCATTTGGTCAAAATTCCAGAATGATTGTGGTAACAGGCCGTAGGCGTATTGGAAAAACCAGTCTTATAAAACAAGCTCTGAAGGGAACACCTACTGTATATTTTTTCATTGGAAGAAAAGCAGAGAGTATATTAGTCGCAGATTTTATAAAAATAGTACGCGAGACATTATCTATTTTTATTCCGGATGGCATATCTAACTTTACTACTTTGATACAATATCTTTTCGAAATAGGAAAAACACGTTCTTTTAATATTGTTATTGATGAATTTCAGGAGTTTTATAATATCAGACCCGATGTTTTTAGTGATATGCAAAATCTTTGGGATGAATATCGGCAAGAAACTAAAATAAATCTTGTAATTAGCGGCTCTGTATATTCATTGATGCAAAAGATATTCACGGATCATGGAGAACCATTATTCGGACGTGCTGACAATATTTTATGTCTTCGGTCCTTCAATACAAAAGTGCTAAAACAAATTATGGAGGATTTTGCGCCCGGATATAGTAATGATGACCTATTAGCTTTGTATACACTGACTGGAGGAATCCCTAAATATGTAGAGTTATTCTGTGACAATCAAGCACTTTCTGTTGATCGGATATATGACTTCGTTTTTTCAGAAAATTCCTTGTTTATAGATGAAGGACGTAATTTGTTGATTACTGAATTTGGAAAAAATTATGGCATTTACTTTTCCATCTTATTAGAAATAGCAAATGGGCATTATACACAAGGGGAAATAGAGTCAGTACTAGGGGGGATATCTATCGGAGGTCATTTAAGTAAATTAGAAAATGTGTATAATTTGATAACTCGCGAACGGCCTATTTTTGCGAAACCAGGTACTAAGAAAAATGTACGATATATTATTGGAGATAATTTTCTAAATTTCTGGTTTAAATACATCGAACGGAATCGTTCATATATTGAACTACAGAATTTTGAAGACCTGCGTCAACTAGCAAAGGCTGATTATCAGACTTATTCAGGCAGAGTGTTAGAAAACTATTTTAAACAGAAATTAGCAGAAGAAGGTGGGTTTAAAGAAATTGGTTCCTGGTGGGAAACTAAAAGTTCTACAAACAAAGAACGATTAAACTCTTATGAAATTGATATTGTAGCTCTTAAATCAAGTGGAAAAAAAGCCTTTATAGCAGAAGTTAAACGGATGCCAGAGAATAATTATGTTCATTCAACGTTCATGGAAAAAGTGGAACATTTAAGGCACAAAGAGATGGCAAAATACGATATTGAAACACGAGTCTTAGGATTAGAAGACATGTAACTTTATGTAAATAAGATGACGCGATTATCCCTAAAATCCCCAGTTACAGCAATTCAATTAGCTTGGATCCCAATACTCGTTCTATCGTCACTGTTTCTACTTTTTTGTTATTTGTAAATTTAATCTTAAAGAATGAATTAATAAGAGATACTCATTCTTCTTAACTTAAAGCCTTTTATTTATATCAAATTCTTTATTATCATATCCGCAGCATACTGTAAGCAATTTAAACAGCCTGTCATTGAACTCGATTTAGACAATGACAGGCTACTTAATTATTTATCTTATATTGAATATTAAATTATTGTCGTGGTTCAATCACGTAAGTCGTTTACTGAATCACGCCTAACTTATTCTCTTATTTTATGGTATTTATCTGCTAATCCATAAAATATAATTAGATTATCAGACTAGTTCTTAATTTTTCATTATTTACCATTCAATCTGCTGATCTTCGTCTGGAATCTGAGTATTGAGATTTCGTTCCAGTAGCATTGTTCCTTTAACTTTATAAAGAACTTCTTGATTTCGAGAAGTTACATCTTTAAAATCATATTCAATAGTAAATGAAACATAGCGATGTTTTAGATAAGGTCGTGTAGCATCCATAGTTTCCGTTACGCTGTAAGCAGGAGTACCGTATAGCTTAAATCCAATCTTTTCTTCGTCATCTGCCCACATACTCAATGATTTGTCTTCATTGAAGCGTATATATATTTTATAAAGTTCCCGTTCATCTCTTGATAAATCTTCGCTCATTAAACCGGCATAAAAGAAAATAGTATTATTATCTACCACATATGCTGTACGATTATTGGTTACCATCGGTTTATTATCAGTACTTCCATTTGCATTTCGAATATACACTTCCATTGTACTTGTACTATATGAACCGGAATAATCGTTAAAAGGAATTACACGCAATAATGCTTTTGCATAGTTTTTACGTGGATGACCTTGATAATTATAAGAAGCATCATCAACGATAGTTAGAGGCAACACCCATTTATCTGTCATATTGATTCCTCTCAAATCAAAATCAATATTTAGTTGTTCCACACATGTTCCTGCAGGAATATGAACTATTTCCGGGAATTCATATTTATCTTCCTCCAATAGCGTATACCATAAATCTGTACGCCCGCTGAAACGTTCTCTATTTAATATTTCCAAGGTATCCTCATATAGTGCTACATGGACATCTATATCTTGTTCGTTCGTAGTTGACCCACTAACTATAACCGGTAACTGATAGCGTACTTTTCCATCAGGGTTGTATCTCACATATATTGGAGTTACCCCATTATCTTTATCTTTTATAGGTGCTTTAAAAGAAATATATTGCCGATACTGCTCATCTTTCCACTCATCATTACAAGAAGTGATCAAGAGCAACATACATAATGCAAACCAACAATTATATATAATTTTCATACTTATATCATTTTAAAATTAATCATTGTATGTCCAACCCGGATTTTGTGTCAACAGCTTATTGCGTTTCAACTCCTCATGACTGATAGGCCAGAAATATAATTTGCGAGAAAAAGCAGTTGGAAGTTCATTGACTACAATTGGTGAATGAAACGCTGCTCTATTTTCTTCAGTCATAAGAGCATCACAACCATATATTTCCATTGACTCTTCAATCGGAGCGTCTTTCCATCTGCGGAGATCAAAATAACGATGTCCTTCTCCCATGAGCTCTATCTGTCGCTCATGCTTCAATTTCTTACGGAATACATTCCGGTCTTGATACTCTGGCAATGTATAATCGGGAACCCCTGCACGGCAACGAACAGGACGAATACCTTTTTTCATTTCATTTATGTCACGTTTGACAGAATAACTGGCAGAGCCGTCCCAAGATGGAATGTCGTATGAAGATCCATCTTCCAACTCATTCAAAGCTTCAGCGTAAATCAATAAGATTTCAGCAAAACGAATAGCAGGTTCCGTTTTTAGTTTGACATAGTCCTTATTACCTTTTGCCGCAGAGGTATCGTCCGGATGAACAAATTTCATGATTCCAATACCAGTGCGAAGCCAAAAATTGGAGTTAGTATATCCATTACCATTACCACGATAATAAAATACCTGTTGCTCTACGGGTTTAGGATCTTTAAGCGTTGAATTATTCAATAGAGGCCATACGCAACCATTAAAAGCAACTGAAGCATAGAAGCGTGGTTCACGCCATGCATACTCTTTCCATACTCCTTTCTTTAAATAAGGATATGTTCCTGCCTTCCCTTCCTTTTCAGACACAAAACGGTTCTCAACTTGGCAAGTGTCCAAAAATGTCTGTCTGTTAAACTCAGAGCCATTATACATATAGTAAGCATCACACATCTTTTGTGTCATACCATGTGTATTCCAGCCATTGGCACTGGTAGGCAATTGATGTAATACCATATCTGCAAGATTGCGGTCACCCTGATTTTGTCCACGACTAAAAATAAGTTCAGGATTATCAAACATAGACAGGGCTCCATTAAAAACTTGTCGATAGGATTCAAAGGGGTCAATATCCCGATATCCATTTGGCCAATCTGCATTTTCAAAATCATTATCAGAATAAGGAGGAAGTGTCTTCGGATAACCTGCAGCGGCTTCATCTCTTTTCTTCACAGTGTGTAACACATAACGGTGTCCATAATTGCTTCCCGGGAGTTCCATAACGTCTCTTGCTGCTGCAGCGGCTTTGGCCCATTTGTATTCATTATATTCCTGTGCTAACAAACATCTTCCGTCATGATCTACCAAATCTGTAAATCTTTCGGTATCTTCAGGACGAGGGTTATTAATAGGACTTGCCGCGTATAATAGAACTTTTGCGCGTGCTGCTAATGCGGCTCCTCTAGTAGGACGAGAGGTATGATTCGCTCCCCTGTCCAAAGGTAAGTCCTTAGCCGCCAAGCGCATTTCTGATTCGATATATTCTACGCATTCATCATAGGAATTACGTTGACAAGCCAAATCATCATAGCTGGCTGTATAATCGAGTCCTTCCTCCGGCAATAAAGGAACAGGGCCATATTTACGGAGTAATAACCAATAATAGTAAGCGCGTACAAAACGGGCTTGTGCTTTCAGGTCAGCTCTTTCAGCTTCTGTAAACTCCATATTCATGTCGATATTTTGAATGAAAATGGATGCCTGACGAATGCCTTTATAACTGGCTCCCCATGATTGTCGGTCTCCTTCACTATAAGTCCCTGTTTTAAAGGTGTTATAAATATCACGGTCACCAAAATAAATATCATCGGCAAAACACCACAGTATATTATCTTTGGTTCCAACATCCATATTCTCTCCTTTAAGATAGGAATAAGCATGAGCTAACCATTCTTCCGAGTATTTTTCATTAGTAAATACATCTTCCAGCGTCATACGGTCTTTAAAATTTTTATCCGAATCCAGCTGGTCTACACACGAAACGGTGATTGTCCCTAACAGGGCACCTATACAAAACTTATATATCTTTTTCATTTCACACATATTGATTAGATATTAACAGTCAATCCTAAAGTCATTACCCTAGACAGTGGGTATTCCGCCCCTGTGGAACTTCCTAATTCCGGATCCCATTCTTTAAATTTAGCGAATGTCAATAAATTGGTACCAATAAAGAATACACGTATATTATTGAACTTAATCTTATTTACAATTGATTTAGGCAATGTATACCCTACTTCTAAAGTCTTCAAACGTAAATATGAACCATTTTTTAGCCAGAAAGTGGACTTTTGTTGATTATTATCATTTCCACCATAGCTAAGGCGTGGATAAGAAGCATTCGGATCTTCATTAGCAGGAATTCCAAGTTTAGCTGCTGTGTCTGCATCAACCCAACGATTAGCTACTAAATTTCCCAAAACATTTCCCCACTGACTATCCTTGAAGGCAAATACCGTAGAACCATTAATGAAGAATGAAGACTTTCCTGCTCCTTGAAAATGGACATTGAAATCAAATCCTTTCCATTGTGCAGAGATACCAAATCCGTAAATCAGATTCGGTTTGGTAGTCGCACCGATAGCTACTTTGTCACCATCATTGATTACACCATCTCCATTAACATCTTTATATTTAATATCACCCGGTTGTACTTTTCCCCATGCTGTCTGTTGAGGACTGTTACGAATATCATCATAATCTTTAAAAAGACCTAATGCAATCAAACCTTTAGCTTGGTTTACACGGTAACCCGCTTCTGTCTGGTAAGGATAAACAGTATTTTCTTCATCCTTCTCCAATATCTCATTTTTACTATAAGTAAAATTACCACGAACCGTGAGGTTCACTCTGTTTATTTTCTGTTTATAGGCAAAATGGCCATCAAAACCTTGCGAACGTACACTACCCACATTTGCTTTAGGATTACTTCTCACAATTCCTACTATACCAGGTAGATATTTACGTTCCATATAAATACCATCGCGTTGTTCATGGAAATAGTCTACAGTGGCCGTAAACTTATCATTAAACAAAGAAAGGTCTACACCTATATCGTGCTTTGTTGCAATTTCCCAAGTAACGTTTTCAGAAGCTAATTGAGTATATGCCATACCATCATAAGAATTGCCATAACCATAATCACCCCAATTCCAACCAGGAAAGGTTATGTCCTTATCATTTTCTTTATATGACTTAGCAATTGTATATAGATAAGGAAAACGTTCACCCAATTTATCATTACCTACTTTACCATAAGAGTAACGCAGCTTGAACATATTCATCCATTCCAGATGTTTCTTAATGAATTTCTCTTCTGCAATGTTCCAAGCCAGAGAAAAAGCGGGGAAGAATCCGAATCGATGTCCATCGGCAAAGTTTTCTGATCCGTTATAACCGAAGTTAAAATCTATGAAGTAACGATAATTCCAGTTATAACTAGCACGTCCTGCCAAGCCCATATGACGTTTGGCAATGCCGTTCTTTATATCTGTACCAATATCTACTGTAGTCCGATAAGCATCTTGGCTATATTTTAAAGTACCACCTACGTGATGCGCTTTGAATGCACGATTGTAGTGTAAAATTGCTTCTAAAAATTCAGTTCGGTTACCTGTTGAAATAGAGCTTTGAGTCATTTTTTCTTCGGTTCGCTGTTCTTTAAAAGTAATTTCCCCATCAGTATTTCGAAAACGTTCTGCGCGCCATGTTTGAGGCATTTTTTTACGGCTAATTTCGTTTGTGTTGTTAGTGTCGAAACCAAAACGACCTTCAAAACGCAATCCTTTAGTAATAAAATCCAGCTTCTGTTCTAAAGAAATATTAGTCTGAACCTTATTTTCCCAGATTTCAAAATATCCAGTTTGTGTAGCCAATACCCATGGATTGGAACGATCATCTTCTTTTCCAAATGCTGGTACATAACCATTGGAATACATTACTGGAATACTAATCGGACTTTGATTTATTAACGATGCCCATACATTTCCACCTTGTCCAGGAGCATTACGTTTCTTTAAAGAACCGGAAACACCGACTTTCACAAGAGTTGTTTTTGTGATGTCAATATCGGTATTCAAACGATAATTCCATCGTTGACTACCGGGATTGGTATTATAATCTTTACGAACTGCTTCATCTGTCTTATACATACCTTCTTCACTAATATAGCTAAGCGAAACAAAATAACGTGCTGTACTACCACCACCGTTCATATTCACATTAGCACGATAAGTCATTGCTCCATCTTTCAATAATACATCTTTCCAATCTACATTTGGATAAAGATCAGGATCAAGTCCTAAACGTAGAATTTCCAATTCGTCATTCTGATAGATCGGTTCTTGATTACGAGTAATACGTGCTTCATTCATCATTCTAGCATGAGTGTACCCATCTACAAATTCCGGTGTGATAGTCCGTGTGTTATAAGATGTTTCCACTTTAGCACTGATATTGATTTTACCAGCTTTACCATGTTTTGTTGTAATCAATACTACACCATTAGCACCACGAGGACCGTAAATTGCTGTAGTAGAAGCATCCTTTAAAACAGTAAACGATTCAACATCCTCAATATTAATTTCATCGAGACTACGCTCAAATCCATCTACTAACACTAAAGCCGAGTTATCAGCTCCGAAAGTAGAAATACCACGAATCCAGAATTCCGAAGTATTTTTTCCAGGCTGACCGGATGTCTGCATAGCTAGAACACCTGCCACATTACCAGCCAAAGCATTTGAAAGATTTGCTGTCGGATTTGCTTTCAGATCATTTACATTAACGGTAGTCACCGCTCCAGTCACTGTTAACTTCTTTTGTGCACCGGTTCCTGTAATAACGACTTCATCAAGCTCACTTGCTTCAGATTCCTTCATAATTACATTGACTACCTGCTGCCTTTTCACTAATACTTCCTGTTTATCAAAACCTATGTACGAGAATACTAGTCTTGAAAACTCTTCAATACTAATTTTATAACGTCCGTTAATATCCGTAATTGCTCCTAAGCCAGCCTGATCTTTTACTGTTACATTGACACCGACCAGTGGCTCTTTATTCGTATCCGTCACTACTCCCGTTACTTCAATTTTTTTCTGCGCAAAAGTGGCAACAGAAACCAGTAACAAACAAATGGTGATAAAATTCTTTATTTTCATGTGTTTTTTCTTTTATTCGGTTATTGTTCTCCCTCTTCCGGTTGACTCTCTTCCGGATGTTCTTCTGTCGCTTCAGGAATCTTTTCTAATGCTATCTTCCGGATACGATGATTGTTCACATCACCCACATAAAAAGTTTCTGTATCTTCATCATAAGCTAAAGCATAAGGATAATTAAAACGTGCTTCATCACGTAAATGGCCATCCACATATCCATTAGCATGTACATTCATTCCTGTGCTTCCTCTTCCGGCAAAAGTAGAGACTACTCCATCCGGAGTCAATTTACGTATACAGTGATTATTACGATCCGTAAAATAGAAGTCATAACAATCCTCTTTATTCGCATCCTCATACTCTTTGTTAAATACGAAGACTCCCTGTCCGGGTTTATTCAAGCGTGCTTTTGTTCCTGCCAAATCTTTATAATCCGCTTGTCCGGGTTGTCCACAAACGATATACGGAGTTGTAAGCCGCTTGTTAACTCTGTCATAATTTGAACGGAGAATATAGTGCTGATTCTGTACCATCATATAAACATAATCACCAGATGGATGAACGATAAAGTTAAATTCCCAGTTGGCATCCTGAATCGTAAACAGTTCTTCTGCATGAGCTTTATTATCATTTGCCCCCCATTGGTAAAAATCATATCTGAGCACAGCCCCTGAACCAAAGAAATTATAGTATAATTCACCATTTTCTGGGTGTATCATTGAGTTCTGACACCCTCTACTTGTGGTCAGACGTTTTACTACAGGATTCTGGAAATCTGTAACATCAACCATATCATTGTCTTGGTTACGGATTAACATAATATTACTTGCAGCATTATCAGCTCCTTTTGAGCATGCTATAATCATAGTATCTTTACTTAAAGTCCATGACATGCTACGCAAGCGGTCGGCTCCTTCCGAACTACCGGTTATTCCAGTGTATATTCTTTCATTTTTCAAATCCAATATACGCATCGGCTTACCATTACCATTATTTTCTGCATCCTGAGTTAAATACAGGATATCGTGATTTTTCGGGTCAAACTCGAACCATGCAGGAAAATCTATTTTACCACAGTCGCTAAAAGGACCTTCCTTTATAATTTCTCCATTACCCTTCTCATCTACATATCCACATAAAGTTGATACGACCTTTTGTGGAACATATTTATATTTTGATGATACTATAACATCCTGTTCACCGACTTTTACTTCAATAGTTCCTTCGTAACATTGTTGCGGGGTAATACAGTACAAACTATTACCTTTCGCATTAATTACTTTTGCTTCTTTCCCGCCTATTTTCACAAAGACAATAGAGGAATCAGTACCGAAATTACTACCGTAAATAATCATTCGAGTGTTTGCTCCTCCTGCTTTGGGAGCAAAATCCGTCACAGTCACCGGTTGGCTGGGATCATAAGGTTCCGCAGACGCATCTTTATCATCTTTACAGCTACTGAAGCAAATCGTAAAGAGTAATAATAGAGTCATCCATTGAAATCCAATGATCTCATGTCTCATAGTTTTACATTTCATAATACACTAGATTTAAATTATTGATTATTCTGAACTTTATCCATTAATACTTTCATCCAGTATCCTCCGATTACTGAACGTGCTCTGAATCCTACCCATTTACCGCTGTCTGTATGGTGCCAGTCACTGATAGGTACACGTGATACTGTTTCATTGATATATTTATAGACAGGATCAGAGAATTTCTGGAAGGTTTCCTTATCTGATGACATAGCTGCCGTCCACATGATCCAGTCGGATTTTGTGTATTCTTTACGAGAATCCAAAGGGAGTCCATAAGGATTCTGTTTTGTTAGATAATAATTGAGCTCTTTTCCAATTACATTATTAGGAAATAAATTCAGGTTCCACAATTTGTCCCAAACCATATTATACTTCTGGCTCCAGGTATTCTTACGGTCGAAAGCCAAGCGATAGTGGTCACCCTCATTTGCCATTTCCTCCCATTTCACCGCCATTTTCTTAGCTATTGCTGCATATTTTTCGGCTACATCACTCATTCCAAGCATACGAGCCATCTCGCTGTACCCAGCTACTCCCATGATAGCTTTTACAGAAAGATTGGCATTGTGGGCCCAATGGCCTGCAAAATCATCTGTACAAAGTTGATTCTCCGGGTCCTGTCCAGACTAAACTTTCATTTATCAATCATTTGAAATACAGGTAATTATCTTTAGTCTATATTGTCTTTGTGTTGTTATGGCTATTAAATGAAGTACAAAATTCTAACTTATGAGCAGACTTTTAATAAATAAAAAGTTAATGGATAAATGTAGTGGTAGTCTAAGATGAGAAATGGACTAATCTGAAAAAAATGAATATTTTTCCTCTCTCTCTTTTCATTTATCCATGTAATTTCTTTTATGACATAAAAACTAGCAACATTTTAAGATATTAAAAATCAAATAGATTGAATAATTACTCTTGTTGAATGAATTCGACGTAAATAAAGCTTTCTGGAATGATTTATCTATCTTTTTATACTATTTTGCAGAGAAATGTTATTGTGTGATAGCTTAAGGTAATAAGGAAAGTAGATGTTAGAACCCCATTCAGGAGTCCATAGTGTGGTTTATTTTAAACCAATAAGTAGTTTCTTTTAAAGGTAGGAGATGTTCCTTTTAAACCAACGACTTGTTTCATTATATCAAAACATCTTTTCGATAGTAAGAAAAAGTACATATTCATAAAGAATTATGCTATATATATTCAATAAAAAGAATATATATGATGTAAATGTGACTTTCTTTTTTCTATTTAGCAACTCAATAGAATCTTAATTCTTCTGCATATATGAAAAATAGAACATAATTTGAAATAACTAAGATGAAATATTTCAATCTTTACCTGGCAAGTTTAGCTCGAAGTTCTTTTAGTCTTTTTGCAGCCTGTAGATTATCCACCTTTATATATCTCATGAATGCAGATGGACTCTTATGCCCGGATATGCGCATAAGTTCTCCGGCAGGAAAGCCGGATAAATACATATTTGTGCAAAACGATCGTCGGCAAGTATGAGAAGAGATCATCTCCCATTTTTCATAGACTCTCTTTTCCCGTTCTTTCCCTTTTTTGCGAACAACTTCGATTTTCTGTTTTAGTTTTGCTCTTCGCCCTAATTCTTTAACCCTTTCGTTGAATATATATCTAGGAATTTTAGGTAAATCATAGTTGTACTTCTTGAGTATTTCCGGAACATAATCGATCATAGGGATTATGACAGCTTTATGCACTTTTCTCTGTTTGAGATTTATAATCTCATTATCTAAGTCAATATGTTCGGGACTTAATGTTGAGAGATCACTATATCGCAGTCCTGTAAAACACCCAGTAATAAAAACATCTCTAATCTCTTCCAATTGCTTATCATCTGACAAGTCTAACTCGTGTATTGTTGAAAGTTCCTTTTCACTTAAATAAATAGCATCAGTTTCTTCTTCTACGACCTTAAAATGCTTCAAGTCAATTGGAGGAATAACTCCTTTATCTATTTGATAATTAACAAATCCCTTTAACAAACGTATAATTTTTCCTGCAGAATTAGTGAGCAAGCCAACACTCCCATCGGGCTTTATAACCTTATAAAATAAATAGTCCATGAATTCATTGTAAAATATAAGATTCAGGTTATGAAAAGTAATTGGCTGCGATGAATGTTCTTTGAAAGCGATCAGATGTTTACGAAGTGTTCGGTAGTCTTTTATTTGGTCTGCAGAAACAACAAGAGCTTTTTCTGTAATATATCTTTCTAATGCGTCAAATATATCTACCCGATTAGGACGTAATTCATATTCTCTATTTTTTTTTAATTCAAGTAAAACAAAATCTACGGTTGGACTTATTCCGTTTATCTTAGCATATGTAAGAATTTCTCCAAGCTTGGACGTTATTCTAATCAGGCAGGCATCAATTTCATCATAGTTTGGACAAGCGCGCTTAATCCATCTCTTTTTAGAATCCCAGTGTTCCGGTTTAATACTGTATCCAGTAGAGATGAGCGTACGCTTAGTCCGATTGTAGTTATATCGAACATAAAGGACAGTAGTCCCTTCTCGAGTGACGTACCTAGGTTTAATATATGGAGTATATTTTGCGATAGTAAAATCTGTATTGCTTTCGTATTGCAAAGTTACAAAAGCTATCCGAAATGAGCAATATCTCATCGTTAAAAGCTAGAACCTCCAAAAGCATAGTACTATCTAAAAAAGTGGATAAATATTGCTCAAAAAGGAAAAAAACTACTCAAATCACACTGTAGGAGAGTTATTTTGCACTTTAAAAACATTCGAAACATGAAAAAAGAATAGATTTTGTCCTTTCTTGAACACAGATTTTCCTAATATTTAGCATTAATTCCATTATTTTGTAGCGTTACAAATAAAATGCTATGGAAAAACAAATGGATTTGTATGAATCCTGGGTCCTACCTGAAACACACAATTCTATATAAACTTTTCCTCTAGCATTTATAAATATTCGACAGTACTGATTTTAATATATTATTTAGGTATAGCGATAAGAAAGGTAAGATTGCATTTAAAAGGTAATAGTAAGAAGGTAAAAAGAGAAATAAAAGAAAACGTAGGGTTTGTTTTTCTTTATAGGTAAACAAGATTGTAGATGGGTAACCTTAAAATTGTAGATTAATTAGAAAATATTTATGAAGAAACTACTAACAGTAATGGCCTTTTCGGTCGGTTTATTCGCAAATGCTCAAACCGGCAACTTATTTAAACCAGTAAAAGAGGTAGCGCTACGTACTCCATCGGTACCTATCGTTGTTTCAGATCCTCACTTCTCTATCTGGTCTCCTTATGATAAATTAATGGAAGGAAGTACAGAACACTGGACTACAGCTAAGAAGCCATTAGTAGGGGCTTTACGCGTAGATGGTAAAGTGTATCGTTTCCTGGGTAAAGATCAAGTAGCTCTAATACCTATTGCTCCCATGACAAATGTGGAACGTTGGGAGGCTGCATATACTAATAGTCAACCAGCAAATGGATGGCAAGAATTCCAGTTTGATGATAGTAGTTGGAAAAAAGGTAAAGCAGCTTTCGGTAGCCGTGATATGCCACGTGTTCGCACAGAATGGAAAGGAGATAATACAGATATTTATATCCGACGTACATTTGAAATAAATGATTTGGATTTAACAGAGAATATTTTTCTTATTTATTCTCATGACGATGTATTCGAATTATATTTAAATGGAGAAAAACTGGTTGCTACAGATCTCGTATGGAAGAATAATGTAAATCTAAAACTTTCAGACGAAGCCAAGAAGAAGCTTCGTAATGGTAAAAATGTGATTGCAGCACATTGTCATAACACGACAGGAGGATCTTATGTGGATTTTGGTTTATATCGTGAAAAGAAAAATGCAGTAACATTTGAAAATGAGGCTGTACAGAAATCGGTAGATGTACTAGCCACTTCCAGTTACTATACATTCACTTGCGGACCAGTCGAATTAGATGTCGTATTTACAGCACCTCAATTGATAGATGACTTGGATTTGTTGTCAACTCCGATTAACTACATCTCCTATCGTGTGCGTCCTCTTGATAAAAAAGAGCATGATGTACAATTCTATATAGAAACGACTCCGGTATTAGCAGTGAATGAGACTACTCAACCTACTATTGCACGTACATTATCGAAAAATGGTATTAGTTATGTAGAAGCTGGCACCATCAACCAGCCGATATGTGATCGTAAAGGTGATTTGATTTGTGCTGACTGGGGATATGTATATCTTGGTAGTGTAAATGGAGCAGGAAAATCTATAAGTTTGGGTGACTATAGCGGAATGAAGGAAGCTTTTGTTAAAAATGGAACTTTAGCTTCAAGTAAAAGCAAATGGATTACTCGTCGGGAAGAAAATACTCCTGCAATGGCTTATGTACATAATTTTGGAACTGTTACCAAAGATGGTAAAGATGGTTTCTTGATGATCGGTTATGATGACATTTATTCCATTGAATATATGTATGAGAAACGTATGGGATATTGGAAGCATGATGGTAAAGTAACGATTTTTGATGCTTTCGAAAAACTAAGAGATAACTATCAATCCATCATGGAGCGTTGTCGTGCACTTGATGAGCTTATTTATAGCGATGCAGAAAAAGCTGGTGGTAAAAAATATGCAGAAATCTGTTCTGCAGCCTATCGTCAAGTTATTTCTGCTCACAAACTATTTACAGACAAAGAAGGCAATCTGATGTGGTTCTCTAAAGAGAATAACAGTAATGGTTGTATCAATACAGTCGACCTGACCTATCCGTCTGCTCCCCTGTTTTTGGTCTATAATCCTGATTTACAAAAGGCAATGATGACTAGTATCTTTGAATATAGTGCTAGCGGTCGCTGGGATAAACCTTTCGCAGCACATGACCTTGGCACTTATCCAATAGCTAATGGACAAGTTTATGGTGGTGACATGCCGATTGAAGAAAGTGGTAATATGGTGATTCTAACTGCAGCTATTTCGAAAATTGAAGGTAATGCAGATTATGCTAAGAAATATTGGGACATTCTAACGACATGGACCAATTATTTAGTAGAGTATGGACAGGACCCGGAAAACCAACTTTGCACGGATGACTTCGCCGGACATTGGGCACACAATGCCAATCTTTCTGTAAAAGCTATCATGGGAGTGGCCGGATACAGCGAGATGGCTCGTATGCTCGGATTGAATGATGTAGCAGACAAATATGCGGATATAGCCAAGAAAATGGCAGTGAAATGGGAAGAAATGGCGAATGAGGGCGACCACTATCGCTTGGCTTTCGACCGTAAGAATACCTGGAGCCAGAAGTATAATATGGTTTGGGACAAATTGTGGAACCTGAATTTATTTCCTAATAATGTAATTGGAAAAGAGCTCAATTATTATCTAACAAAACAGAATCCTTATGGACTCCCTTTGGATTCTCGTAAAGAATACACAAAATCCGACTGGATCATGTGGACGGCAGCTATGTCATCAGATAAGGAAACCTTCCAGAAATTCTCTGATCCTGTCTATAAATATATCAATGAAACAGTATCTCGTGTACCTATCAGTGACTGGCACCACACAGACAGTGGAAAATGGGTGGGCTTCAGAGCCCGTTCGGTGATCGGAGGATACTGGATGAAGGTATTAATGGATAAAGTTCAAAACAATCAATAATTTAAATCTAGTGTATTATGAAATGTAAAACTATGAAACATGGGAACATAGGGCTACAATGCATGATGTTGGTATTCATTTTGGCAGTCTGTTTTAGTAGCTGCAAAGATAGCAAAGACGATACATCAGCGCCTTATGATCCGAATCTGCCAGTAGAAGTGACGGATTTCACACCTAAATCGGGAGGTGGAAAGAAGAAAATGATAATCTATGGTAGCAACTTTGGAATAGATTGTTCTATTATTTCTGTTAAGGTAGGTGGTAAAGAAGCCATTGTCATTAGTTCTAAAGGTACCAGTATCTACTGCTCCACGCCGGAGAGCTGTTTCGAAGGAACTGTAGAAATAAAGATAGGTGAACAAACTGTGATAGCATCTGAAAAATATCAGTACGAACCACAAATGGTAGTAACAGACTTATGTGGTGATGTAGATGAACTGGGAGAGGGAAATATTGTAGACACTGGTCCGTTTGACGATTGTGGAAAGATAGACTATCCTTTTTGGTTTTCTTTTGATCCCCAACATTCTAATATTCTTTATTTGTCTCAAAATAAAGGAAATCTGAGAGTGTTAGATTTGGAAAAGGAAATGATCTATACTAAGGAACTAAATAATATCAACCGTGCAACTACTATTACATGGACTAATGATGGTGATATGATATTGGCTGCTCCCCAGAATGGTGGTGCTAAGAATAGAAACAATATTATTTTAAAGCGTGGAAGCAGTACAGACGGACAAGATTTCAAAGAGTCTAGTTGGGTCGCTTTGGCGCGTGGTAATGCTTGTAACGGGTCTATGGTGCTTCCACAAACGGGAGAACTTTACTTCAATCATCGTGCAACAGGCAATGTGTACAGATATAATTTTGAAGAAAACGGCTATAATAACAATCCGGAAGTTCCTGGTGGAGCAGGGTTGAATGACTTTTTGGCATTTAGTGTACCTAATCAGACGGTTGACTTTAGTATGGTTCCTCATCCAACAGGTAAATATGTTTATATCATCATGCATGAATCGCATTATATACTTCGTTCCAATTATGATGAGGAGACTAAAAAACTGGTAACTCCATATATTGTGTGCGGACAATCCGGTCAGGCTGATTATAAGGATCTTGTAGGTATCAATGCACGCATCAATAAACCAGGTCAAGGTGTTTTCGTATTTAACGAGGAGTATAAGGCTGCTAATAAGGATGATTGGTATGACTTCTATTTCGCAGATAAAGAGAATCATTGTATTCGAATATTGACTCCGGATGGGGTGGTTTCTACGTTTGCCGGACGCGGTTCTGCCTCTGCAAGTAGCTATAAATGGGGTAAGCAAAATGGAGAAGTACGTGAGAGAGCTCGCTTTAATCAACCGGTAGCTTTGGCTTACGATGAGGTAACAAAGACTTTCTATGTGGGTGATTCGGGAAATTATAAGATCCGGAAGATTGCTAAAGAACAGGCATCTGACGATTTAGTTGGAGAAGAATCTAATGACAATCAGGACCAAGAAAATCAATAAAAAGAAGAACACATGAGAATAAAAGAATTTATTACGATTTGTCTGTTATTAGTCTCTGTTTCCCTTTTTGCTCAAGAGAAGACTATTGAGGTAACGGGAGTTGTGACAGATATGAATAAAGAACCATTGGTTGGTGTCAATGTAACAGTGAAAGACAAACCTGGTTTAGGAGCGATAACAGATATCAACGGACGTTACAAGATAAACATAGAGGAATTTTCTCGTTTGGTATTTTCGTATATTGGTTTTGATACACAAGAAATATTGGTGAAGCACCAAAATCTGGTCAATGTGTCAATGAAAGAATCGGAGGCTAGAGAAATTGATGAAGTAGTAATTACGGGAACGGGTGCGCAGAAGAAATTGACTGTGACTGGTGCAGTGACGAATGTAGATGTAGAGGTGCTGAAATCAAATCCTACGGCGAATCTTTCTAATGCATTGGCCGGAAATGTATCAGGTGTCCTTGCCATGCAAACTTCTGGACAACCGGGTGTGAATACTTCTGAATTCTGGATTCGAGGTATATCCACTTTTGGTGCTAATAGCTCCGCATTAGTATTAGTTGATGGTTTTGAACGCGATTTAGATGAAATCAATATTGAGGATATTGAGTCTTTTACTGTATTGAAGGATGCTTCTACAACCGCGATTTATGGTTCTCGTGGCGCAAATGGTGTAGTGTTGATTACTACCAAGCATGGTAAAGAAGGTAAGATTAAGATTAATGCTAAAGTGGAGACTTCTTATAATGCGCGTACCATCACACCGGAATTTGCAGATGGTTACAGTTATGCCATGCTGATGAATGAAGCATGTATAACTCGTAATCAAGAGAGAATTTATCAGAATGACGAAATGGAAATTCTGCGATTGGGACTTGACCCGGATTTATATCCGAATGTAGACTGGATGGATGTCCTGTTGAAAGATGGAGCTATGACTTATCGTGCTAATCTGAATATGAGTGGCGGAGGTAGCACGGCGCGTTATTTTGTATCGCTTAGTTATGTGAATGAAGAAGGTATGTACAAAACGGATGATGCCATGCGTAAGGATTATAATACTAATCCTAGTAGTCAACGTTGGAATTACCGTTTGAATACGGATATTGATGTAACGAAGACTACTCTTGTAAAAGTAGGCGTATCCGGTTCATTAAAGAAGCGTAATGCACCGGGGCAGGGCTCTAACGTATGGACTTCATTGATGGGGCAGAGTCCAATCAGTATTCCTGTGATGTATTCTAATGGTTACATTCCTGCACACGGGAAAGAAGATAATCGCAATAATCCTTGGGTACTTGCTACACAGAGTGGTTATAAAGAAATCTGGAATAATAAAATTCAGACCAATATTTCTTTGGAACAAAAGTTGGATTTTATCACTAAAGGCCTGCGTTTTGAAGGACGTTTCGGGTTCGACACGAATAATCAGAGTGAAATAAACCGGATAAGAATGCCGGAAACATGGCGTGCCCAAAGAGATCGCAATGATGAGGGAAAGGTGATCTTCAACCAACAAAGTGCCGAAAAACCGATGGAGCAAACCAGTGCCTCTACTGGTGAACGCCGTGAATTCCTGGAAGCATTTTTACAATATAACCGTGCATTTCACGCGCATCATTTGAGTGGAACATTGAAATATAGTCAGGATGCTTATCGGACAACAGTTGATATTGGAACGGATGTAAAGAATGGGATTGCCAAACGTCACATGGGATTGGCCGGTCGGGTAAGTTACAACTGGAACTATCGCTATTTTGCTGACTTTAACTTTGGCTATAATGGTTCGGAAAATTTTGCTGATGGACATCGTTTCGGCTTTTTCCCTGCGTTTTCTCTCGCTTGGAATATAGCAGAAGAAACGTTTATAAAGAAACATCTGAAATGGATGAATATGTTCAAGTTACGTTATTCCTATGGCAAAGTGGGTAGCGATAAGCTTAAAATAGGTGATACAACATATCGTTTTCCCTATTTGTACACAATCAAGGATGATGGAAATGGCTGGACTTGGAGTGATTACGGTTCTCCGGACAATGTGTATACAGGAATGCAGTATACGCAGCTGGCCTCCAACAATGTCACTTGGGAAATTGCGACCAAGCACGATGCAGGTGTGGATTTATCCTTATTCAATGACAAGTTTACGGCTACTGTAGATTATTTCCATGAACAGCGTGATGGTATCTATATGGAACGTAATTATCTACCTGGCATTGTGGGTGTAAATACTTATCCAAAAGCGAATGTGGGAAGTGGGCGGTCGAAAGGTTTTGACGGTAATTTTGCTTACAAGCAGAAAATAGGTAAAGTCAATCTGACTGTACGTGGTAACTTTACTTACAGTAAGAATGAGATTCTGGAGAAAGACGAAGAAAATGCAGTTTATCCCTATCAAAAGGAGGCTGGTTACAGGGTTAATCAGGCGAAGGGATTAATTGCTTTGGGATTGTTTAAAGATTATGATGATATACGCAATAGCCCGCAGCAAACTAACTGGGGGAAGGTGCAACCGGGTGACATTAAATATAAAGATGTCAATGGAGACGGAATTATTAATGGCAGTGATGAGGTAGCTATTGGTGCAACAACGAAGCCTAACTTGATTTATGGTTTTGGTATTTCTGCACAGTGGAAAGGCTTCGACTTCAATGCACACTTCCAAGGAGCAGGCAAGTCTTCGTTCTTCATTAATGGCCCTACCGTATATGCCTTTAATGGTAGTCAGTGGGGAAATGTCCTGACGAATTTGGTGAAAGACCGCTATGTCGATGCGGAGACAGCTGCCACATTGGGTATTCCGGCTAATGAAAATCCTAATGCTTCGTATCCCCGGCTTAGTTATGGAGGGAACGATAATAACTATAGAGCTTCTACTTACTGGCTCAGGGATGGTTCTTATTTACGCTTGAAAACATTGGAAGTGGGTTATACATTACCGAAATCGATTGTGAACAAGATACGGTTTAACAAGATACGTGTCTTTTTCATTGGTACCAACATCTTGACGTTTGCTAAATTTAAAGAATGGGACCCGGAAATGGGAAGTTCTAACGGAGAAAAATATCCGCTTGCTAAGACATTTACTTTGGGATTAACTGTGAATATCTAATTAAATGCATGAAAAATGAGAAAGATATATAAACTGTATATTGGTATTATATTGAGTGTAATTGCCGTTGCTTGTTCGGATAACCTCGACTCAGATAAATATTTTAAAGACCGCCGGTCTTTGGAGGATGTTTTTACCGACAAGGAATCTACGGAAGAATGGTTAGCACATGCCTATTCCTTTTTAGGCGGATACAATTTGGAAGTGTCTAACATGCTTAATACAATCACTAACTTTGCCGATGACATTTACTTCGGTGGTAATAGTCTCGATGCGTATAAGACGTTCAAGACCGGTACTTATGATGAGAGTTACCGTCATTCGTGGGGCGATAGTTATAAAGGTATTCGTCAAGCATCTATCTTCATCCAAAATATTGATATGAATACGAAGTATACGGAAGAAGAGAGAGCTGATATGAAAGCGCAGGCACGTTTTGTTCGTGCTTACTATTATTGGTTGTTACTTCGCAAATATGGTCCTGTACCTTTATTACCAGATGAGGGGCTTGACTATACTTCCGATTATGATGATTTGGCAATTCAACGTAGTTCGTATGATGAATGTGTGGAATATATTGAATCGGAGATGCGTCTGGCAGCCAAGGATTTGCCTCTGACCCGAGCCATTAATCAGGTGGCGCGTCCCACACGGGGAGCAGCATTGGCGGCTCGTGCCAGAGCATTGATATATTCAGCGAGTCCTATCAATAATCCCCGTCCGGGAGATCCGGATAAGTTCTCGGATTTGGTAGACTATGAAGGAAATTGTCTGATGTCCCAGGAATACAATGAATATAAGTGGGCAAGAGCAGCAGCTGCGGCAAGAGATGTGATGGAACTTCCCGGTGAGAACAACGGTCATCGTTATGAACTCTACCACAAAAAGGCAACTAACATTGCTGAACCCGGATATCCTGCTACCATTACCCCTTATCAGGATGGTGACTTCTCGACAAAGACATGGAACGAAGGTGGCTATAGCGATATAGATCCTTACGAATCCTACCGGGCAGTTTTCAATGGTTCGTTAGCGATGTATCAGAACCCGGAGTTGATTTTCAGCCGTGGGCGTAATCAAGGGGTCAATAGTATTGCTGAAATGGTGAAACTTCAAATGCCGAAAACTTTGGGTGGAGGAAATAATGCTTATGGTATGACACAAAAGATGTGTGATGCTTATTATATGGCAAACGGAGACGAATTCAGTAGAGAACATTTTAAAGAAGAATATCCTTCCGGTACACGTTTTGTTACCAAAAAGGAAGTTGAGGCAGGCACATATCCTCAAATAAAGGAAGGCGTATATAAGGAATATGCGGATAGAGAACCGCGTTTTTATGCATCCGTTTCGTTCAATGGCTGCGTATGGGCTTTGCTGAAAAATGCAGAGACAACAGATTATAAGAATGACGTTGAGAAACAAGTTAACTATTATTACGGTATCAATACTGACGGTTTCTCTGGTACCGGTGTCTATTTACGATCCGGGATCGGTATCATGAAATATGTGCATCCAGACGATACGAATCGTAAGGAAATCAAAGCGAAAGCAGAGCCTGCCATCCGCTTTGCCGAGATTCTGTTGATTTATGCCGAAGCGTTGAATGAACTGGAAGATGGATCTTCGTACGACATTCCATCGTGGGATGGATCTACCAGTTATTCCGTCAAACGTGATGTTGATGAAATGAAAAAAGGCATCAGACAAGTACGTCGCCGTGCGGGTGTACCCGATTATACAATGCCAGAGTACCAGGACCGGGATGTATTCCGTAAGAAACTGAAACGTGAACGTCAGATTGAACTCATGGCCGAAGGGCAGCGTTATTTTGATTTGCGTAGATGGAAAGATGCAGAAGTGGAAGAATCCAAGAAAAATTACGGGTGTAATTTCTATATGTCGGATGTAGAAGAGCAGAGAGAACAATTCTATACTCCGATTGAAATTGCAGACTTACCTACTGCCTTCTCACGTAAACTCTATTTCTGGCCTATCAGCCACGATGAGTTAAAACGTAATAAACGGTTGACGCAGAACCCGGGATGGACATACAATGATTAATCTCCTAATAAGAATATGATATGAAGAATATATATATTTATTTAAGTTTATTGGCTGTCATCGTCTTGGGAACCGCTTGTAATAATGAGTGGGAAGATGAGCAGTATGAACAATACGTATCTTTCAAAGCGCCTATCGCTTCAGGAAGCGATGGTGTTACTACCATCTACGTTAGGTATAAGGACAATGGAAAAGTGACCTATCAGCTACCTATCATTGTCAGTGGCTCTACAGTGAATAGCCAAGACAGAGATATACATATAGCAGTAGATAAGGATACGCTGAAAACACTGAATATCGAACGTTTTAGTCTTTATCGTCCGGAATTATGGTATACGGAAATGGAGGAAGACAAATATGAATTTCCAGAAACAGTACATATTCCTGCCGGTTCGTGCGTAGAACTATTAAATATAGATTTCAATTTGCAAGACATTGATATGTTGGAAAAATGGGTTTTACCGTTGACCATTGTTGATGATGGATCCTATGCTTATCAAAGTCATCCGCGCAAGAACTATGCAAAAGCTTTGTTGAAGGTAGTACCTTTTAATAATTATTCCGGTTCGTACACGGCTTCTTCCATGAAAGTGTACACTTATATAAATGGTAAGCCTGATACGAATGCAAGAACGACGGACAAGCGTACAGGATATGTGGTAGATAACAATTCCATATTCTTTTATGCCGGTTTGATTAATGAGGATATGGATAAGGATATGCGTAAGAAATACAAAATTAATGTGCACTTCAAAGAAGATGGAACATTGGATATGAAGCAGGATGATCCAAGTAACGAAATGGAGTTTGAACTGATTGGGACGCCTACTTATAGTAGTACTTCGGTTATGGACGCGACACGCCCTTATTTGGAACGTCGTTATGTTCAAATTATGTTTGAATACGACTTCCAAGATTTTACTTATGGAGGTAGTGGTACAGAAGTAATTCCTATCAAGTATAGAGTAGCAGGAAGTATGACGCTTCTGCGGAATATCAATACGCAGATTCCGGATGAAGACCAGCAGATTGAATGGTAATAATATAGATAATGAAATAGGGAAGATATGGAAATTATATCTTCCCTATTTACTTGTAATAGATCCTGATTAGTTACTTCCATCTCTGTTTACCTGTTTTTTTCCTTTATTGATTTGTATTTTTCCCTTTCTCTTAAAAAACTTACTTACTTTTGTTCTGTAAGTCAGTCACACGAAACCGACAAAAAGCATAGTTAATTAAATCAGAATAATTATGAACATCAAAAAACATTTGCCTTGGTTGGGAGCTTTATTACCCGTGGCCAGTATGCAGGCAGAGACAAAACCCAATGTGGTCGTCATCTATGTAGATGATATGGGAATCGGAGATATCGGTTGTTATGGAGGTAAGTTTGTTCCTACTCCGAATATTGATAAGATAGCGCAGGACGGATTGTTATTCAATCAGTATTATTCATCCGCACCGGTCAGCTCACCTTCACGTTGCGGATTGACAACAGGCAAATTCCCGATTGAAGTAGGAATTAATACCTTTTTAAATAATAAAGCCAGCAACAAGAAGTGTGAACAGCGTAACTTTTTGAGTGACAAGAATCCTTCCATGGCACGTGCTTTCCAAAGTGCAGGTTATGCCACCGGACACATAGGTAAATGGCACATGGGAGGCGGGCGCGACGTGCACAATGCACCTTCTATTAAAAATTATGGTTTTGACGAATATATATCGACGTATGAAAGTCCGGACCCGGAACCGGCAATCACTGCTACGAACTGGATATGGTCGGCCAAAGACAGCGTAAAACGCTGGAGACGTACCGAGTACTTTGTAAATAAGAGCATCGACTTTGTCAAACGTCATAAAGACCAGCCTTTCTTTTTGAATCTCTGGCCGGATGATATGCATACTCCTTGGGTACCGGAATTTAAGCAAAAGGATAACAAAAGCTGGAATACGGAAGAAGCCTTCATCCCTGTTCTTGCTGAAATGGACAAACAGATCGGACGTTTTATCAAAGCATTGGATGAGTTGGGATTGTCGGAAAATACAATCGTGATTTTCACTAGTGATAATGGACCGGCGCCCAGTTTCCAATCCGCTCGTGCTGCTTATTTAAGAGGAACGAAGAACAGCCTTTATGAAGGTGGAATTCGTATGCCGTTCCTTATAAAATACCCCAAGAAAATAAAGGCTGGACAAGTGAATAATGAGAGCGTACTGTGTGCAGTCGATTTATATCCCTCTTTATGTGCGATAGCCGGAATTGAAACAGAGAAAGGTTATCAGGGAGACGGACAAAATTATGATAAAGTTCTTTTGGGCAAATCGAAAGCTAAACGTAAAACGGATTTGATGTGGGATTTCGGTAGAAACCAATTCTTTAAGAAACCGGGAAATGCAAACGACAGAAGTCCTCATCTGGCTATACGCAGTGGCAACTGGAAGCTATTGATAAATAGCGATGGAAGCGATGCGCAGCTGTACGATATTGTAAAAGACAAATTCGAGAAAAACGATGTGGCGCAGTCGCATCCGCAAGTCGTAGCTAAGTTGAGCAAAAAAGTATGTAAATGGTTTGCGGAAAACAAAGACAAAGGAAAAGAGTAATACAGTGAAAAACAAATTATAAACTAATATTAAACTTATGAATTCTAAATTATTACTATTACCGACCGCCTTGATGGTTGCAGGCCATTCTGCAGCAGAGGCGAAAGGCAAGAAATCGGACAAACGGCCTAATATCTTGGTAATTCTTGCAGATGACCTTGGCTATTCCGATCTGGGATGCTATGGTAGCGAGATTCATACTCCTAATTTGGACAAACTGGCACAAGAAGGAGTACGATTCAATCATTTCTATAATGCAAGCCGTAGTTGCCCGACTCGTGCTTCCCTATTGACAGGACTTTACCAACATCAAGCCGGAATCGGACGAATGACCTTTGATGCTCACTTGCCGGGCTATCGCGGAACACTCTCACGCAATGCCGTTACCATTGCCGAGGTGTTGAAAGAAGCAGGATATACCACCAGTATGGTTGGAAAATGGCATGTTGCCGAAACTCCTCTGCGTAAAGACCAACGCGAATGGTTGGCACACCGTGTCTTCCATGATACATTCTCTGATTTATGTCATTATCCCGTCAATCGTGGGTTTGATTCTCACTATGGAGTGATTTATGGAGTGGTGGATTACTTTGATCCGTTCAGTTTAGTAGAAGGTGAAGTGCCTATAAAGGAAGTACCCAAAGGATATTATATAACCCAAGCCCTTTCAGATCGTGCCGTACAGGAGGTAGAAGAATATGCAAAGGATGATAAACCATTCTTTATGTACTTGGCTTATACAGCACCGCATTGGCCGCTGCATGCACTTCCTGAAGATATTGAGAAATATAAGGATACTTATAAAGTAGGTTGGGAAGCTATCCGTAATGCCCGTTATGAACGTCAAAAGCAGTTGGGTGTTTTCCCGGGAATGGATAACTTTTTGTCCGAACGTCAGTTTCATGACAAATGGGAAGATAATCCACATGCAGAATGGGATGCCCGTGCGATGGCCGTTCACGCTGCAATGATCGACCGTGTAGATCAGGGTATCGGACAAATTATCGAGGCTTTGAAAAAGACCGGACAGCTTGATAATACATTGATTCTTTTCTTGTCTGATAATGGTTGCAGTAACGAAGACTGCCAGAACATGTCTGGTGGAGAGAACGACCGTCCGGATATGACTCGTGATGGAAAGAAAATCATTTACCCGCGTAATAAACAGGTATTGCCTGGACCACAGACTACATACGCTTCATTGGGAGCCCGTTGGTCTAATGTAGCGAATACTCCATTCCGCTTTTGGAAAGCTAAATCTTATGAAGGAGGTATCTGTACTCCGATGATTGCTCATTGGCCGAAAGGAATTAAAAAGAACGTGGGTGGCATGACATCTGAAATAGGGCATGTAATGGACATCATGGCTACTTGTGTCGATTTAGCGGATGCTGAATATCCAACTACCTATAAAGGACATGATATTCTTCCAATGGAAGGAAAGAGCTTACTTCCTATCTTCAAGACCGGACATCGCAAGGGACACGACTATCTGGGCTTTGAACACTTCAACGAACGTGCTTTTCTTTCCAATGATGGCTGGAAACTGGTTCGCCCGAAAAATAACTCTCAATGGGAATTGTACAATTTGAATGAAGACCGGAGCGAGCAACATGATCTGGCTGCTAAATATCCGGAGAAGGTGGCAGAAATGTCAAAAGCATACGAAGCATGGGCTAAGCGTTGCATGGTAGAACCTTACCCGGGACAGAAAAAGAAATAACTGTCATTCCATTTAAAACGGAATGAATAGAAACATTGAAAGAATAATGGGGATGAAGGATTCCGGATCAGGAATAACTTCATCCCCATTAATAATATCGGCTATGAGGTTATCTACAACAAGAACTATTGCTCCGCTTGCCCGATTGTAGAATACTTCATACTTCCTATTTGTCCATCCTTACTCATCGTTTCCGCCTGAATAATCACCGGAGTGGAATATTGGTTATTATAACATTCAATCACAGCTTTTCCATTTTCATCTGTCCGTACAGACGGATTCCAGTAGAGCGTCCGTCTTTTGTCTACTTTATCCATATACAATTCCTTGGTCGGGTAGGCAGGTGAATAATATTCCAGTGCATGAGTATATCCCTGAATGACTGTTTGCCGGGTACCAAGTACGGCAGTCTGACTTTTGTTCAATACATCGCGTCTGGGTAGGGGAATCAGGTAGAAAACACTGTATTTATCCAGTTTGCTGATATCCACTCCCGTACTATCCGTAACTTCGGACATTTTGGTGTTTTGAATGATGTCGTCATCAATGCCTCCGGTTCCTTTGCTGATGATGATAGAAGCCAGTCCATCCACTTCGGTCAACATCATTTGAGTTTCTGTCTCGGATAAAATGTGGTTATCCATGATATAGCAGATTGGTTTCTGCCGATAAGTAAGCTTGTCATTGCTACGATCCCAATCGAATTGCGGACTTAACTTTTCCATTAATTCCGGAATAGTTGTGACAATCTTCCCATTGTCACGTAATAAATCTACAGAACGGCGTACGTCGTAATAAGCGTCAATGCTTTTCTCATTGATTTTAGTAGCCATATTACTTCCTTGCCGGCGTTTGCTTTTGATTTCCACTTCATCCAATACATAAAGTCCTTCTACTTTCCGGATAGAATCCATGTATAGAGAATCAAAATTCTCGGCTTTTTGTAGCCAGTGGGTCAAGTCCTTCCATTCAGGATGAAGCTCCTTGTAGCCGTAGGCTCGGGGAGCAGGTGAGAAATTACGGTCGATCAGGATGGATGCATCCTTGTTGCGTTCTTTACCGACTTTCCGGGTTTGGATCACCGCTTCCGTGGTTCCTTCAAAGTCTTCTACAGGAATGGTGAAACGACCGTTTTCATCGGTCACGGTTCCTCCAGTGATAAATTGGTCATCTTTCTTCACTATCACACTAAGCGCTATATCTTTCAGCTTATTCTTGAGGATCGTTGATTTAACCTGCCCGTTCAACACTAATTGAGCTTCCGGTAACTGCAACGGAGTGAAAGGAGCAGTAGAAATGGCTTGGCTCATGTCATATTTACGCCATCCATGCACCATTAATAATATATCCAGTTCCGTTTGCTTCCGGGGAGACGGCGATACAAAATAATAACCGGGCTGATGGATATATCCTTTTAAATCAGATGTTAACAGCAAATCAGTGAAGATGTTATTGTCATACTCCAGATAATCTGACCGGACGGCATCCCGGATGCTGACTGATACATCTCCCGATACCGGTTCTCCTTTGGCATTCTTTACCTGTAACTCACAACGAATAGGAGCGTAGGGAGTATACACCTCTTTCAGTCCCTCTGCGGATAGTTGTAGAGGAGCACGTGGATTGGAAAAGACAAAACGCTCGCATAACGTATTACCAGCTCGGTTGATGAGGCTGACTTGCAGTACACCTGCCGGTAGTTTGCGGGTAGGCAGAATGAACTCTTGTGGAGCGTCCGCCCGGCAACTAATCAATTGATGAACATACGGCCGCCCCTGATAACTGATAAATACAGCCAATGTGTCTTGAGGAGTAGCGGTATTGCAGGATACTTTCACCAAAAGGGCACCGGCATTGTTGACAGTACTCAACACATACCCGTTAGGCAACGCCTGTGGAAGGGTAAATTCATATTTCTTTCCTTGAAAATCGACTTTGGCAACAGCCGGTTGTGCAGAAGGTGTATATTCAAAATGCCCCATTCCATCGTGCAAAGTCTCGAAAGAAGTGATTTCTGCTCCTTCTTTGGTATAGAGCGTTCCCGACAATTCTATATTCCCCTCATTTTTACTCTCCGCCTTGAAAGCCACTTGCGAAGTCACTCCTTCCACTAATTGCCCTCCTTCGGGAAAAAAGCGCACACTCAACTTCTCCTTAGTTTCCGACGGACGGTTCTCCATCGACGGACTAAGTTCGTAAGTTGTGATACTACGTTCCAGCTTATCACTATTCGCAAGTTGATAAATCGGGAAAGTACGTGAGAAATACTGCGGTTCGTTGAAAGCAAGCATCCAGCGGGTATAGGCACGTACCTCATAATAGCCGGATAACATGGAACGGGGAAGAATGAATTGTCCGTTCCCTTCTCCCTGCGTCAGTTTGATGATTTGTTTATCTGCTATATGTCCTGTCTGATCCACCAGTTCCACATACAGGGGGCGGCTGATCGGACTGAAAGTCTGCTTTTCGGCGAGAGTGACATAAGCCTTGAACCAGATCGTATCTCCAACATAATAACTCGTGTTGTCGAAATGCAAATAGGCTTTCTCTCGCGGATAGTTGTTGGCGAATGTTTGTGCCTGGTTCATGTATTGTGTAAATACAGTTTTAGCAGGAGGTATTTCTCCCCATGCTATTGCTAATGGTAAGCAAAAAGAAAGAAGAAAAGTAATTCGTTTGTTTTTCATCTTAGTAGGTTTTTTAACTAGCGTACAAAGTTAGAACATATTGGCCTGAAAATAGAAAACTTATTGTTCAATAAAGGAAAAAAACTATTCATAGTAAAAATAAAAGTTCACAAAAGCGTTGTATACCTGTTTGGTATCATATATACCTGATTTTGTTCTTTATTGATTAGCATTTTTCCTTCCTTTTCCATAAACTTCTCTATTTTTGTTTTCCAGATAATTGATAATACTATGGTAAAGAAGAATTTCTTAATGACTGCCCCCTTACTGATGGCATCGTTTTGTTCGGCACAAGAGAAGCCGAATGTCGTACTGATTATGGTAGATGATATGGGTTATTCCGATATTGGCTGCTACGGTGGAGAAATACTGACCCCTAATATTGATGCGTTGGCATCCAAAGGAGTACGTTTCACACAATTCTACAACACTTCACGTTCTTGCCCTGCCCGGGCCAGTTTAATGACAGGGCTATATCAACATCAGGCAGGTATCGGTCAAGATGTCCGAAGACCCGTTTAAAAATCCCGGCCAGAAGAGTCCGAATGATTGGGGAGTGCCGGGATACAAAGGATTCCTCAACCGCAATTGTGTCACAATAGCCGAAGTTCTGAAAGAAGGCGGCTACCATACCTATATGGCAGGTAAATGGCATCTGGGAATGCATGGAGAAGAAAAGTGGCCCTTACAACGGGGATTTGAACGCTTCTACGGAATTTTGGCAGGAGCTTGCAGCTATCTCCGTCCATCGGGAGGACGCGGCTTGACCCTTGACAATACAAAACTTCCGGAGCCGGAAGCACCTTATTATACAACAGATGCATTTACCGATTACGCGATTCGCTTTGTTGATGAGCAGAAAGATGATAAACCTTTCTTCCTATATCTGGCATTTAACGCTCCTCACTGGCCGTTGCAGGCAAAAGAAGAAGACATTCAAAAATTCACGAAGATCTATCGTGAGAAAGGATGGGATGAAATTCGTGAAGCAAGACGGAAGCGGATGGCTAAGTTGGGAATTATCGACTCGAATACAGAGTTTGCCGAATGGGAAAATCGGAAATGGGACGAGCTGACAGAGAAGGAAAAAGATGAAGTAGCCTACCGGATGGCCGTTTATGCAGCGCAGGTGCATTGTGTAGATTATAATGTAGGAAAACTGCTGGACTACCTGAAGAAGAATCATAAACTGGATAACACGCTTGTCATGTTCTTGTCCGACAACGGTGCTTGTGCCGAGCCATACGCTGAATTGGGAGGCGGGAAAGTGTCTGAAATCAACAATCCGGCTTGTAGCGTGTTCCCTTCTTACGGAAGAGCATGGGCACAGGTTTCCAATACTCCGTTCCGTAAATACAAATGCCGTTCTTATGAAGGAGGTATTTCTACCCCTCTCATCGTGTCGTGGAAAAGCAATCTGAAGAATAAGAAAGGTGAATGGTGCCGTGTTCCCGGTTATCTGCCGGACATTATGCCGACCATCCTGGAAGCAACAGGAGCCGCCTATCCGGAAACTTATCACGGCGGAAACAAAATATATCCATTGGTAGGCAGTAGTCTTTTCCCTGCTATTCAAAAGAAAGCAGACTCTATACACGAATATATGTATTGGGAACATCAGAACAATAGAGCGATCCGCTGGGGAAACTGGAAAGCAATCCGCGACGAAAAAGGAAAAGAATGGGAATTGTACGATGTGGTTAAAGACCGTACCGAACGTAACAATCTGGCAGAACAGCACCCTGAAGTGCTTACCAAGTTAGTTGCCGAATGGGAGAAATGGGCGAATGCAAACTTTGTATTACCTAAGCATCCAAAGAAATAAATAAAGGAGGAACACAAAATGAATAAATTACTAGTAAGTGCATCCGTAGCCTTGGGAGCTACTAGCCTGTCTTTTGCCCAGCAAACGGAAAAACCGAACTTTCTGTTGTTCATAGCTGACGACTGTTCTCATTATGATCTGGGCTGTTATGGCAGTGTTGATTCGAAGACTCCGAATATCGACCACTTTGCCACACAGGGAGTACGTTTCACACAAGCCTATCAGGCTGTTCCGATGTCATCGCCTACCCGCCATAATCTATATACAGGTGTATGGCCTGTACGCAGCGGAGCTTACCCTAATCACACTTGTGCCAATGAAGGAACATTGAGCGTTGTACATCATCTGCAACCGTTGGGTTATAAAGTCGCGTTGATCGGGAAATCGCATATTGCCCCGAAATCAGCATTTCCTTTCGACCTTTATGTACCTCCTTTGAAAGGTGGGGACTTGAATTTTGAAGCAATTCAGAAATTTATTTCCGATTGCAAGGCGAAAGGCGAACCTTTCTGTCTGTTTGTAGCCTCCAATCAACCGCATACTCCTTGGAATAAAGGCGATGCCTCTCAATTTAATGCGGACAAACTGACACTGCCTCCTATGTATGTAGATATTCCCCAGACTCGCGAGTTGTTTACCCATTATCTGGCAGAGATCAATTATATGGATCAGGAATTCGGCAATGTCCTTTCTATTTTAGATAAGGAAAAAATGACGGATAAATCTGTTGTCGTATATTTGAGCGAACAAGGCAACAGCCTGCCTTTTGCCAAATGGACTTGTTATGATGCGGGGGTACACTCTGCCTGTATCGTTCGTTGGCCGGGAGTGGTTAAGCCGGGAAGCGTAAGTGACGCGTTGGTAGAATACGTAGATATTGTCCCTACTTTTGTCGATATAATAGGAGGAAAGCCGCAGGCGAAAGTGGATGGCGAAAGTTTCAAACCGGTATTGACAGGCAAGAAGAAAGCACACAAGAAATATTCTTTCTCCCTTCAGACCACGAGAGGCATCAATGCCGGATCGCCTTATTATGGCATCCGTTCGGTATACGACGGCCGATACAGATATATTGTCAATCTCACCCCGGAAGCTACTTTCCAGAATGTTGAAACAAAATCTCCTTTGTTTAAAGAGTGGAAAAGACTGGCGGAAACGGATAGTCATGCAAAAGCGATGACGACTAAATATCAGCATCGTCCGGCTATCGAATTGTATGATGTGAAGAACGACCCGTATTGTATGAAGAATCTGGCGGAGGACGCGAAACAAGCTTCTACCATCAGCCGCTTGGATAAAGAGTTGAAACGCTGGATGAAGGATTGTGGAGACGAAGGACAACCTACCGAGATGCGTGCCTTCGAACACATGCCGGGAAAGAGAAAATAAGCCGTCACACAGTCAAAACGAATAAAACACAGAATGTAATTTATAAATCGTATATCATGAAAAAAGAATTTTTTGGTTTGCTTTGTGGATGTACTCTGCTTCCGGCATTTCTTCATGCGCAGACAGAGCGTCCTAATATTGTGATTGTATTGGCCGACGATTTGGGTTGGGGTGATGTAGGATTTCATGGTAGTGAAATCAAGACTCCCTGTTTGGATGCTCTGGTAGGCGAAGGAGTGGAACTCGAACGCTTTTACACTTCTCCCATCAGTACGCCTACCCGTGCGGGACTGATGACGGGACGTTACCCGAATCGGTTTGGTGTCCGTTCGGCTGTTATTCCGCCCTGGCGTGAGGACGGACTAGATGAGAATGAAGAAACGATGGCCGATATGCTGGCACGTAACGGATATAAGAACAGAGCTATTATTGGTAAATGGCATTTGGGGCATACCAAGAAAGTGCATTATCCGATGAATAGGGGCTTTTCGCATTTCTATGGTCATCTGAACGGTGCGATAGATTATTTCGACCTGACGCGTGAAGGTGAACTGGACTGGCACAACGACTGGGAAACCTGCCACGACAAAGGATATTCTACCGAATTGATAACCAAAGAAGCCATCCGCTGTATCGATGCATACGAGAAAGAAGGTCCGTTTATGTTGTATGTGGCCTATAATGCACCTCATACACCTTTGCAGGCACAGGAAAAAGATATAAAACTCTATACTAACAATTTCGACAGCCTGACACCGAAAGAACAGAAAAAAGCGACTTACAGTGCAATGGTTTCTTGTATGGACAGGGGAATCGGTGCTATTGTAGATGCCTTGAAGAAGAAAGGAATTATGGACAACACTTTCTTTATCTTCTTTAGTGATAACGGCACTGCCGGTGTTCCGGGATCTTCATCAGGACCTTTGCGTGGACATAAATTCGACGAGTGGGATGGAGGCGTACATGCACCTGCTGTTCTTTATTGGAAGAAGGCAGAGAAACAATATAAGAACTTGAGTTCACAGGTGACAGGTTTTGTTGATCTTGTTCCCACATTGAAAGATTTGGTAGGAGATCACAGCCGTCCGAAACGTGAATATGACGGCATCAGCATCCTCCCTGTATTAAACGGTAAAAAGACCTGTATCGACCGCGATTTTTATCTGGGACACGGAGCAGTAGTCAATAAAGACTATAAACTGATTAGAAAAGGTATGAAACCGGGACTGGATTTGAAACAGGACTTTCTGGTTGATTATAAAACAGATCCTTACGAAAAGAAAAATGCCAGCGCAGGAAACGAGAAAATTGTGAAAGCTTTGTATGAGGTTGCCCTGAAATATGACACGATCACTCCTTGTATACCGGAAGTACCTTACGGTAAAGGTCGTGACGGATTCAAAGCTCCTAAAGAATGGAAAGTAGTACGTTGAATCTGTTAACCCTATGAATTGAAAATAATACAAGATGGAAAAATCAATGATTAGTTTATGCCTCCTAGGCGGATTGGCGATAGGAAACGGGTTTGCCCAAACTCCTTCGAAGCCTAATATATTATTAATCATAGCCGATGACTGCTCCTATTACGATATAGGCTGTTTCGGAGCAGTCAACAACAAGACTCCCCATATAGATGCATTGGCTCGACAGGGGATAAAGTTCAACAGTGCGTATAATTCTGTTTCGATGAGTACGCCTACCCGGCATTGTGTTTATACAGGTATGTATCCGATGCATCATGGCGGTTACGCCAACCATAGCTCGGTCAATGCCGATGTAAAATCTCTTCCCACTTATCTGGGAAATCTGGGTTATCGGGTTGGATTGGCCGGGAAGTGGCATATCAAACCTTTGGCTAACTTCCCGTTCGAAGATGTACCGGGATTCCCCAAAGGATGTACAAGCCCAAACACTGATTATCATACCAAAGGTATCGAGAAGTTTATGGAACGTGATGCTTCCCAACCTTTCTGTCTTGTCTTGGCTTCTATTAATTCGCATGCTCCCTGGACAGGTGGTGACGCTTCCGTCTTCGACCGGAAGAAACTTCAGTTGCCGCCACAGTTTATCGACACGGAAGTGACGCGTGAATACTATGCCAGATATTTGGCGGAAGTCGGCCTGCTCGATCAACAGGTGGGGGATGCTATGCAGATTCTGAAAGAAAAGAATCTGTTGCAGAACACTCTTGTCATTTTCATATCCGAGCAGGGTACGCAATTTGCCGGAGCCAAATGGACCAATTGGAGCGCCGGTGTCAAGTCGGCGATGGTGGCTTCCTGGCCGGGTGTCATTAAACCCGGTACGGAGACTTCCGCTATTGTGCAATATGAAGACCTTCTTCCTACATTTATCGATGTTGCAGGCGGAAAGGTGCCTGACGTAATAGATGGAAAGAGTCTGGTAGATGTATTTCAAGGGAAAACAAAGACACACCATAAGTATGCTTATCATGTTCACAACAATGTTCCGGAAGGTCCGGCATATCCAATCCGTTCTATTTCAGACGGACGCTATCGTCTAATCTGGAACTTGACTCCGGAGGAAACATACGTAGAAAAGCATATTGAAAAGGCAGAATGGTATCTCTCGTGGAAAGCACAGGACACGGATCAGGCACATAAAATCATGAACCGCTATAAGAATCGTCCCGAGTTCGAATTATATGATATCAAGAAAGATCCGTTTGAAATGAATAATTTGGCGGATGTGAAGAAATATAGTAAGAAGAAGGCAGAACTGACGATGGAACTGCAAAAATGGATGAAACAGCAAAATGATACCGGAGCTGATAAAGACTGGCCGCGTGCTCCTAAGAATAGGCAGAAGAAAGCAGCCAATGTATAATATTCGTAATGCTACCGCTTGTTGCTCTCTGAAAGAGATTTGGGTTCTTCGTCAAATTTGGTGGTACTTCTTCTATTGTGAATAAATAATCTTCGCTCTCAGTAGTTTAATTC